>NZ_CP080383.1:3752280-4064970 GCF_019443325.1 Cryobacterium sp. PAMC25264
CCGCACCTGCCGAGCCGGTGCGGCCGTCACCGTCGGCCGCTCCCGAGGCCGCTCCGGCGCCCACCTTCGACCGCGCGGCCCACTCGATCGACGACCCCAACAGCATCTGGGTGGTCGTGGACAAGCTCAGGCCGTTGAACCCGGTGGACTACAGCCCGGACGACCTCGTCGACGTGCCGATTCCCTACGCCAACGAGCCGACGATGCGCCACGAAGCCTCCGACGCCGTCGTCGCGCTCTTCACCGCCTTCACCGCCGAGACCGGGCTGGCGCTGCAATCGCAGAGCGCCTACCGCAGCTTCGACACGCAGACCAACGTCTATAACAAGGACATCGCCAACCTCGGCCAGGCCGGCGCCGACCTCAGCACGGCCCGCCCGGGAACCAGCGAGCACCAGACCGGGCTCACCATCGACATCAGCGCCCAGCCCGGCCAGTGCTCCCTCGCGGCCTGCTTCGGCGACACCCCGCACGGGCAGTGGCTCGCCGCCAACGCCTGGCGTTTCGGTTTCCTCCTGCGCTACCCGGCCGACAAGGTCGACGTGACCGGCTACGAGTACGAACCCTGGCATTTCCGGTACATCGGCATCGACCTGGCCACCGAGATGCACAACACCGGTGTCACCACGCTCGAGGAGTTCTTCGGCCTGCCGGCGGCACCCAACTACAACTGATCAGCGGGGCCGTGCGGCGGTTTACGAGGCTCCGCACAGGTTTCACTCACGTGGGCATGTTTTCCTAACGGGTCCCCACCCAGCCGACGAGAAACGACTTCGTGCGCCCCGCTCCTTCGCCAGACTCCCGTAAATCCACCCGCAGACAACTCAAACGCCAACTGAAGAAGGCGCAGCGAAAGCGCCACCTGGTGATCGTCGCAAGCGTCACCGCCGGCTGCACGGTCGTCGCGATCGTCGGCAGCCTCGTCGTCGACAGCGGAGCCTTCAGCGCCGTGGCGACAGCGCCCGTCGCGGCCAGCACTGCCGTCACCACGGCAACGCCCACCCCCTCGGCCACCATCACCGTGCCCACGGTGATCGAGCCGGCCCAGCCGATCATCCGCAGCGCCGTCGTCGCGGCTGACGGAACCCCGGCCGGCCCGGTCACCGGCGGCACCCTGGTGACTGTCACCGGCACCGACCTCGCCGCCGTGACCAGCGCCAGCTTCGGCGGAAACCCCGCCACGGTGGTCTCGGCGACCGACGACACCGTGACCCTGCAGACCCCCGCCGCCACCGACCTCACGACGGGCTCGGTCACCGTGAACCTCTTCGCTGGTACGGATGCGCCGGTGCAGGTGGTCGGCGGAGCAAGCGTCAGCACCGCCGAGGGCACGCCAGCCGGAGCGTCGACGGACGGCACCTCGGCCGACCACAGCTCGGTCGCCGCCGCCGCCCTCACCCAGGCCATCGAACCCACCGCCGGCAGCGCCATCGCCGCGGCGACCGCCACCGACGCGGCCGCGACCATCGCCCCCGTGACGCCGGAACTCACTTTCACCTACGTGCCCGACCCGCGGATCACCGCCCAGATCGATTACGTCCTCGCCCACTGGCAGGTCTACAACTCCTCCGTCTACGGCGCCATCCCGGGCAATGACTGTGTCAACTTCACCAGCCAGTCCCTCATCGCGCGCGGCTGGACCATGGACGCCGAGTGGTCGTTCATCGGCGGCCAGTACAGCCCGGCCTGGGCCAGCTCCACGGCCTTCGCCGCCTATCTCGCCGCCCACCCGGAGCGGGCCACGCCCCTTCGCGCCGACCAGCGCGCCGAGGTCAAGGTAGGTGACATCGTGCAGTTCGACTGGGACGATTCCGGCGACAAGGACCACACCGGCATCGTCACGCGGGTCGAGCACACCGCCACCGGAACCGAGATCTACTACGCCGGTCACACCAACAACACCGACTACCGTTCGGTGGACGAATCGTTGGCCCGCTCGGGCGGCAGCGTCAGCTACTGGAGCGTCGTCTAGGCCGAAGCCGTGCGCAGTCGACCTCACCGGAAGTCTCATGGATCTGTCCCAGACTCTTCAAACAAACCTGTGGTTCGCTTGATGATTCTCCCCCCGAATAGAGGTAGTTGTGGCTTTAGCTCGACCAGCACGGATCGGCGTTGTCGCCTTGGTACTCAGCGGAATCGTCGTCGGGTCGGTGGCTTTGGCCTCGGGTGCCCGCCAGGGAGACTCCACGCAGGCCTCCACCGCAGCGGATGCCGCCAGCACCGCCGTGCAGGAATCCGAGCCGCGTGAGACCCCCGCGACCACGGCCTCCCCGGTCGACGTGGACCCCGCGGTGCAGGCCCAGCTGAGCTACGCGCTCACCTACTGGAGCGACTACAACACCGACGAATACGGTGTGGTCGACGGCAACGACTGCGTGAACTTCACCAGCCAGTCGCTTGTCGCCCGCGGCTGGGCGATGGACGAGGACTGGTGGACCAGCGGCACCGGTTCGGACTTCGACTTCTCGTCACCGTGGGTGAGCTCGACGGCGTTCATGAACTACATCGCCGACTCCGGCCGGGCCACCGCGCTCACCGACGACCAGCGCGACCAGGTGAAGCTCGGTGACGTTGTGCAGTTCGACTGGGACAACTCCGGCGACCGCGACCACACCGCCGTCGTGTCGCGCATCGAGGGCAGCGGCGACGACATCGAGATCTTCTACGCCGGGCACACCGACGACACCGACTACCTCTCGGTGGACTTCGCCATCACCGAGAAGCACCCGGGCGGCACCGCGTACTACTGGAGCATCCCGTAGCTCGCCAGGCCAACACCGGCACGCCCACTTGCGAAAAAATGCCCCTTCACGGCTCGTGAAGGGGCATTTTCGCGCAACTCGCGCTGGGCGCTAGCTGATCGCGGCGTCGACGATGGCCTTGGCCTCGATCTGCACCAGCTTGAGGTGCTCCGGGCCCTTGAACGACTCGGCGTAGATCTTGTAGACGTCTTCGGTGCCGCTGGGCCGGGCGGCGAACCAGGCGTACTCGGTGAAGACCTTCACGCCGCCGATGGCCGCGCCATTGCCCGGGGCGTGGCTGAGCGCACCGATGATCTTGTCGCCGGCGAGCTCGGTGGCGGTGATGGCGTCTCCGTCGAGCTTGCTGAGCGCCGCCTTCTGGGCCGGGGTGGCCACGGCGTCGATGCGCTCGTAGGCCGGGGCACCGAAGTGCTCGGCCAGTTCGGCGTAGCGCACGCTGGGCGACTTGCCGGTCACGGCGACGATCTCCGAGGCGAGCAGGGCCAGCAGGATGCCGTCCTTGTCGGTGGTCCAGACGGTGCCGTCGAAGCGCACGAAGCTCGCTCCGGCGCTCTCCTCACCGCCGAACGCGACCGAGCCGTCGATGAGGCCGGGCACGAACCACTTGAAGCCCACCGGGACCTCCCACAGCTCGCGGCCGAGGAACCCGGCGACGCGGTCGATCATGGTGGAGGAGACCAGCGTCTTGCCGATCGCGGCATCCGCCCGCCAGGCGTCGCGGTGGCTGTAGAGGTATTCGATGGCCACGGCCAGGAAGTGGTTCGGGTTCATCAGGCCGGCGTCCGGCGTGACGATGCCGTGCCGGTCTGCGTCGGCGTCGTTGCCGGTGAGGATGTCGAACTCGTCCTTGTGCGCCAGCACAGAGGCCATCGCGGAGGGGCTGGACGGGTCCATCCGGATCTTGCCGTCCCAGTCGAGCGTCATGAACGCCCAGGTGGGGTCGACGTGCGGGTTGACCACGGTGAGGTCGAGCTCGTAGCGGTCGCGGATCGCGCCCCAGTAGCCCACGCTCGCCCCGCCCAGCGGGTCGGCGCCGATGCGGATGCCGCTGGCCTTGATGGCCTTCATGTCGATGATGTTCTCGAGGTCGTCGACATAGTGGCCGCGGAAGTCGTAGGTCTCGACGGCGCTGGGCTCACTCATGCGCACATCGCGCATGCCGCCCTCGATGATCTCGTTGGCGCGGTTGGCGATCCACGAGGTGGCGTCGCTGTCGGCGGGTCCACCGTGCGGCGGGTTGTACTTGAAGCCACCGTCCATGGGCGGGTTGTGGCTCGGGGTGACGACGATACCGTCCGCCTGGTCGTCGTGGCCGGCGCGGTTGTAGGCGAGGATTGCGTGCGAGAGCGCCGGGGTGGGCACGTAGTCGTCGAACTCATCGACCAGCACACGCACGTCGTTGCCCACGAGCACCTCGAGGGCCGTCGTGGTTGCGGGGCCGCTGAGCGCGTGGGTGTCGGCGCCGATGAACAGCGGTCCCGTGATGCCCTGGCCGGCGCGGTATTCCACGATGGCCTGGGTGGTGGCGAGGATGTGGTTCTCGTTGAACGCGGTGTTCAGCGAGCTGCCCCGGTGGCCGGAGGTGCCGAAGACGACCCGCTGAGCCGGAACCGAGACATCCGGCTTCAGGTCGTAATACGCCCTGATGAGGGCTTCGACGTCGATCAGATCGGATTTCTGGGCCGGGGTGCCTGCGCGTTCGTTCATGCCCCCAGTCTTGCACTCCAACTAGGCTGTGAGCCATGCCAGAGACTCCCGATGTGCACTACAGCTTCCTGGGGCCGGCGGGAACCTTCACCGAGGCCGCCCTCGCCCAGGTTCCGGAGGCCCAGGGCCTGCCGTGGCGGGCCGTCAACAATGTGGGCGAGGCCTTCGCCGACGTCGTGAGCGGGCGCAGCGTGGCCGCCATGATCGCCATCGAAAACTCCGTCGACGGCGGCGTCAGCGCCACCCAGGACGCCCTCGCGAGCGTGCCCAATCTGCGGATCATCGGGGAGTACCTGGTGCCCGTGAACTTCGTGCTCGTGGCCCGGCCCGGCACCGCCCTCGAGGACGTCAAGATCGTGAACGCCCACCCGGTGGCGTACGCGCAATGCCGCAGCTGGCTGGAAGGCACCCTGCCCAAGCACGGTCACATCCCCTCCTCGAGCAATGTGGCCGCCGCGGCCGCCCTGTTCGAGCCCGGACCTGCCGATGCCGCCGTGGCTCCGCCGGGCATCGAGAAGCACCACGACCTGGTCGTGCTCGCCCGCAACATCGGCGACAACCCCAACGCCGTCACCCGGTTCGTGCTCGTGGGCCGCACCACGGTCATCCCCGCCCCCACCGGCGCCGACAAGACCAGCGTGATCGTGGAACTGCCCGAGGACCGCGCCGGCGCACTGCTCGACATGCTCGAGCAGTTCGCCACCCGCGGGGTCAATCTCAGCCTCATTCAATCCCGGCCGATCGGCGATGCCATGGGTCGATACAGATTCGTCATCGACGCCGACGGGCACATCTTCGACGAGCGGGTGGCGGATGCCCTGTTGGGCCTTCGCCGCTTCAGCCCCAAGGTGCTCTTCCTGGGTTCCTACCCGCGGGCCGACAAACAGCCCAATGTGTTCACCTCCCGCTACAACGACGAGGTCTTCATCGAGGCCAGGGACTGGCTGCGCGGCCTGATCTCGGGGGAGCCGGGCGCGTGAGCACCCCGGGAGGAACCGACCGGCCGGCGTTCGACCCGCGCCACGATGCCATCTACCAACGTGGCTACCAGGCCGGTGACTCCCAGGCGGCCCAGCCGGCTGCGGCTCCGGTCGGCACCTCCCGAGGTGGTGCCGTACGCGGTAATGCTGCACGGATCGGCCCCCCGCCGGCCGGGCCCAGCTCGCCGACCGCCGCCGTATTCGCCGGCACCGGCACAGCCGACGAGATCGGTGACCTCGACCCGTTGGGCTTCGACTCGGATGTCTTCCACGACGAACTGGAACGGCCGCGGTGGAACCCGTTCATCGCGCTGCTCTGGGTGCTCGCGTTAGTGCTCGTCGGTGGCGCGACCGCCCTGCAGCTGTCGTCGGCGACTTTTGGGTTTGCAAACTATTCCTACAGCGGCACCGGGCCGATGCCGTTCGGCATGTTGGTGCAGCAGGTGGCTTACTCGGTGGCGCCGTCTGCGCTGACGGCTGGCCTGATCATCCTGGCCGGGCTGCTGTTCTGGCACGCGGCCGCCTGGCGGGCCCGTCGGCGCATCACCGGCTGAGAACGGCCGGCACCCGCACCAGCAGCGCCCCGGCATCCGCGCGCAGGAAGACGCTGCGGACCAGCCCGAACTCGTCGCCGTCCAGCTCGAACTCCTGCGGCTTGTCGGGCACAATGCGGATGTCGGTGGCGCGCAGCACGGTCATGGCCCGCTCGTCGTCGGTCTCGGTGAGTTCGATGATGCGCCGCCCCACGGCGAAGCGGCGCAGCACGCCGTTCTGCCAGGTGACGCGGCGCCAGATCTTCAACCAGCCGAGCACCCCACGCGGCTGCAGCACGGCGATGTCCAGGATCCCGTCGTCGACCAGCGCCTCGGGCAGGAACTGGATGTTGCCCGGCAGCACACCACAATTGGCGATCAGGATGGTGCTCACGAGCGCCTGATGCTCGCTGCGGGTGCCCAGGTTGTACCGGATGCGGAACTGCTCGGCCTTGGGCAGAGCGCGCATGCCCGCGTCCACATAGGCCAGCCAGCCCACCTGCTTCTTGAGGTCTGGGCGGGTGGCTGCGATCATCTGGGCGTCGAGGCCGAGGCCGGCCATGACCAGGAAGGCGTGGTCCTCGATGCGGTTGTCCGCGTAGGTCACTGAAGCGATGCCCAGGTCGATCGCCCGATTCTCGCCGGTGAAGGCGATCACGATGGCGTCGTCGAGGCTGTTCAGGGGTAGCTGCAGATTGCGCGCCAGCAGGTTCCCGGTGCCCACCGGCAGCACGCCCAATGGAACCTCAGCGGAGCGCAGCGACTCCGCGACGGCGCGCACCGTGCCGTCGCCGCCCGCGACGAGAACCAGGTCCACACCCAGGCGTAACGCCTGACGGGTGACCCTCTGCCCGGGGTCCTGCACGCTGGTCTCGAACCACAGCGTCTCGCCCCACTCCGCAGCGGCGGCAGCGGCGGTGACCCCGGCGCGCAACCGCACGACATCCGTCTTCACCGGGTTGTAGACCACAGCGGCCCGACGAACGACGGATGCGGCCTCACGCGGGGCGGAACTGGGAGCGGCCATTCGCTCAGGCTAGCAACAGGCCACCGGGCGGGGCATGCGGCGCTTGTAGACTGACCGAGTGATTGATCCGGTGCTGCTACGCGAAAATCCCGACCTCGTCAAGCGATCGCAGGAGGCGCGGGGTGACTCCGTCGCGGCCGTCGACGAGGCGCTCGCCGCCGACGCCGACCGTCGGGCGTCCATCACGAGCTTCGAGGCCCTGCGGGCGTCGCAGAATGCCTTCGGCAAGACCGTGGCCCAGGCCCCGCCGGCCGAGAAGAAGGCCCTCGTCGCCCAGGCGCAGAGCCTCGCCGCCGAGGTCAAGGCGGCCGGCGTCGTCGCCGCGGAGGCCGAGGCCCGCTTCACGAGTGTGATGCGCACCATCGCCAACCCGATCATCGACGGCGTACCCGCAGGCGGCGAAGACAACTTCGCCACCCTGCGCACTCACGGTGAGATCCCGACCTTCGACGTCGAGGCCCGGGACCACCTCGAGATCGGTGAGCTGCTCGGCGCCATCGACATGGGCCGCGGCGCCAAGGTCTCCGGCGCCCGCTTCTACTTCCTGCGCGGCATCGGCGCTCGGCTCGAGATCGCCCTGATGAACATGGCCCTCGATCACGCGCTCGCGGCCGACTTCATCCCGATGATCACGCCCACCCTGGTGCGCCCCGAGATCATGGACGGCACGGGCTTCCTCGGCGAGCACGCCGACGAGATCTACCACCTGCCCGCCGACGACCTGTACCTCACCGGCACCAGCGAGGTGGCCCTGGCCGGCTACCACAGTGACGAGATCCTCGATCTCACCGACGGGCCGCTGCGTTACGCCGGCTGGTCCACCTGCTACCGCCGCGAGGCCGGGTCGGGCGGCAAGGACACCCGCGGCATCATCCGCGTGCACCAGTTCAACAAGCTCGAGATGTTCACCTACGTGCTGCCGGAGAACGCCGAAGCCGAGCACCTGCGCCTCGTGGCGCTGCAGGAGAACATGCTGCAGGCCCTGGGTCTGAGCTACCGCGTGATCGACGTCGCCGCCGGCGACCTCGGCTCCAGCGCCGCCCGCAAGTACGACATCGAGGCCTGGGTGCCCACCCAGAACGCTTACCGCGAGCTCACCAGCACGAGCAACTGCACCACCTATCAGGCGCGCCGCCTGGATATCCGCTACCGCACGGAGACCGGCAAGACCGCCCCGGTCGCCACCCTGAACGGCACCCTGGCGACCACCCGCTGGATCGTCGCCATCCTGGAAACCCACCAGCAGGCCGACGGTTCGGTGCGCGTCCCCGAAGCTCTGCAGCCCTATCTCGGCGGGCTCGAAGTCCTCACGCCTATCCGATGACCGTCACCACCGACGCGCCCTGGCTCGTCGCCCTCGATATCGACGGCACCACCCTGCACGAGGACGGCACCATCAGCGAGGCCGTCGTGAGGCAGGTGCGCCGGGTGGCTGCCGCCGGCCACCAGATCATGCTCGCCACCGGGCGGAGCGCCGCGGCGACCCTCCCGGTTCTGGACCGCCTGGAGATCACTCCGCGATTCGTGGTGTGCTCCAACGGCGCCATCACCCTGCACCGCGACCCGGATGCCCCGATGGGCTACCGCAGGGAATGGGTCGAGACCTTCAACCCCAGCGACGTGCTCCTCTCCATCCGCTCGCACCTCACTGACGCCCGCTACGCCGTCGAGGACGAGCACGGCTTCTACCGGTACACCGAGGCGTTCCCCGATTCCACCATCGGCCTGGACAGCGAGCACGTTCCCTTCGAGGAGCTGCTGCTGCACGACGCCACCCGCGTCGTGGTTGTTTCGCCCGACCACGACATGGACGACTTCCTCCAGGTGGTCGAACAGATGGGGCTGAACCAGGTCAGCTACGCGATCGGCTGGACCGCCTGGCTCGACATCGCACCGGACGGCGTGAACAAGGCCACCGCCATGGAGCGGGTGCGTGCCGAGTTCGGCATCCCACGCAGCCGGGTGATGGCCGTGGGCGACGGCCGCAATGACATCGACATGCTGCTCTGGGCCGGCTCAGAGGGCCGTGGCGTGGCCATGGGCCAGTCACCCGACGAGGTGCTCGAGGCGGCCAGCGAACTCACCGTGAGCGTGCAGGACGACGGCCTGGCCGTGGTTCTGAGCAGCCTCTAACCCCCAGAACGGGCGCGTGCAGTCGCTTGTCAGCCTCGCGTGTCAGGCTGCACATTCTGCTATCGGCTAAGATCGGGCGCAGTTCGTAGTTCGACCGTGCCCGTTGTGGCACGGCCCGGTACCCGAACTTGGAGGGCTGTCCGAGCGGCCGATGGAGCCAGTCTTGAAAACTGGTGGGCAGAAATGTCTCGTGGGTTCGAATCCCACGCCCTCCGCCATCAGGCGGCCGAACCTGCAGCACGACGAAAGGAAATGAGTGAGCGACCAGTTGCGCCCCCGCTCCAGACGATCGACGCAGATCAGCACGATCGCCCGGCACGGACGGCTCAAGCGCTCCAACGCGTTCGCCAACGTCGCCAAGGTCCTCGCCGCCGCCCTCGCCGTGGTGATGGTGAGCGGCGTGTCCGTCGCCGCCCTCGCCACCCTCAACGTGGCTGCGAGCGTGAAGCCCGGCGTCACGCTGGACAACGAGACCGACGGCCCCATTCCCTCCATCAGCTCGATCGACGGCGGTGCCAACCTGCTCCTCGTCGGTAGCGACAGCCGTGCGGGCCAGGGGGATGGCTACGGCGACCCCGACGAGGAAACGTCTGTGCTCAACGACGTGACCATGTTGCTGCACATCGCTGAAGACCACAGCAGCGCCACCGTGGTCAGCTTCCCCCGGGACACCTTCGTGCCCATTCCGGAGTGCCCGGACCCCAATGGCGGCACCTTCAGTGCCATGAGCAGCCAGAAGATCAACACCACTCTGAACTACGGCGGCCTGGCCTGCACGGTCAAGACCGTGGAGGCGCTCACCGGCCTGTCCATCCCCTACGCCGCACTCGTGCAGTTCAACGGTGTCGCGGCCATGTCCGAGGCCGTCGGCGGGGTGCCCGTGTGTATCGCCGAGCCCATCGTCGACTCGTACACCGACCTCAACATCCCCGCCGGTCTGCATGAGCTGAAGGGCCTCGAGGCCCTGCAGTTCCTGCGCACCCGCCACGGTGTCGGCGACGGCAGCGACCTGGGCCGTATCAGCAACCAGCAGGTGTTCCTTTCCGCCTTGGCGCGCACCTTGAAGAGCTCCGACACGCTCAGCGACCCGATCAAGCTCTACTCGATCGCCAAGGCCGCGGTCGACAACATGGAGTTGTCGAACACCTTGAAGAGCATGGACACCATGGTGTCCATCGCCATGGCGCTCAAGGACATCCCGCTGGACAAGGTCGTGTTCGTGCAGTACCCGATCAACTACGTCGACGGCGGCGTCGAGCCCGATGAGACGGCAGCCGCCGACCTCATCGCGGCCATCAACGCGGACGTCTCGCCCACCCTCGCGCCCGGTGAGGCCGACTTCCTGTCGGTGCCCGACCCCTCCGCCAGCGCCACACCGACCGACCCGGCGACGGAGGACCCCGCGGCCACCGACGCCCCGGTGACCACCGACCCGGCACCGACCGCGACGGCGCTGCCCAGCAACGTCTACGGTCAGGATGCCTCGCAGCAGACCTGTTCGTCCGGTCGCCCCGTCGAAGACCAGTAGCCGCGGCGCGGCATCCGGTGAGCCCATGTTCAATCGGATGCCGCGGTGCCGTTAGGATGGTGCATGTGCGTTTGCGAAAGCTCTCGCTCAGGAGACGTCGCATAGTCCGGCTTAGTGCACCACCCTGCTAAGGTGGAGTGCCCTTCACGGGGCACCGAGGGTTCAAATCCCTCCGTCTCCGCACTTCACGAAAACCCGCTGGATCCTCGAGATCCAGCGGGTTTTTCGGTTTTCCGGGCGTTCATCGCCCCGGAGTCACGGCCACCCGCGAGCTTGTCTGTGAGAACTCTCAGACAGTAGGCTGGTCCGAGGAGGACGGTACTTGAACATCCGATGAACATCTCACCGGCTGAGCGATAAGCGGCCGCACTGAGATGAAGCTCGATTTGACCGAACCTGCCCTCGAGCTCGAGGGCGACGACGCCCGCGCCATCGAGGTGCGGGTCTCCGGTCGCCGGGTGCTCACTCTCGCCGCCGAACTGGCCGAGACGGCCGCGAACGGCGTGATCCGGTACCGGCTGCCGCCCGCCTTCGGCCTCACGCTGCGCGGCTCAGGGGAGGTCGTGGTGCACGCCGTCGACACCGGGGCTGAGCTCGCACGCACGCCGGTGCGATCCGTCGTCGACCCCGACGGCGGGCTGCGCTTCACCGACGCCTCCGGCACCCCGGTGGTGCTGAACAAGTGGGGGCACCAGTCGATGACCTTCGCGGACGCCGCCGACGAGATCATCGCCGACCTGCTGCGGCGCACCAGCGAAGTGTTCGCCGTCCTCACCCGCTTCGGCCTGACGCCGTGGATCATGGGCGGAACCCTGCTCGTCCGGTGCGCTCCGGCGCGCTTCTGCCGCACGACGATGACGCCGACGTCGGCTACGTCAGCACCCACGAACACCCGGTCGATGTGGCCCTGGAGAGCTTCGCGCTGCAGCGCTTCCTCGAAGAGGCCGGCTACACGGTCATCCGGTACGGCGCCACCCAGATGCAGGTGCTCTTCCCGGAGGAGGCCGGGTCGGCCTTCCACGTCGACATCTTCGGCGGGTTCTACCGCGACGACGTATTCATGCAACCGTTCCACGTGCGCGCTCCGATACCCCGGGACACCTTCGAGAACCTCACCGAGATCACTATCGAGGGCTGGTCGTTCGCGGCCCCGAACCCGCCCGAACGCTGGCTCGAGGCGAATTACGGACCCACCTGGCGCATCCGGATGCCGGTCACCGGTTCGTCACCCCGCCCGAGGCCGCCCGGCGGTACGGCAACTGGTTCGGCAACACCAACCAGCACCTGCACTTCTGGGAGGAATTCAACGCCGCCCGAGCGGGCATCCACGAGGAGCCGGCCGCCGCCGCGCAAGCGTTCCTCGACCGGGTGCCGGTCGGTGCGACGATCTACGAGCTGGCCTACGGCGGCGGCGATGACCTGGTGCACCTGGCCGGCCGAGGCCACCGGGTCGTGGGCGTGGACTACTCGGCATCGGCCGAAGCCGCCGTGCGCGCCCGGCTGGCCGACGACCACCCCACCGTGGAACTCCGTCGCGTCGACCTGGGCGACACCCGGCAGACCCTCGCGCTGGCCGCCGCCGAGTTGAGCGTCCCTGGCACCGCCCACATCTACTCCGCCGGCATCGTGCAGGCCCTCACCATGGAGGCGCGCCAGACTCTGCCCACCCTGGCGGAGCTCCTGCTGCGCCGCGGCGGCGAATGGGTCGCCAGTTTTCCCACGGTGCCCGCACCCGGACTGAGCGTGGACGACCCCACCACCTGGCACCTCACCGTGAGCCAGTTCCGGCAGCTGCTGGCATCCGCCCCCGCCCTGGAGATTCGCTCCGTCGAGGTGGACATCGAAACCGACAGACGCATCGCCACGGTTGGCGTTGCCCGGAAAGGAACGTAGCAGTGAGCAGAGTGAAGACGTTGGTCGGGAGGGTCGTGCGCAAGCTGGCCCCCGAGACCATGCGCACCCTGGAATACGCCGGCGATCTCCGGAGGCTGGATGAGCGCCTGCCGGGGGTCGTGCGCCGAGTCGACGATCTGCAGACACGGATGGAGGGGGTCGAGCAGCGGTTGGCCGAGCTGGATGGTGTGCCGCTCGCGGTGGACGAGCTGCGCCGCGATTCCCTGCGGGTCGCGGAACTGACCGATTTGGTCGTCACGGCACTCGGCGCACTGCCCCGGCCCGCTGGCGACCGGCGGCCACCGCAGTAGCGCCCTCCCTGCGTATCCGATCACCGTTTGCCGTTCAGCGGCACGAGAGTGACAGGGGAGAGGTCCACGGTGACCCGGTCGGGATTGAGGCCTGCTGCCGCCAGCGCCGCCTCGAGATCTGAGGTGTCGGGATTCGGCGGAGCACCCTGCACCTGAAGGATCACCTCGGTGCCGCGCGTGGAGACACCGGTGACGGCCCACCCTGCCCGGGCCGCCCACTTCTGCCCGACGGACTGCACGGTGCCTTCGGTATTGCTGCGCTGGGTGATGTCCACGCTCGTGAGAGTGAGCGGGATGCCGATGAGCAACAGCATGCCGACGAGAACGGTGACCGGGCCGAGCAGATTCGGTGCGTTCTGGTCACCCGGTGCCCGGTGCCGGGTGAGCCGACTCACGCCGTAGACCGACATCACCACGATGCCGGTGCCGAGGATTGCGACCACGTTGGTGACGAAGAGCAGGAGGGCGCCCAGGAACTGCGCCAGCGACCCTGACTCGAGCACGAGGCCGGCAACCGCCAGCGGCGGCACCAGGGAGATGGCAATGGCCACGCCCGGAAGGGTGTCGGAGATGTCCCGCCGCACGAGAGCCACCGACCCCACCACGCCGGTGCCCAAGGCGGCGAGCAGATCGATCAGGCGCGGTGTCACCCGGCTGGCGACCTGCGCATTGGTGACGGCCAGGACCGGCGTCTGCACGAGCAGCCCCACCGCGAAACCGATCGGCGTCGCGGCCGCGGCGCCGGAAAGAACCAGGAGGAGAGATCGGGTGAGATTGGCTCGGTCGCCCAGCACGGTGGCCAGCATTGTGCCCAGTATCGGCGTCATCAGGGGTGCCACGATCATGGCGCCGATGACCGTGGCGGTGGAATCCCCGACGATGCCGGCCGAGGCGATGATCGACGCGAGCACCAGCAGCATCCAGAACCGCGAATAACGTGCCCCGGCAGCGGGGCCGTCGAAGAAGACGGCCTTGTGCATATCTGCGGTGCTATTGAACCGGTCGCTCATGCTGCGAACCTAGCCCCGGTGCGCACACGCCGGTAGCCGGGACAGAATGGGACATGGCCACCCGACTGCTCCTGATCTCCGACACCCATGTTCCCCAGCGGGCCCGGCGTCTGCCGGACCAGGTCTGGCAAGCCGTCGAGCAGGCGGACCTGGTGCTGCACGCCGGTGACTGGGTGGACCTCAGCCTGTTCGAGGAACTGTCCGAGCGCGCCCGCGACCTCCGCGGCGTGTACGGCAACAACGACGGCGACGCGCTGCGCCGGGTGCTGCCCGAGGTGATGCACGAGACGATCGAGGGCATCCGCTTCGCCATGGTGCACGAGACCGGCGACGCCAGCTCACGCCACCGACGCATGGACGCAGCCTTTCCCGACACGGATGTGCTCGTGTTCGGGCACAGTCACATCCCGTGGGACACCGTGACGCCTGCCGGCATGCGGCTGCTCAACCCCGGCTCGCCCACCGACCGGCGCCGGCAACCGGCGCACACGTATCTCACCGCGGTCGCCTCAGCTGGTCAGCTCAGCGAGGTGGTTCTCGTTCCGATCGCGCCGAATTAAGAGGTCGAGCGCTCATCGACGAACTCGGCCACAAACGAGCCGGCAGACAGAGGCGGGGAGTACAGGTACCCCTGCGCGAACGTGCAGCCCCGGTCGCGTAGCCATCGAGCTTGCGTCTCGGTCTCCACTCCCTCGGCGATCACGTCGAGGCCGAGAGCGGCGGCCAGCTTGATCGCCAGTTCGGCGACGGGCGACTGGGTGTCGGTGTCGATCACGCCCACAAAAGACCGGTCGATCTTGATGACGTCCAGATCGATTTCGGTCAGCCGCGACAGACTCGAGTGCCCGGTGCCGAAGTCGTCCATCGAGATGAGCACGCCGGCGCCGCGTAGCAGTCGGATGTTGTCGCGCACGGCGGCCGTATCGCTGCCGAATTCCGTCTCGGTCACCTCGATGCGCACCAGGCCGGGCGGGAACCCCACGGCGGCGCACTCGGCAAGAACGTACGCCGCGTACCCGCTGGATGCCAGCTCCCTGGCCGACGCATTGATCGACACGCTCAGCGGGTTGCCCTCGGGGCTGCGTACCCGGCGCCAGTGCTCGGCGACCGCAATTGACTCCCGCACGATCCACTGGCCCAGCACCTGGATCGAGCCGCTCGCCTCGCAGAGCGGAATGAACTCGGCCGGTGGGACCAATCCCCGGGTCGGATGCTGCCAGCGAACGAGCGCCTCCGCGCCGACAGCGTGGCCGCCGGCCAACTCGATCACCGGCTGGAAAGAGAGGAAGAACTCCCCGTTCGCCAGGCCGTCTCGCACCGCAGTCGGTGAGGCGTAGTACCCGCCGTGGGTGACGATCTTTCCCCGGCCCACCCGTTGAGCCTCGAAAAGCGCTTTGCCGGCCCGGCCGAAGAACTCGCTCTCCGATTCGTTGCCTTCCCGCACGGCGATCCCGGCCGAGAACCCGGCTACCTGCCCGTGCAGGCCTTCCAGCAGGTCGCGTGCCCGGGCGGCGGTGAAGCCGGGCAGCAGGATGGCGAACGCGTCGCCTTCCACGCGGGCCATCACGGCCGCGGCCGGCAGTGCGTCCGAGACGCCGGCCACGAATGCCACCATCGCCGCGTCGCCGGCCTCCTGTCCCGCCCGCCGGTTGACCAGGGCGAACTCGTTGATGTCCAGGCGCACCAGGGCCAGCGACTCATCCGGGCCGGCGTCACGCATGGCGGCCGAGAGCACCTGCTCGAAGCCGGCGAAGTTGGGGATGCCGGTGAGGTCGTCGGTCTCTGCCAGGAGGGCGCTGCGGGCGAACCAGGTGAGGCCCAGGCCGGTGGCCAGCATGAGCAGCGTTGCCATGGCGACGTCGGCCGGCGCGGTGCCTGGGCTCACAGCTAAGGTGACCAGCGCGAGCGGGATGAAGACGATCGGGTACAGCAACGACTGCGCAGCGGGGATCACCGCGAAAGCGATCAGGGCCAGGAGGCTCGGGGTCCAGGCGAAGGTGAACGAGACGGGCTGGCCGCCCGTGGCGACCTGGCAGAGCAATCCTGCCGCGCCCATCCAACAGAGCACGATGTGGCGCAGCGGTAGCCGCATCCGGTTGCGAAACCCGGCGGTGAGGATGCCGGTGCATAGGAGGGCCACTCCGACGCCGAGAAGTACGGCATCGGGGGTTCCGCTGGCCAGAGAGGTGTACCCGGCATAGAGGAACAGTGGCAGGCCAAAGCCTACTTGGGCGAGGCCGAGCAGAGCCCCAGCCGAGCCGGCCGCGGTGAAGAGTCCCGGGTGGTACCCCACCCCCAGGCGCTGAACGCTGCGTGCCATGTGCGCCCCCTGCCCACTCGTCTTTCGTGTCGGCGCCTGCATCGCCGACCTGTGCTCAATCTAGCGTTGTCACCCCCCCCCGAGTGCGTGCCACGCCCCTCGTGGCTCACTCGGCGGGTTTGAGCACCTCGCTCGTGAACCCCTCCAAGCGGGCGAGCAGCCCAGCGCCCCGGGTCACGACCATCTCGGCGGGGTTCGGCTGCATCTGTGACGGCGGCGGCAGGATACGGATGAGCGTGGAGCAGGCCAGATCGGAACAAATGTACGTGCCGACGGTATTGCCGTCGCGGCCGGCCTGACCGGCCTTGGGCACGCTGAACAGGCTCACCTGGTGGGCCGGCTGTTGGGTGCGGCACAGCGAGCAGAAGGCGGACATCGACCGGCCCGGTCCGCGGGTCGCGGCGCGCAACACCATGCCGAGGGGAGAGTCGCCCCGCCAGAAGACGATGTAGCCGCGCTGGGCGTGTTGCGGATCGCGCCAACCCAGGTATTCGCGTTCATCCCAGATGGTCTCGTGCAGGCCGGGCAGCGGCATCCGGGCGATCTCCTCGGCCGTTGCGTTCACGATGGAGCTGCGGATCTCGGCAGCGGAAAGTGGTTTCATGATCTCCCTTCCGATATTTCGTACAGCGTAGTCGAGGCCCCCGGCCGCCTCAATGCCCGCCAACCACATCCGCCCCCGGCGTCGAACGGGCCGGGGGCGGAAGGAGAGGTTACGAGATCAGGCGACCGAGCGCAGCCCATCGATCAGCGGGGTGGTCGGGCGGCCGATCAGGGTGGCGAGGTCGTTCGTGCCTCCGGCCAGCAGGCCGTCGCGGGTGTTGGCGTCGAGCGCGACGACGAAGCCGACGGTTCCGCCGTCCAGGCCGGCGCCGGTGAGGATGGCGCTGTGCTCCTCGGGTGTGACCGAGCTGAAGACCACCGGGCTGCCGACGACCTCGGTGAGGGCGGCGGCCATATCGGTGCCGGTCCAAGCCACGTCGCCGGCGAGTTCGTAGGTGACGTTCTCGTGGCCGGGGGTGGTGAGTACCACGGCGGCGGCCTCGGCGTAGTCGGTGCGCGAGGCGCTGGCGACCCGGCCCTCGCCTGCGCTGGTGAGGTAGACGCCGTTCTCGCGGGCCTGCTGCACAGCGGAGGCGTAGTTCTCGGTGTACCAGCCGTTGCGGAGGATAGTGACGGGAAGGCCCGACGCGTGTAGTGCCTCCTCGGTGGCCTTGTGCTCGGGGGCGAGGATCAGCGCGGAGGTGTCTGCCTTGGGGGCGCTCGTGTAGACGATGCGGCCCACGCCGGCGGCGACGGCGGCGGTGATGGCATTGGTGTGCTGCGCGACGCGCTGGCCCACCTCGCTGCCGGAGACGAGCATCAGCGCGTCGGCGCCGGCGAACGCGGCCTCGAGGCTGGCCGGGTCGGTGTAGTCGATGACGGCGGTGCCCACGCCCGACGCGGCCAGCTCGGCGAGACGAACGGTGTTACGGCCGACGGCGGTGATCTCGGCGGGGGCGACGCCGCGGTTGAGGAGGTGCGCGACGATGAGGCGGCCGAGCTGACCGGTGGCTCCGGTGACGACGATAGACATGGGGTTTCCTTCCGTAGCACGCAGTCGCGCGCCTTCTGGGGGATGTAACCAGCGACTTCTCGCTTTACTTCCCAGGCGCAGGTACCCACCTTTTGGTAAGTTGCTTTTTATGATGACCACATTGCCCGCCGCGCGTGCGGTTGCTCCGCCTGCGCCTGCGCCTCTGTCTGCTGTCGCTGCCATGCCGCCTGCGGAGCTCGCGGTTCGAGACCGTCTGGCCCGGCTGGTCGGCGACCCGGCGCCCACCTCCGACGGAGCGACGGCACCGAACGTGTTCGCGGCGGGATGCGCCAGCCGGGTGGTCCTCGACCATGTGAGCAGCAAGTGGGGCGTTCTGGTGATCGTGGCGCTCGCCGAGACCAGCCTGCGCTGGGGTGAGTTGCGCCGCGGTATCGAGGGCATCAGCGAGAAGATGCTGGCGCAGACTCTGCGCATCCTCGAGGCCGACGGCTTGGTGCATCGGGCGGCCCAGCCGACCATCCCGCCGCGGGTGGACTACAGCCTGACTGAGCGCGGGCAGGAGCTGGCCGGGCACCTCATTCCGCTGGTGCGCTGGGTGGGGTCGAACGCCGGCGACATCATGGGCGGGCGCTGAGCGGGCGCTGAGCGGGCGCTCAGTCGCCTACGTCAGAAGCCGGCCCGTCAGAGATCGGGCAGGAACTCCAGCCACGCCATCCGGCGCTCGCCGCGGGGATCGGACTCCACCCGGTCGGCCTCGTCGATAATCAGGGTGAGTCGGTCCACCTCGGTGTAGACCGGCCAGTCCGCCCCGGCCTGCCCCGAAGCGGCGAATCGCAGCCAGTGCGCCCGCATCCGCTCGCCGGTGCTGAGGAAGCTGTGACGGCCGCCCAGCGCGGTGAGGGTGCGCACGCGCCGGTCGGTGCCCGACCCGGAGAGGGCCAGCAGCTCAAGCCCGTGGGTGGCGTCGTAGCCCATGAGGCGCAGCAACCGGGGAGCCAGGTCGAAACGGTAGAGGTAGACCGGGGCCATGCGGGAGTGCAGGTCGGCGACCTGGACGCTGGGAAACCAGAACGCATAGTCGCCGCCGAAGTCCATTTCGGCGCGGATGGGCGGCAACGCGGAATACACCGCCCGTATGCCCTCGTGGGAGTGCGGCGGGGCCGCGTCGAAGAGCGATTGGATGCGACGGATCGACCGCGGCAGGATGTCGATCCGGCCACGGAACATCGAGCCCTCACGGTCGTTGGTGCCGATGATCAGGGGCACCGGGTGGGCGTGCCCCCGCCGGAAGGCGTCCAGGGGGCGTTCGGGCAGGAAATCCCCGTCCACGACGGGGGCCATACAGAACGTGCCGGGGTCGACATCCGGCGTGTTCCGCTGCAAGACCAGGGCGGCCCGCACCAATTCCGGCCAGGTCGCGGTGTTGAGAAGTTCACCGGCCGGGCGCCGCCCGCCGGCCAACTCGGGCGCCCGGCCTTGGCGCAGCGCCTCGATGAAATCGACGGCCCAACGGCCGGCCAGCGTGCGTGAGTAGGCGGCGTTCGACGGGGGCTCTGGGCGATGGCCTGGGCGAACAGACCGTCTGCGGCCGGCGTGGCCAGCAGCGTCACCACGGCGTTGCCGCCGGCGGACTCACCGATCACCGTGACCTTGCGCGGGTCACCGCCGAACGCCCGGATGTTCTCCTGCACCCACTCGAGGGCGGCAACCTGGTCGCGCAACCCGAGATTGCTCTCGAAGAGGCGGCTGCGGGTGCTGAACCGGCTGAAGTCGAGGTAGCCGAGGGCACCCAGCCGGTAGTTGATCGCGACGTAGATGGCGCCGCCGGAGCGCACGATGGCCTGGCTGCGCTCCGTGAAGTCATTCGAGGAGCCGGAGGTGTAACCGCCTCCGTGGATGTACACCATCACGGGCAGGTTGTCGGCCTCCGGCCGGTCGGTGGGGCGTTGCACGTTGAGGGTGAGGCAGTCCTCGCCCATGCGGGTGCGACGGTCGACACCCTTGAACTGGGTGCCCCGGTCCTGCGCGGCGACGAGGCCGTATCGGCTGGCGTCCCGCACACCCCTCCAGGGGATGACGGGCTCGGGGGCGCGGAACCGCAGTGCCCCCACCGGCGGCGCCGCGTAGGGGATTCCGCGCCAGGTCTGCACGCCGGCGACGGGCCGGCTGCCGCGAACCAGGCCGCCGGTGACGTGCAGCTCGGCCGGCCAGGACCGGGTGCTGGACGGCGACGGCGCCACGGCGTTCTCGGACAGGGGGCGGAACATCGTGCGTCCTTCCCGCCCCGGTTCGAGTGCTCGGGGCCTTGCGTCTCCTAGCGGTACTCCGGATTCGGTTCGAACCCGAAGCGTTCGCCGGCGTCCCACTCCTGGCGCAGATTGCCGTAGGCGGGGATGCCCCGGTTGGCCTTGAGGATGGCCGCCAGGTGCATAAGGTTCCAGGTCATGAACGTGGTGTTGCGGTTGGTGAACTCGTTCTCGGGGCCGCCGGAGCCGGCATCCAGGTAGCTGGGGCCTGGTCCGATCTCGCCGATCCAGCCGCTGTCGGCCGCGGGAGGGATCGTGTAACCGATGTGCTGCAGGCTGTAGAGGATGTTGGAGGCGCAGTGCTTCACGCCGTCTTCGTTGCCCGTGATGATGGCGCCGCCGACCTTGCCGTAGTAGACGTACTGGCCCTTGCCGTTGTACTCGCCGGACATCGCGTAGAGCCGTTCGATGATCCGCTTGGTGACCGAGCCGTTGTCGCCGAGCCAGATCGGACCGCCGATCACCAGGATGTCGGCCGCGGCGACCTTGTCGAACAGCGCCGGCCAGGCATCCGTCGCCCACCCGTGCTCGGTCATGTCGGGGTACACGCCCGTGGCGATGTCGTGGTCGATGGCGCGAATGACCTCGACGTGCACGCCCTGCTCACGCATCAGGTGTGCGCTGAGCGTGATCACGCCCTGCGTGTTGCTGATCTCCGGGCTGCGCTTGAGGGTGCAGTTGATGAACAGGGCGCGAAGGCCCTGGTACTCAAACGAAGCCTGGGTGTTGCGTGTGCTGTGCGCCATGCCCGTAGTCAAGCACCCGCGTCAGAGATCGGCTAGGCCGGTGCCGGGTAGGCGTTCAGGTGGAAGTGGGCCGGCGACCGTTGCGGCGCGCGGTCAAAGCCGCACACAGTGTGGTGGCGATCAGGGCGATCAGGCCGACGAGGGCTGCGGTGCTGACAAGATAGAGCACCCCAGCCCACGGGGCGTAGGTGGCCCCCGAAATTCCGTAGCCGTCGGCCAATGACAGGCCAGCGCCAAAGGCTACGGCCCAGTGGGACGGCGCCCCAAGTCCGACCAGCCAGAGAACAGCGGCGAGGATGGCCGTCGGCGGGGTGGCCGGCAGCCGACGGGCGAGGGCGAGCACGATCCCCGCGAGCACCACGCCGATGGCCGCCCAGGCGAGAACCACGGGTTGCCCGAGCGACCCACCGGTGCTCCCCAGTCGCCGATGGATATCGTCAAGTGACGCGCCGGGCACCGCCGCGAGTGGATTCCACACGAGTATCTGCATGGTGCCGGCCACCGCATACGTGGTAACCGTCACCAGCCCGATCAGGCCGATGACGGTGCTCTGGCGCGACCTGTGCGCTTCCGGAATCCCCATGCCGTGAGCTTAGTCAGGCGGCGGAGAGCGTTCATTCCGTTCACTTCCGAAGCCACCGACTGAAACGGCTCAGACTGTGGGCGTCGACTCTGGAAGGTGCTGCGGGCGCGGTCCGAAGCGGTGGGCGAGGAACAGCACCGGGATGAGCAGCGCCATCGGCAGCAGGAAGGCGTGCGCGAGGCCGGTGGAATCGGCGAGCAGACCCACCAAAACGGCGCCGAGCACCGCGCCGGCGTAGTTGAACAGGTTGACGCGGGCGATCACTTCGTCGCTGCGGGCCTCGTGCAGCTCGCCGGCCGCGCTGAACGCGAGCGGTACCAGGGCGCCCACCCCGAAGCCGGCCAGAGCGAAGCCGGCCACGGCGGCCCAGGTGACGGGAACCATGGCCACGAGCAGGCAGCCCAGGATCGCCAGCACCGTGGTGACCACGGCCAGAATCACCCGGCCGAAGCGGCGCACGAGCACATCCGCTCCGATACGGGTAACCAGGATGGCGGCCTGGTATGCGGCATAGCCGAGTGGGGCGATCGCGGCACCGGTGAGCAGCACGTCGTGCAGGTAGACGGTGCTCCAGGTACTCACCGCTGAGTCGACCACGAACGCGGCCAGCACCACCGTGCCGAACAGGGCGATGCCGCGGTGGGGCAGCTTGCCGTGCGGCGCCGCATCCAGCGCCGGGGCCAGCTTGGTCAGCCGAGCGTCGAAGCCTCGCACCCCCACTAAGGCGACAACGAGGGCCACGACGGCGCCGGCCACCAGGGCGATGCTCGCGTTGGCCGCGGTGCCCGCCACGGCCGACATCAGCAGGGCGCCAAGGATGGCGGCGCCGGTGTACCAGGCGAAGAAGCCGGCCATGACCGAGACGCCCACGCGTTGCTGCACGAGCACGCCCTGCATGGCCCCGGATGCGTCGACGATGCCCAGGCCAGCGCCGTAGATCGCGAACGCGGCGATGAACGCCGGCAGCCCGATCGGGGAGGCGATCAGCGGAAGCGCAACAGCCTCGAGCAGGAGCCCCACCACGAGGGCGACGCGGCTACCCCAGCGCAGGGCGAGCCGGTCGGCCGCAAGCGACCCGACGGCCGCCGCGAGGCAGACCAGCAGCACGATCAGCGACACGACCGTGTCGTCGATGCCGTACCGGGTCTTCAGGTTGGGCAGCGAGGTGACCACGACCGCGTAGCCGAAGCCCTGGGCGGCATAACTGGCGCTGACCGCCACCCGGGAGCGCCGCACGCTGACCGGGGGTGGATCATCGTGGGTGCGCTCATGCGGTCGGCTCCAATTCGGGGTGGTGGGCCCGCACGACGCCGAAGGCTTCGTGCGCGATCTCGAGAGTGCGGGTCATGTCGGCGGAGGTGAGAGCCGCGTTGAGGAAGTGGTTGTGGTGCGAGGTGAGGAACACCCCGCGCCGCACACATTCGGCCACCCACTCCTGGTGCAGCATGAGCGAGTCGTCGTCCGCGATGCGGAGGTAGAAGAGAGCAGGTGCCCCGGAGGCTATCAGGGTGAAGCCCTTCTCCGCCGTTCCCGTGGTCAATCCGGTGGTGAGCTCGGTGCCGAGCCGGGCGAACTGGGCCGGCGCATCCAGCTGCTTGAGCTTGGTGAGGGTGGTGCTCGTAGATGCCCGACGGGATGAGTTGCAGTTTGCGTTCGAACGCGGCGCGGCTTTTCTCGAGGGTGTACGGGACGGTGGGCGCGGGGCGCGCGGGAACGAGGCTCATTCTCGCCGACGATCGGGCTGCACCCTGCCGGAGAAGCCCCCACTTGAGGTTGACTAGGGGAATGACTCCCGCGCAGCGACGCATCCTGATCGTCGCCATCCTGTCGTCCTTCGTGGCGTTCCTGGACGGCTCGATCATCAATGTGGCGTTACCGGCGATTTCCCGGGAGCTCGGCGGTGGGCTGCCGCTGCAACAGTGGGTGGTCGACGGCTACCTGCTCAGTCTGGGCGCGCTGATTCTGGTGGCCGGGTCTCTCTCCGACACCTTCGGACGGGTGCGGGTGCTGCGCGCCGGGCTGATCTGGTTCGGCATCACCTCGCTCGCCTGCGGTCTGGCTCCCACCGGTCTCTTCCTGGTCATCGCCCGCGTGCTACAGGGTGTCGCCGCCGCGTTGCTGGTGCCCAGCTCGCTCGCCCTGATCACCTCCAGGTTCAGCGGGATCGCGCAGGGCAAGGCCATCGGCGCCTGGACCGGCTGGACCGGCGTGGCCGGCATCGCCGGGCCGCTGCTGGGCGGGCTTCTGGTGGATGCGGCGACCTGGCGGTTGGTGTTCTTCATCAACGTGATCCCGATCGCTCTCACCTTGGTCCTGCTGCGCCGGGTGGAGGAACCCCTGCGGCCCACCGCCGGCGCCCGCGTGGATGTGCTCGGCGCCGGCCTGGCCGTGGTGGGGTTGGGCGGCCCGGTCTTCGCGCTCATCGAGCAGGGCCGGTTCGGCTGGACGAGCCCGGTGGCCTACCTGCCCCTGCTGGTGGGCCTGGCCTCGTTCGGCGCGTTCCTGTGGTGGGAGGCGCGGGCCCCGCATCCGATGATGCCCCTCGGCCTGTTCCGGGTGCGTAATTTCGCCGTGGGCAACATCGCCACGGTCGGCATCTACGCGGCACTCAATCTCGGATTCTTCCTCTTCGCGCTCTACCTGCAGGAGGTCGGCGGGTTCTCGGCCACGCTGGCCGGGTTGGCCGGCATTCCAGCCACCGTGATGATGCTGATTTTCGCCACACTCTTCGGCACTTTGGCGGGAAAATACGGTCCGCGACTGTTCATGACCTTCGGGCCGATCGTGGCCGGCAGCGGGTTCCTGTTGGTGACCACGGCGGTGCCGCCGATCAACTTCGCCCTGCACGTGCTGCCGGGAATCGTGCTGGTGGGCCTGGGCCTGTCCATCACGGTCGCGCCGCTCACAGCGGCCGTCCTCGGCTCCATTCACCCCGGTCAGGCCGGTATCGGGTCGGCGATCAACAACGCGGTCGCCCGGGTGGCCGGCTTGATCGCGATCGCCATGACCGGCACCATCGTCGGCTCCACCCTCGATGTGGCCGGTTTCCAGCGGGCGATGGTGGTTGTGGCGGCGCTGATGTTCCTGGGCGGAATCGTGTCTTGGTTGGGCATCCGCCGGGTCGCGCCGGTGGCGGATGCGCCGCCCTCGGCCATCGGAGAGCCGGCCTAGTGGCCGCACGCGCACATGGGTGCCGCAAATAACTGTTATAGTTTCTAAGTTGTCTTCGAGCGTTTCGCTGCAGAAGTCACCACTGCGCCCGTAGCTCAACGGATAGAGCATCTGACTACGGATCAGAAGGTTGGGGGTTCGAATCCCTTCGGGCGCACAGATGGAAAGCGGTTCACTCAGGTGGGCCGCTTTCGTCGTTTCTGGTGTCTGCTGAGACGACCGTGTCAGGATGGAGCGATGCGCCGCGCTTCCGATCCCCGCACCTACGACCTCGATGCCCTCCGCGACCGGCTGCTCCCCGAGGACGGGGGCACGGTGAATGACAGCATCCCGCAGCTCGCCGACGCGGATCCCGGGCTCTGCGGAATCGCGCTCGTCCTCCCTGACGGCAGCATCCGGACCAGCGCCCAGGCCGACCTGCCCTTCAGCGTGCAGTCGGCGGTGAAACCGTTCCTCTTTGCACTCGCCCTGCAGGACACCGACGGAGCCGCGCTCGACCGCATCGGCATCGAACCGACCGGGGAGGCCTTCGACGCCATCAAGCTCGAAAGCGGCACCGGCCGGCCGCCGAACCCCATGGTCAACGCCGGGGCTCTGCTCACGGCCGCCCTGGTCGACGGGGACGACGTCGAGGCCCGCACTGACCGCATCCTGCGCGGGCTGTCGGCCTTCGCGGCCCGGCCGCTTGAGGTGGACGAGGAGATCGCCCGCGACGAGCACCTGATGGGCGACCGCAACCACGCCCTGGCGCACCTGATGCGCTCGGAGGGCACCCTCGGTGTCAGCGCCGACGACGCCGTGGCCGTGTATGCCCGGGCGTGCGCGGTCCTTGTGGACGCCACGGCGCTGGCCGTCATGGGCGCCACCCTCGCCTGCGACGGGGTGAACCCCGTGACGGGCGAGCGTGTGATCGCCTCGGCGGTGGCCCGTGACGTCATGTCGGTCATGGCCACCTGCGGGGTCTACGACGGGTCCGGCCGGTGGATGCGAACGGTCGGCGTCCCTGCCAAATCGAGCGTCTCCGGGGCCATCGTGCTCGCCGCACCGGGCCGTCTGGGTGCGGCCATCGTGAGTCCGCCCCTCGACGCACAGGGCACCAGCGTGCGCGGGCGCATCGCGAGCGAGCGGCTCAGCGCCGACCTTAGCCTGCACGCCTTCGGGCCGCACGCGGGCTGAGGGCGCCCGGTCGTCAGTCGAGGCGGTGGGCCAGCTCCGCGAGAACGCCGGCCAGCCGGCGGTCGAAGTGCGGGGGAACGTTCTCTGGCAGCGCATCCACCGGCCACCAGGCCACGTCGTCGCTCTCGTCGCTGGCCACAGGGGCCGCCTCCGGGCGGGCCACGGCCGCGAAGCCCACGTCCCAGTGCGCGCTGCAACTGAAGCCGCCGCCCAGGCTGTGCCGATCGACGTCGAGGATGCCGGGTTCGAGCGGCACGAGGTCGGCGATGCCGCACTCTTCGCGCGCCTCCCGGTAGGCGGCGTCGGCCACTGACACATCCGCGGACTCGACGTGGCCGCCGAGCTGCACCCAGAACTGGCCCTTGCGGTGGAAACACAGCAGCACCTGGGCGAGGTCGGGGGTGAAGACGAAGCAGCTGCCCGTGACGTGCTCCGGACCGCCGTCGCGGTGCAGCGCCGCACCGGGCGAGTCGGCGAGGAAGTCGAGGTACTCGTCCCGCAGCATCGCCTGACCGGGTGCGAGCGGTACCCAGGCCCGGAGCCGGTCGATCAGGTCATCGGTGGGAGAGCGTAGAGCGGAATCGGGCACATCCGAGGTTAGCCGCCCGCAGTTGTTACCCGATCGGACGATTGGTCCCGGTATGCCGGGTGCATTTGTCCGCTGTGGGACGACTCGGGGTCAGCGGGTGTGCTCGACTACAAAATCGGTGCCGGGGAACACCAGCGTCTCGTGGCCGTCGTCGAACGACACCAGGTAGGGCGGCTCCCCTTCGGGGCCGCGCACCTCACGGATGGTCCCGTGTCGGTCGGGCGTCGAATCGGTCTTTCCTCGAATGATGATCCGGTCGTTCTCAGTTGCGCGCATAACGCTCACCTCCTGCCGGGCAGGTTACGCTCGCGCCCGGCGCCTGCACAGGGGCGCGACCAGTGTGCGCATCCGCGGGGCGGGTCAGGCGGGCTGGTCCGGTCCCAGCCGCAGCCGGTCGCAGAGGGCCGTGAGCTGCGCGAGTTCGTCGTCGCTCAGGCTGTCGCCCACACGGGTGGTGATCGAGCCCATATGATCGAGCGCCACCCGGCGGAACAGCGCGTAGCCGGCCTCGGTGAGCTCGACGATGGCGCCGCGGCCGTCATCCGGGTCCGGATGCTTGGCCACGTACCCGCGGGACGCCAGGCGGTCCACGAGCCGGCTCACGCTCGGCTGGGTGAGCAGCACATGCTTGTTCAGGTCGCGCAGACGGATGCTGCGGTCCTCCTGCCGGGACAGGTTGAACATCACGTCGTACTCGTTGAAGGAGATTTCCCGTGACGGGAACTCCTCGGCCAGGCTGCGCATAATGGCGACCTGGGCGCGGAACAACGACTCCCAGGCGGCAACTGCCACCGCTCGATCGACCATGCTGCTTCCTCACCGGCCCCCAGGGCATCTTTTGTTCAACACTATGGGACTGGTGCGGTGCCCCGCGGCAGCCTAGCGCATCCATTCAGAGGTCCCGATGGTTGAAAACGGTCAGGGCCGCGCCGAGCAATACCGTGGCCCACGCCGCCGTGACCAGCGCTCCGGCAACCGGGTCCAGCAGGCCCAGTCCAGGGACCGGCGAAATGAGCTGCAGCCCGGCGACGGGCACCAGAACGGATCTGGCCAGCACGGTCGACGCGGTCGAGATCAGGCCCATGAGCGTCCAGTTGAGAGCGACGGCAAGCTGGTTGCCCGCCAGGGTGAGCACCCCGTGGCGCAGGATAACGGCTGTGCCGATGGAGACGACGGCCAGAGCCCCACGGTTCTCGCGCGCTTGGTCGCTCACTGTGTCAGCGGTGCTCCCCGGGAACTCCGTCGCTCGCCCGCTTCGGGGCTGGCGGCCCGCCTGACCGGCCGTGAAGTCGAGGTGCCTGGTGAGCCCAAGGGTGCGGCCATAGCGTCGTCCAAGGGAACACTGGGTGAACTCGCAGGAAAATAACGATCCGATAACTGGCGCTCCGTTATCCGTTCGTTATATATTCGTAGTGCATCAACCGTTTGCTGTGGCGGAAGATGCGAATGTGATTGCAGGACACTCTTGGTGCAAGGGAAGAGGGTCGGTCGTTTGCCTCTACGACCGGCCCTCAATCACGTTAACGGGCGGTAGCCGCCGCGCCGCTTTGCGCACACCCATTCGTCGGTCGAGCTTGTCGAGACCTGGTGACGTGCGCTGGGTCGTGGGGTTGTCGAGGTCGTCTTGCGGGGTCTCGACAGGCTCGACCAGCGCATGCGCGCGTGGTCGAGGTCGCCCAGCTGGGCGGGCGCTACCTAGAAGCGGTCGGGGCTGGGCGTGCTGGCCTGGCGGATCGACACATCCGCGTGGCGGTCGAAGCGGTAGCCCACGCCGCGCACGGTGCGCACGATGTCTTCGTAGCGGCCGAGCTTGGAGCGCAGGCGGCGCACGTGAACGTCGATGGTGCGCTCGTTCGGGGCATCTTCTTCGCTCTCGGCGTCCCAGAGCTTGGCGATCAGCTCGGCGCGCTCGATGGTGCGGCCTTCACGCAGCACCAGGTACTGCAGCAGCTCGAACTCCTTGTAGGTGAGCGCCGCGGTCTCGTTGTCGAGGATCACACGCTTGCGGGAGATGTCGACGACCACGCCGCCGGGCGCGCGGTCGGCATCCTCGGTGGTGTTGCGGTGCTTGGCTAGGGCGGCCGGGTCCTGCAGGGCCAGGCGCACGACGTCCACATCGCGGCCGCCGACGCCCTCCGGCGCCAGGGCGACGGCGGCGTGGGTCTCGGCGGAGGGGGCGATGGCCTGGGTGAGCTTCTTCAGCTCCTCGACGATGCGGTGCAGGCTCGTGCCGGCCGCGGCCGCCTTGGCCTCGTCGATGCCCACGTAGAGCACGAAGCCGCGAGCCTGGGTGCCCTCCGGCACGGCGCGGATGCGCGGCGCGGCCGGAGCCGGCGCGGGGGCCAGGGTGAGCTCGGGGCGGAAGGAGTGGACGGAACGGGCGGTGTCGATGTGTGCGAGTGACATTGGAGAAATCCTTGGGGTGTGATGATGCGCAAAACCCGGCGCGTCAGCGCTCGTGGGTTCGAAAAAGATCGGCCGCAGTGGCCGGGGGAGCGGGCGGCCCCTGTGAGGAGGGCCCTGGAGTCGATCCGCCGTGACGGTGGCGACCTCAGCGGCTGCGGGACAGCGGGTGAGGGCTGATCGACTCGGCGCTATTGCCTGTCTGGGTTAGCGGCACATTCGGCAACACGCCATCACGCTGCTGCCGGGCATCATCATGCCGGCAGTCCCCAAAGCCTCGAAGGAGGTCGGGATGCGTGTGGTGGAAGTCATGACTGTGAGTAAAGCCGACTGTGACGAGTTGTGTCAATTCAGTTACGCGGAATCTCGCCCGTGCGGCTGCATCACGTTCACGGGGAATCTGCGAAATCGGAGGATCTCGCACAAAGGGCCGCTTTCTCAAAGAAAGCGGCCCTCAAATCAAGTTTTTCAAAGTTTTGTGAATCTAACTGCAGTCGGCGCGTCGCCCGTCGCAGGATCTGCGGTGTGCTGGGTCAGACCAAGCCGTAGAGGCGGTCGCCGGCGTCGCCGAGGCCCGGAACGATGTAGCCGTGCTCGTCGAGGCGTTCGTCCACCGCGCCGAGCACGATGGTGACCTCGCGGCCGGCCAGCGCCTTTTCGACGGCGGCGAGGCCCTCGGGGGCGGCGAGGATGCAGATGGCCGTGACGTCGACGGCGCCGCGGTCGAAGAGGAACTCGATCGCGGCGATCAGGGAGCCGCCGGTGGCGAGCATCGGGTCGAGCACGAAACACTGGCGGTCGGAGAGGTCGTCGGGCAGGCGCTCGGCGTAGGTGGTGGGCTGCAGAGTCTCTTCGTTGCGAGCCATGCCCAGGAAGCCGACCTCGGCCGTGGGGAGCAGCTTGACCATGCCCTCGAGCATGCCGAGCCCGGCGCGCAGGATCGGAACGACCAGCGGCTTGGGGTCGCTGATCTTCACACCGCGGGCGAGCGACACGGGCGTCTGCACGGTCACCTCGTCCACACGAACGCCCCGGGTGCCCTCGTACGCCAGCAGCGTCATCAGTTCTTCCACCAGCGCGCGGAACATCGGCGACGAGGTGCTCTGGTCACGCAACACCGTGAGCTTGTGGGTGATGAGCGGATGGTCGGCTACGTGGACTCGCATAGGCTCAATCTACTAGTTCACGCGGGTCCGCGGCTCTAGTCGGGCGCCGGGGAAGAGGTGATGTGGTGCGGCACAGCGACGAACATGAAGCGTGGATGCGCCTGGCCCTCGACGAGGCACAGGGCGCCCTGGCCGGCGGCGACGTTCCGGTCGGCGCGGTGGTGCTGGATCCGGCCGGCCGGGTGATCGGCCGCGGGCGCAACGAGCGAGAGCTGCACCAGGATCCCACCCTGCACGCCGAGGTGGTGGCCATCCGTGAGGCGGCAGCTGCGCTGGGGGACTGGCACCTCACCGACTGCACCCTGGTGGTGACCCTGGAGCCCTGTGTGATGTGCGCGGGCGCGATCGTGGCGGCCCGGGTGGCCCGGGTGGTTTTCGGCGCGTGGGACGAGAAGGCCGGCGCCGCCGGATCGCTCTACGACGTGCTGCGCGACCGCCGGCTCAACCACCGGGTCGAGGTCGTGTCCGGGGTGGCGGACGCCGAGTGCTCTCGGGTGCTCAGAGAGTTCTTCGAGGATCCGCTGCGCCGCCCGGCTGCGCCCCGCCCGGCAACGCCGCCAGCCACTCACTGAACAGGGCCCGGGAGGCCGCCTGCATCGCGTCGGAGTATTCGGCGCGGTCCCGCCGCAGGGCGTCGGGGTCCAGCCCCTCCGCGTCGAGCTCCGCGGTGGAGGAGGCCAGCCAGGTCTCGTGCATCTCGGCGGTCAGCTCGGGGTGGAACTGCACAGCCAGCGCCCAGCCCTCGATGGCGAAGGCCTCGTTGCCGTACGCATCCGACCCGGCCAGCCGGGTGACACCCGGGGGCAGGTCGAAGGTGTCGCTGTGCCACTGCATCACCGGGATACCGCTGACATGCCGTAGGGGCGAGTCGAGCCCGGCCTCGGTGGGCTGCACCAGGCGGAAGCCGATCTCGTTGCTCGGACCCCGGTAGACGGGCGAGCCGAGGGCGTTGGCCATCAGCTGGGCACCCAGGCACACGCCGAAGACCGGGCGCCGGGCGGCCAGCCGGTCGGCGATGAGGCCCACTTCGTCGGCCAGCACCGGGAACTGCTCGGTCTGGTACGCGCCCATCTCACCACCGAGCACCACGAGCAGGTCTGCCTCGGCCGGGTCGATCTGCCGCACGCCGTCGGTGAGGGTGTCGACGTAACGCACGGTGTAGCCGTGCTCGATCAGCACCGGCTCCAGGTTGCCTAGGTGGATGTCGTCGGCGTGCCGCAGGACCAGGGCGACGGGGCCCGCGCTCATTCGCGGCCCTTGATGAAGATCGCGTCGGTGGGTGGGTTGACCGTGGCCGGGTCGATGTAGAGATCGGGTTCGAGGTAGATGACGCGGGCACTGGGCACGGCCTCCCGGATGCGCGCTTCGATGGTGTCGATCCCCGCGGCGACCTCGGAGAACCGTTGCCCGGAATCAAAGGAGAGCTTGGCGGCGACGAGCAGCTCGTCCGGGCCGAGGTAGAGCGTCTTGAGGTGGATGAGGTTCTTCGTCTCAGGACCGGCCAGGATGGCGGACTTGATGGCGTCGACATCCTTGACACTGGCGCCTTCGCCCACCAGCAGGCTCTTGGTCTCGATGCCGAGCACGATGGCGACCAGCACGAGCAGCACACCGATGCCGAGGGTGCCGATGGCGTCCCAGGTTGCATCACCGGTGATGACGGTGAGGCCCACACCGCCGAGAGCCAGCGTGAGGCCGGTGAGGGCCGCGACGTCTTCGAGCAGCACAACGGGGAGTTCGGGGGCTTTGGCGTGCCGGATGAACTGCACCCAGCTCTCGTTCTTACGGGTGTGGTTGGACTCCTTCACCGCGGTGCGCAGCGAGAACGACTCCAGGCCGATCGCCACGAACAGCACCAGGATCGGCAGCCAGGCATTCTCGAGCTCGTGCGGGTTCTGCAACTTCTCGATGCCCTCGTAGATCGAGAACACGCCGCCGACGGAAAACAGAATGATCGACACCACGAAGGCGTAGACGTAGCGTTCGCGGCCATAGCCGAACGGATGCTCGGTGTCGGCCGCCTTCTTCGACTTGCGTCCGCCGATCAGCAGCAGAATCTGGTTGCCCGAGTCGGCGAGCGAGTGCACACCCTCGGCCAGCATCGAGGACGACCCCGACACGAACCAGGCGATGAACTTGGTGATCGCGATGCCGAGGTTGGCGAGCAATGCCGCCACAATCGCCTTGTTTCCGCCTGATGCGCTCATGCGACCAATCCTAGAACTGTCGCCCGACCCCGAGAGCCGCGGAAACCGTGCCGAAAACTACACTGGGGAGATGACTTCGACCGCACCCGTCACCCTGCCCGCCATCGCCTTCCTGGGCGCCGGATCGATGGCCAGGGCGGTCCTCGCTGGCCTGCTCAAGCCCACGGTCACGGTGACCGGCGGCATCCGCACCACCAACCGGTCGGCAGCCAAGGCCGCCGAACTGGCCGGCACCGCGGGTGTGACGGCGTGGGCCACCGAGACGGAGCCCGACGCCAACCGGCTCGCCGTGGCCGGTGCCGGCATCGTTATCGTGGCGGTCAAGCCCGCCATGGTTCCCGACCTGCTCGCGGAGATCGCCGACAGCCTGGAGCCGGGCACCCTTGTCGTGAGCGTCGCGGCCGGCGTAACCATCGCCACCTTCGAGAAGCACCTGCCCGCGACCGTGGCCGTGATCCGGTCGATGCCGAATACACCCGCCGTGGTGGGCATGGCCGTCACCGGGCTGAGCGCCGGCACCCGGTCCACGGCCGAGCAGATGGCGCTGGCGACGGCGTTGTTCGCGACGGTGGGGGAGGTGCTGGTGGTGTCCGAAGACAAGATCGACGCGCTGAGCACCATTTCCGGGTCCGGTCCGGCATATGTCTTCTATCTCATCGAGCAGCTCACGCTGACGGCCATCGACAAGGGGTTCACCCCGGCCGAAGCGGCCACCATGGTCAACGGCACGTTCCTCGGCGCGAGCGCGCTGCTGGCCGTGTCCGATCTCACGCCCTCCGAGCTGCGCCGCCAGGTGACCAGCCCTAAGGGCACGACCGAGCGGGCCGTGCAGCAACTCGAGACCGGGGGCCTCAAGGAGCTGTTCGACCGGGCCACGGATGCTGCGCTCGCGCGGGCCCGGGAGCTCGCCGCGTCCTAGGCGTCGCCTCGCCAGGTTTCGACAGGCTCAACCAGCGTGTGGTTAGGAGCCGAGGGCCGCGAAACGCTCGATGTCGCCCTCGGTGCCGGCGACGATGATGAGGTCGTGATTGGACACGACGGTCTCGGCCGTGGCGTAGGTGAACGGGCGCCCGGGGCTCTTCACGCCCACGACGGTGACCTTGTGTTTGGTGCGTACGCCGGACTCGGTGAGGTTGAGCCCGCGGATCGGCTTGGGCGGGTACATCTTCACGAGCGCGAAGTCGTCATCGAACTCGATGAAGTCCAGCATTCGCCCCGACACCAGGTGAGCGACCCGCTCACCGGAGTCGGCCTCGGGATAGATCACATGGTTGGCACCGATGCGTTCGAGGATCTTGCCGTGTGACTGCGAAATCGCCTTGGCCCAGATCTGCGGGATCTTGAGGTCGACGAGGTTCGCGACGATCAGCACGCTGGCCTCGATCGAGGACCCCACGGCGCACACCGCCACGGAGAAATCCTGGGCGCCGATCTGGCGCAGCGCGTCGATGGACTTCGCGTCGGCCTGCACGGCGTGGGTGACACGCTCCGACCACTTCTGCACGAGCGCCTCGCTGTTGTCCACAGCGAGGACCTCACGGCCCAAACGGTCGAGCTTGCCGGCCGTCGCGGCACCGAAGCGGCCCAGTCCGATGACGAGCACGGGGGCGTCGTGTTTGATCCGGTCAACCAACGATGGGCCTTTCCTCGGGGCGTTTGAACAACTGTCTGCTTTGGCTCGCTGCCAGCGCCGCTGCGAGAGTCACTGTACCAACCCGGCCCATGAACATCGTGGCGGCCAACACGTAGACCCCTTCCGGCGGCAGTTCGGCCGTCAACCCCGTCGACAGCCCCACGGTCGCAAACGCCGAGATCACATCGAAAAGCACGACGTCGAGCGCCTGCTTGGAGATATGCAGGATCAGAATGCTCGATACGGCGACCGTGGTCGCGCCCCACAGCACCACGCTCACGGCCAGGCGCAGGATATCGCTGGGGATGCGGCGGCCGAAGGCTTCCATCTGCTCCTTGCCCTGCGCCTCGGCGAAGGCGGCCAGGAACAGCACCGCGAGGGTGGTCACCTTGATGCCGCCGGCGGTGGAGGCCGAGCCGCCGCCGATGAACATGAGCATGTCGCTGAGCAGCATGCTGGAGCCGTGCAGGTCAGCGATGTCTATGGTGGCGAAGCCGCCCGACCGGGTCATCACCGACATGAAGAGGGACTGGAAGATCGTGTCGCCGGCGTTCAGCGACCCGAAGGTCAGCGGGTTGTCGAATTCCAGAATGATGTAGAAGATCATGCCGATGACCATCAGCGCCGTCGTGGTCCACAGGGTGAGCTTCACGTGCACCGACCAGCGCCGGGGCGTGCGCCAGTGGCGGGCTAAGGTCATCAACACCGGAAAGCCCAGGCTGCCCAGGAACACACCGGTCATCAGGGCGCCGAGGAACCAGTAATCGTTGGCGAACTGGCCGATGCCCTCCGCATTCGGGCTGAACCCGGTGTTGGTGAAGGCCATTGCGGCGTAGTAGATGCTCTGCCAGAGGGCCTCGCCAGCGGGCACGCCGTCGATGAGCATCCGCGGGAACAGGAGCAGGGCGACGGCCGCCTCGATGGTCAGGGTGCTGATGGCCACGGTGAGCAGTAGGCTGCCGACCTCACCGAGCCGTACGGCCTGGCCCTCGTTGACCGGGCCGATGTGGATGCGGGACGGGTTCGAGTCGCTGGCCGCCATGAGCTTGGCGCGCAGGCCGAGTCGGCGGGAGATGACCAGGCCCATCAGGGACGCCAGGGTCAGCACCCCCATGCCGCCGATATTGACGCCGACGACGACGAGAACGTTGCCGAACGCCGACCAGTGCGTGGCCATGTTCACCGTGCTCAGGCCGGTGACGCAAATCACCGACACGGCAGTGAAAACGGCATCGTGCAGTGGGGTTTCCGTATCCCCGGCGGAGGCGATCGGTAAGGAGAACAGCAGGGTGAAGAGCAGGATCAGTGCGGTGAACACGAACAGCGCGAACCGGGACGGCGACTTGCGCACGATCCCGTCGACAGAATCCCGGATGCGTCCGTACCAGGTGTCGGAATGGCTGCTGAACCGGGCGTTAGGGGTCTGCGTCTTCACTCGAAGCCCCCTGCCTGAATGGTGGTCGATGACAAGTTGTCATGGTACCCGCACCGGGAATGACTAGCCTTGGGGCATGGCAGACATCTTTGGCGTGGTGGCGGACTCGACCCGACGCGATATCTTACGCATTCTCCTCGAGCGCTACAACCAGTCCAGCGCTGCCCAGGGGGAATTGAGCGTTTCCGACATCGTCAATTCGCTCGGCCTGAGCCAGCCGACGGTCTCCAAGCACCTCAAGGTGCTCCGTGAGGCCGGCCTGGTCGGCGTGCGCGAAGAGGGGCAGCACCGCTACTACCACCTCGACTACGCGCCGCTCGAGGAGATCGAGGATTGGCTGATCCCGTTCCTCAGCATCGACGTCGATACCGCCGCCGCCGACGAGACCGAGGTGCTCAAGGACGAGCAGCGTGCCTTTGCCGCCGCCATCGGCAAGGCGTTCGCTGACACGTCCTTCCAGATGTCGCACGCCGTCAAGGACTCGACGGTGACCAAGAGCGTCAAGAAGTGGCGTAAGAACGACTAGCGAGCCCACGGGGTTCGTTCTACAGTGACGACACCAGCCCCGCCGAGCCTCGAGGGAGCCGCCCATGTCACGCGAGCTTCCCGACCCGCGGTTGGATGACCTGCGCTTCCTCACCGTCGCCGAGGTCGCGGGCGTCATGAGGGTCTCCCGGATGACCGTGTACCGCCTGGTGCACGCCGGACAGTTGCCCGCCGTGCGCTTCGGGCGGTCGTTCCGGGTGCCCGAAGCGGCCGTTCTGAAGGCCATCGAACCCACTCGTGGGGGAAGTGAGTCGGACGGGACTTTCTTTATCCGTTAGAATGGGGTTTTCGTGTCGGTCGCGAATCCCGCGACTAAACCAAATCTTTGTGAGGTCCGTGTGGGTTCTGTAATCAAGAAGCGACGCAAGCGTATGGCGAAGAAGAAGCACCGCAAGCTGCTTCGTAAGACTCGCCACCAGCGTCGTAACAAGAAGTAGACGGTCTCGGCCGTTTTTATGAGCTGAGCGCTAGGTCTGTGACCTAGCGCTTTTTGCTTGCGCCAGCGGCCTTGAGCTGTGCCACCTTCATGCGCATGACGGGCCACCCGCGGGCGACCGCATAGCGGCGTAGCGTCGCATCCGGGTTGACCGCCACCGGGTTGCCGACGAGCTCGAGTAGCGGGATGTCGTTGTGCGAGTCGGAGTACGCCCAGCAGTGGGCCAGGTCGATCTCGCGCGCCTGGGCGATCTCGCGTGCCACATCGGCTTTGCGGCTGCCGTGGCAGATGCCGTCGACGAGTTGTCCCGTGAAGATGCCGTCGACGGTCGCGAGCCGGGTGCCGAGCGCGCCCGTCAGCTCCAGGCGCTCCGCGATCACGTCGGCGACTTCTTGCGCCGTCGCGGTGACCAGCCACACCTCGCGGCCCGCCGTCAGGTGGGCGCGGGCGACGGCCACGGTCTCCGGCCAGAGCCGCTGGATGAGTCGGCTGTCGAAGATCTCCTGACTGAGGGTGACGAGTTCGTCACGGGTTCGCCCGGTCATGATGTCCATCGCACGCAGCCGGAGCCGGGAGATGTTCACGCCGTCCTCGCCGACCGCCAGGAAGCGGGTCTGGCTCCAGCCGAACGCGACGACATCGGCCAGCGAGATGAACCGCATCCGCCAGGCGCCCACGCCCATGTGATACAGGCTGGCGCCGCGGAGCAGCGTGTTGTCCACGTCGAAGAACGCGATTGCGCGGGGGCCGGATTCTTCGGACATTGCGGTCGAGTCTACCCAAGGTGCAGTCGCCGCTGCGGCTTAGGCTGGAGCCATGTCCACCGCGCATCTCACCCTGATCGGCAAGCCCGGCTGCCACCTCTGCGACGACGCCCGCGTGGTGGTGACCACGGTGCTGGCCGAGCTGGAGACCGAGGCAGGCGCGCCCACCGTGCTGCTCGAGGAGAAGTCGATCCTCGACGACGCCGAGTTGCACGACCGGTTCGTCGAGGATATCCCGGTGCTGCTCATCAACGGCCGGGTGCACAACTACTGGCGCATCGATCCGGTGCGCCTGCACACCGCTCTCCTGGAGGTTCGATGACCATTCTGCATATCGTCTCGTGGCGGCTGGCGGCCACCGACCCCACCGAGAAGGCCGAGCACGCGGCGCAGATGGTGGCCAGGCTCGGTGGTCTCGTCGGTGTGATCCAGGAGATCCGTTCCCTGCGCATCGGCCCGGATGTGCTGGGTGGCGCCAATTGGGACATCGCCCTCGTGGCGGAGTACGACGATGAGGCGGCCTTGGGCCGCTACCAGGTGCATCCGGCCCACGTCGAGGCGGGCGCTTACGTGAAATCGGTCACCGCCGAACGGATGGCCGTCGACTTCGTCGTGTAAAGGCACGGGCGCACCTCGTCGTTCAAGCGTGCCGAGACCCCGTGACCTGTGGGTTGGTGGCGCCCACGCGTTGGTCGAGCGTGTCGAGACCCCGCGACCCGCGGGCTGTTCGCGCCCACGCGTTGGTCGAGCGTGTCGAGACCCCGTGACGTGCGTGTGTGTTGTGCTGTGACGCAGAAGAACGGCCGAGCGTGTGCTCGGCCGTTCTTGTGTATTGCGGTGTTGCGGGGTGTTACTTGGTGGCGACGGTGATGGTCGCGATGCCGACGAGGAGCTGGTCGGCGATGGCGTCGGTGCCGAACGTGGTGTTCAGCAGGCCGGCGGCGTCGGCGGAGATGTGCACGGTGGTGCCGGTGAGGATGGCGTTGTCGCCGTCCATCTGGAGGGGCTTGAGGGTTCCGCCGTAGAGGTCGAAGAGCTTGACCTGGGTGGCGGCGGACTCGCCGTTGGCGGTGACGTCGCCGAAGAGTTCGCTGGTGCCGGGGTCGATGGTGAAGTTGGTCAGTTCGACGACGGTGTCGCCGGCGGTGAGGGAGAAGCCGCTTCCTTCGTGCTCGATGTTGCCCTGGACGTAGGGGCGGTAGTCTTCGGCCGGGTCGTAGTAGTCCACGTTTCCGCCGGTGATGGGGAAGTGCAGGCTGCCTTCTTCGAGGGTGGCGGTGCCGACGGTGCCGGGGGTGAGGCCGAGGCTGGTGAGGGCGGCGGCGAAGTCGGCGTCCAGGAGGACGGCGGTGTCGACGCCGGTGAGGGCGGGGATCGAGGCGACCGGGGTGGGGGTGGCTTCGGCGGAGCTGCTGCTCGAGGAGGAGCTGGAGGACGGCGTCGAGGACGTGCCTTCGTCGGTGGAGCAGGCGGCGAGGCCGGCGACGAGGAGGCCGGCGGTGGTCAGTCCGAGTGCGGTCTTGGTGAAGCTGCGCATGATGTGTTCCTTTGCTGTGGGATGGTCTGCGGGGTGTTGCTGGTAGTGCTGGTGTTGCTTGGTATGCAGGTGGTTCGGCCCCCGGCAGAAAAGGTTTGGTCAATTTGAGAAACTTTTCCGCGATCGCCTGTCGCGGCCAACTCACGGGTCTGTTTCGCCTAGATAAGCCCCCGACGTGCGGGTGCGTGTGTGTCGCGCCCCGACGCTGGTCGAGCTCGTCGAGACCTCGTGATCAGCATCTCATCGAGCGCACCCGCTAGTCGGCCTTCGGCGCGCTCAAACCAGGAAGCTCATGAGGCCGCCCCTCGATGAGCGCAATACGCTTGGCCCTGCCCCAACATGTAGGGCAGGGGGAGAGCGTGGCGCGGGCCGTGTTGAAGCACGGCGCCAGCGGCAGGTCTGTGCGAGTCCACCAACGGATGACGGTTGGCGAGGGCGGGCATCCCGTGGGGGTCTACTTCGACAGGCTCAGCACAAGTCGACGGGCTCGACCAGCGTGGGGCGGGTCGGTGAGGTTGTCTTGGGGGTTGACGCGAAATCGCGCCTGTCCAGCGGACAGGCGCGATTTGTGAAGCAGGAGTTGCGGGTTACGGTTCCAGGCGGGTCGGGCCACGGAACAGGTAGGTGACCTCGCGGATGGACGCCTGGTGCAGCATCAGCATCAGCACGCGCGCCAGGCCCATGCCGAAACCACCGTGCGACGGCACGCCGTAGCGGAAGAAGTCGAGGTAACCGGCGATCTCGGCCGGGTCGACGCCCTTCTCGATGGCCTGCTCCGTGAGCACGTCGATGCGGTGCTCACGCTGAGCGCCGGTGGAGATCTCGGTGCCGTTGAAGATCAGGTCGTAGCTGTTGGTCAGGCTCGCGTCGCCCTCGTGGCGCATGTGATAAAACGGGCGGATGCTCGACGCGTAGTCGGTGAGGAACACGAACTCGTGCCCATACGTCTCAGCGACGTACGCTGCGATCTGGCGCTCGCCCTCCGGGTCCATGTCGTCGTCGTCGCGAGGAACCTCGTAGCCGCGGCTCTTCACGATCTCCTTGGCCTCGGCCAGCGGGATGCGCGGGAACGGCGTGGTCGGCACGGTGACCTCGACGCCGAACAGCGCGAGCACCTCTTCGCCGTGCTTGGCCTTGACCGCGGTGAAAGCGGCCACGAGAAGGTCCTCGTGCAGCTGCATGACATCTTCGTGGTTGTCGATCCAGCTGATCTCGGAGTCGACGCTGGTGAACTCGGTGGCGTGCCGGCTGGTGAAGGACGGGTCGGCCCGGAACGCCGGCCCCACCTCGAAGATCTTGCCAAAACCGGAAGACTGCGCCATCTGCTTGAAGAACTGCGGGCTCTGCGCGAGGTAGGCCTTGGTGTCGAAGTACTCCACCTCGAACAGCTCGGCGCGGGACTCGCTCGCGCTGGCCATCAGCTTCGGGGTGTGCAGCTCGATGAAGTCGTGCTCGATCCAGTACGTGCGCAACGCGTGCTCGAACGTGGTCTGGATGCGGAAGATGAGGTTCGACTTGGGCTGGCGCAGGTCGAGGAAGCGCCAGTCCATGCGCTTGTCCAGGCTGGAGTCGGCCGCGATCGGGGTCTCCGGGATGGCGTGCGTGACAACCTCGAGCGACTCGAGCTTGATCTCGATGCCGCCGAGCTTGACCCGCTCGTCGTGCTTGAGCTGTCCGGTGACGGTGACGAAGCTGCCCTGGGACAGGCCGGAGATGGTGGTGGCGGGCTCGTCGTCGACGACGACACCCTCGGCATCCGTGGTACGCGGATTGACCAACTGCACCGCGCCCGATTCGTCGCGCAGAACGACGAATTGCACCTTCTTCTGGTCCCGGACGGTTTCGACCCACCCGGACACGGAAACGAGACCGTCGTCGAGGGCGGCAAGGTTCTTTATCAGTACGCGAGCATTCACCCCTGAAGTTTAGCCGCACAGCTCTCGGCGAATTCGCGGGTGACCCCTCCGTAGACTGGACTGCGTGGTAGCTAGCCAGGTACATATCGTGCGTCACGGTGAGGTTTTCAACCCCGAACGCGTGCTTTACGGCAGACTTCCCGGCTTCAAGCTGTCCGATCTGGGACAGCAGATGGCCGAGGCGGCTGCCGCAGACCTCGTCGCGCGTGCGCGCCCGGTCGCGCGGGTGATCGCGTCGCCGCTGCAGCGCACCCAGGAGTCCGCGGCGCCGATCATGGCGGCCTTCGACCTGCCCATCCACCTCGACGAGCGCCTCATCGAACCTGCCAACCGGTTCGAGGGCAAACGGATGCGCGGCCCCGGCGGTGCCCTTCGGGACCCGCGCAACTGGCCCAGCCTGGTGAACCCGTCCCGGCCCAGCTGGGGCGAACCGTTCCGCTCCATCTCCACCCGGATGCTCGCAGCGATCGACGACGCCTTCCACTGCGTGGACGACGGTGACGTGGTGCTGGTCAGCCATCAACTGCCGATCTGGATGGTGCACCGCAGCCTGGCCGGGGAGCGTCTCGCGCACGACCCGCGCAAGCGCCGCTGCGACCTCTCCAGCATCACGACCCTGACCCTGCGCGGCAACAGGCCCGCCGAGATCGCCTACTCGAGCCCGGCCGCCGGCCTCCTGGTGCCCGCCAACGACGTGGGTGCAGTGTGAACCGCCGACCGCGCCGAATTCCTGCGATCCTGGCCGGCTTCGCGGCGCTTGCCCTCGCCCTCAGCGGCTGCAGCAGCGACGACTCCCTCGCCAGGCAGTACACAGACGGAACCAACAAGGGCTACATCGCCGGGGACGGCAGCGTTACGGAGATCCCCGCTGACGAGCGAGGCGAGTCCGTGGAGTTCAACGGCACCCTCGAAGACGGCTCCACGGTCACCTCCGCCGACTACGCCGGTGAGGTTCTCGTGGTCAATTTCTGGTACGCCAGCTGCGCCCCCTGCCGCGCCGAGGCCCCCGACCTCAAGGCCATCAGCGAGCAGTTCGCCGACAACGGCGCCAGCTTCCTCGGCGTCAACGTGCGTGACCAGGCTGCCAGCGCCATCGCCTTCAACGAGGCCTACGAGATCAGCTACCCGTCGGTGATGGACGTCGACAACGGCGGGATGCAGCTGGCCTTCAGCGGCAACATCCCCCCGAACGCCGTGCCGACCACGCTGGTGCTGGACTCGTCCGGCCGGGTCGCCGCGCGCATCCTGGGCCAGGTGAACTCGCCGGGCATCCTGAAAACCTTGATCTCCGACACGATTGCCGAGGACGGCTAGGCGTGGGGAATCCCTTCGGCGAGATCGTCTTCAGCGGGCAACTGTTCCTGGCGATCCCGATCGCAGTGCTGGCTGGCCTGGTCTCGTTCGCGTCACCCTGCATCCTGCCGCTCGTGCCCGGGTACCTCGCCTACATCGGCGGTTTCGCCGACGGTAGCGCGGGGTCGAAGTTGTCCGCCCGCCGCGGTCGCAACCGGCTCCTGCTCGGTGTGTCCCTGTTCATCCTCGGTTTCACCCTGGTGTTTGTGCTCACCGGGGTGGTGTTCGGCTTCGCCGGCTTCTGGCTCAACCAGTACCGCGACCTGATCACCCGCATCGCCGGCGCCATCGTGATCCTGCTCGGCCTGGTCTTCGTGGGCCAGTTCGGTGCGATGCAGCGCACCATCAAGACCTCGTGGCGCCCCAGGATGGGCCTGGCCGGCGCCCCAGTGCTCGGCGCGGTCTTCGCGGTCGGCTGGACCCCGTGCACCGGCCCCACGCTCACGGCCATCAACTCGCTGAGCCTGAGCACCGGATCGCCCTGGCAGGGCGGCCTGCTTGCACTGTTCTACGCCCTCGGCCTGGGCATCCCGTTCCTGCTGATCGCCCTGGGTCTGAACTGGGCCACCGGGGCCGTAGCCTTTCTCAAGCGCCACATCCGAGCGATCAACCTGTTCGGTGGCGTGCTCCTGATCGTTATCGGGGTGCTCATGGTGAGCGGCGTGTGGAACGTCTGGCTCCTGAACCTGCAAGGGGTGATTGGCAGCTATGTCCCGGCCATCTGACCACATCGATTCGGCACCGGCTCCGTCCGGCGACGGAATCACCCAACCGAAGCTCGGCTTCGTGGGCACCCTGCGCTGGTTCTGGCGTCAGCTCACCAGCATGCGCACCGCCCTGTTCCTGCTGCTCCTGCTCGCCATCGCGGCCGTGCCCGGTTCGCTGGTGCCCCAGCGCAGCTCCGACCCGAACGGTGTCACGCAGTATTTCACCGACAACCCCGACCTCGCGCCGGTGCTGGACAAGATCCAGGCGTTCGACGTCTACTCCTCGGCCTGGTTCTCCTCGATCTACCTGTTGCTGTTCATCTCGCTGATCGGCTGCGTGATCCCGCGCACCAAGCACCACCTGCAGGCGCTCCGCGCCAAGCCGCCCAAGACGCCGGCCCGGCTGGCGAGGCTGGCGGGCTTCACCGCCCGCACCGCTCCGGCGGGCACGGATGCGGCCACCGCCGTCGCATCCGCCCGCACCCTGCTCAAGCAGGGGCGTTACCGGGTGGCCCTGTTCGACGGCCCGAAGGAGTTCTCGGCGTCGGCGGAGCGAGGCTACATGCGCGAGACCGGCAACCTGGTCTTCCACTCCGCCCTGGTGGGACTGCTCGTGGTCGTCGGCTTCGGCAGCGGCTTCGGCTTCAGCGGTCAACGGGTGCTCGTGGAGGGACAGACCTTCGTGAACACCCTGCTGGCCTACGACTCGTTCAACCCCGGCCGGTTCTTCAACGACACCAGACTCGACCCGTACAAGCTCACGCTGGATGACTTCAAGGTGAGCTACGAGACCAAAAACCTCGACGCGTTCGGTCAGCCACTCGACTTCACCGCCGGGGTCACGGTGACCCCGCGCGGCGGCGAGGCTCAGCCGGGCGAGGTGCGGGTCAACGACCCGCTGCGCACGGGCGGCACCAGCATCTACCTGCTCGGCAACGGGTACGCGCCCACCATCACCGTGAAGGACCCGAACGGCACCGTGGTGTTCACGGACTCCGTGCCGTTCCTCCCGCAGGATGCCAACCTCACGTCCTTGGGCATCGTCAAGGTGCCAGACGGCCTGGCCGAGCAGATCGGCCTGGTCGGGTTCTTCTACCCGACCCAGGCCGAGACCACCACCGGCTCCTACTTCTCGAGCTTCCCCGACCTCACGTACCCGGTGCTGACGCTCAACGTGTACGCGGGCGACCTCGGACTGAACGACGGCGTGCCCACCTCGGTTTACGCCCTGGACACCGACACCATGGAGCCGCTGGCTACTCGCACGAGCGACATCAAACCGCTCGAGCTCAAGCCAGGCGAGACGCAGGAGCTGCCCAATGGGCTGGGCTCGGTGACCTTCGAGAACGCCACCCCGGATGCCGCCGCCGGCGACTACGCCGGTTCGGTTCCGCGGTTCGCGTCGTTCGACATCCACCACGACCCCACCCAGGGCTGGGTGCTGCTCTTCGCCGTGCTCGTGCTCGGCGGCCTGCTCACCTCGCTGTTCGTACCCCGTCGTCGCCTCTGGGTGAAGGCGATCGAACAGGCGGATGGCTCGGTGCGGCTCGAATACGCCGGGCTCGCCCGCGGTGAGGACCCCGGACTGGAATCGGCGGTGACGTCTTTCGCCGACCGGCATGCCGCACTCATGGAACGCTCCGCCCCGGTCCTAAAACCGGCCGATCCCGCTTAGGCTGTAAAACGTGAATCTGAACGAGCTCTCGATCCTCAGCCTCTACTCGGCCATGGCCGTGTACGCGCTGGCGTTCATCGCCTTTGCGATCGATCTGGCCAAGCGCAGTTCCGCCGTCGACTCGGCGGCTGTGGCCGCCGCATCCGGTGCTTCCGGTGAATCCTCGGTGGCCGGGGCGGTGGCGGGTGGCACCACGACGCTCACCCGCATCAGCGCGCGCATCGCCAACGACGCCGTCACGCCGTACGGTCGCTCCGCGAGCCTCCGGGTGGGCGTCTCGCTCACCGTGCTGGCCTGGGGCCTGCACGTCGTGGCCGCGGTGCTCCGCGGCATCGCCGCCGAGCGGGTGCCGTGGGCCAACATGTACGAGTTCGCCATGACGGGCACGCTGCTCATCGTCACGGTCTTCCTCATCGTGCTCACCCGCACTGACCTGCGCTTCCTCGGCACCTTCGTCACGGGCCTGATCCTGATCCTGCTCGGCATCGCCGCCCTGCAGTTCTACGTCGAGGTGGCACCGCTGCCGCCGGCGTTGCAGTCGGTGTGGCTGGTCATCCACGTGTTCGTTGCGTCGCTCGGCACGGGTTTCTTCGCCCTCGGCTTCGCGCTCTCCTTCGTGCAGCTGCTGCAGTCGCGGCGCGAAGAGCAGGCCGGCACCGACAAGCCCGGCCGGCTCAAGTTCCTGAAGACGCTGCCCACGGCGTTCACGCTGGAGAACCTGGCCTACCGCGTCAACATCATCGGCTTCATCCTGTGGACGTTCACCCTGATGGCCGGGTCGATCTGGGCCGAACGCGCCTGGGGTCGGTACTGGGGTTGGGACACCAAAGAGGTGTGGACCTTCATCATCTGGGTGATCTACGCCGGGTACATCCATGCGCGGGCCACCCGCGGTTGGCGCGGCTCGCGCTCGGCCTGGCTGGCCATCATCGGCTTCGCCGCCGTGATGTTCAACTTCGGCATCGTGAACGTGTTCTTCAAGGGTCTGCACGCCTACTCCGGCCTCTAACCCACAGCCGCACACATCCGCGAACTGTGAGCAAAGCCCCGAAAACGGGCCCGTTCCGGTGCTTAGCTCACAGTTCGCGGACGTCGGCGAGGAGGGCGTGCACTCGGGTGATCCGGGCGAGCCACCAGTCGCGGCGCTCGGCGCTCGCGGCGTAGGTGTCCAGCAGGTCCGCATCCGGCACCACGCGTCGAACCGGGATGCTGCCATCGACCGGCAGCAGCGGGTCGTGGGTGACATCGGCGGCCAACAACGACGCCGTGGCGAGGCCGCAGTCGTAGTCCAGCTCGGGTAACCCCCCGGCCAGGAACGCACCCATGGAGATGCCCACCGAGGTGTCGAGGGCGCTGGAGACGATGAGGGGCAGGCCGGTCTCGGCCTGAATGGCCAGCACCGCACGGATGCCGCCGAGCGGTTGCACCTTCACCACGAGCAGGTCCGCGGCGCCAGAGCGTGACACCAGGAGCGGGTCGGCCTGCTTGCGCACACTCTCGTCGGCCGCGATCGGCAGATCGAGGTAGTCGGTGCGGCGGCGGATCTCGGCGAGTTCATCGATCGACGCGCAGGGCTGCTCCACGTACTCGAGGTCGAACTCGGCCAAAGCGTGAATGGCGTGTTCGGCTTCGTCGAGGTTCCACAGGCCGTTCGCGTCCACACGGATGCGTCCCTCCGGGCCGAGTACCCGGCGCACAGCGCGGACGCGCTCCACGTCTTCGGCGAGGGTCTGGCCGGGATCGGCGACCTTCACCTTGGCGGTGCGGCAGCCGGGGAAGCGGGCCAATAGGGCGGGGACGGCGTCGGCGTCGATGGCCGGCACCGTCGCGTTGACGGGCACCCGGTCGCGGAGGAGCGCCGGGGTCTCCTGCCACCCGAACTCCAGTGCGGCCCGCAACCAGGCGGCGGCCTCCTCGTCGTCGTATTCCACGAAGGGGGAGAACTCGCACCAGCCGGCCGGTCCCTCGATCAGCACGGCTTCCCGGCTGGTGAGGCCGCGAAAACGGGTGACAAGGGGGAGGTCGACCACGCGGGCGGTGGCGAGCACATCGTGCAGTGAGGGGAGCATGGCTCTAGTGTGCCAGCATCCGCTTGAGCGGTCTGGACCGGCTCATTCGGTGGAATCGGCGATGAAGGTCTGCTCATCTGTCAGGATGACGTCCGGCGCATTGGGCTGCACATCCACGATCGCGATCGCGGTGCCTGCAGAAATGAGCAGGTAGGCATCCTGATAGCGCCCGGCCCCGCTGTTGACGCGGAGCCAACTGGGCACCCCGCTGGTCACGGCCGCGGTGATCTCGGCGCGCAGCGACTCGAGGGTGCGATCGCCGAGGGTGTACGGTTTGCCGCCGTAGACGATGTCGATGCGACTCACGAGTCATCCTTCACTACCGACGTGGATCCGAGTCGGTGCGGTTCGGGCACGATCTGCAGGCCGCCGGACGAGTTCGCGGTCAACATCAGGGCTTCGATCCAGTCACGGTTCAGGCTCGGCGAACGACCCCCAAAGTACTTGTAGGCCAGTGGAATGCTCGGATGCATCCAGATGGTGCTCCGGCCGTCACCACCCTGGGGGTCATCACGCCACGTGAAATAGAAGGCCTCACCCCGGCGCAGTTTCGCGCCGATCACAACCTGGAGATGGGCGAGGACCCGATCATCGAAGTCCGCCGTGAGGCTCGAATCGTACGTCAGCTTGCCCATTGCACCACTCCGTTATTTGGGGTTGCTGACACGGTACGCCGGTTTCTGCTTCTAGTCCCTCAGATACCTCTCAAGTCGTGGCACCTTTAGGAGGGCCAAAGCGCGCTTCTCGATCTGACGCACACGCTCCCTGGTCACCCCCTGGATGACCGCTATCTGGTCGAGGGTGCGCGGTTCCTCCCCGGTGAGCCCGAAGCGGGCCGTGAGGATGGAACGCTCCCTGTCCGGAAGAGCATCGAGGTAGAAGGTGATGTCGGCCGCTCGCAGAGTGATCGTGGCGCATTCGTCAGGCTGTGGCAGGTCGTCGTCGATGATCAGCTCGGCGATGTCGCCGATGCCGTCACCGACGGGGGCGTGCAGCGAGATCGGCTCGTTGTCGTACTGCAACAGCCGCGAGACGTCCCGCACCGCGATCTGGGACAGCTCGGCGATCTCTCTGAGGGTGGGTTCCCGGTCGAGGGTGCTGGTGAGGTCCCGGCGGATGCGCTTGATCTTGTTGAGCTTTTCGGCGGTGTGCACCGGAATGCGGATCATGCGCGACTTGTCGGCCATGCCGCGGTGGATGGCTTGACGGATCCACCACGTGGCATAGGTGGAGAACTTGAAACCGGTCATGAAGTCGTACTTCTCGACGGCACGGACCAGGCCGATGTTGCCGTCCTGCACGAGGTCCATGATCGGGACCCCGCGGCCGGAATAGTGCTTGGCGATGCTCACCACCAGGCGCAGATTGGCCTCGATGAAGTGGTTCTTCGCACGCCTGCCCTCGAAGACCAGGCAGGTGAGCTCCCGCTTGAACTCGGCGGACAGGTTCACCCCGTCGGCCGCGGCGCGGGACATCTTCTCCTCGGCGAACAGGCCGACCTCGATCTTGCGGGCCAAATCCACCTCGTCCTCGGCCGAGAGCAGGGGGCCCTTGCCGATGCGGCGCAGGTAGTCGCCGAACGCATCCGTCGACGCCCGGCTGTACCGGGAGGTGGCGGAGGCGCTGGCGGCGGCCGACGGGGTGTAGCCGGTGCTGGGTTCGGCGGCCGGCCGACGGGTGGGCGCTGACTGGCGGGTGGGCGCCGCAGCGGTGGCTGCGGTCCGGGCGATTGTGGACGTAGCGGGTGTATGGACGATGGTCGTCATGCGAGTACCTCCCGGGTCAGAAGACTTGCGGTGGCGCGGTCGAAGGAGGAGGAGTAGGCGCGTTCGCGGGGTCGGCCGAGATTGGTGACCTCGAAGGCGCTGCCCACGATCTGGATGAAACCGAGAAGGGCCGAAGGGTCGTCCTGGGTGATCAGATGATCGGCGACGCGCCATTCGGTGGGTGACAGTGGAGTGATGTCCACATCGGTGTAGTCGGGCTCTGGCGCGGTACGGGCGCTCGGCAGGGACTGGGGCGTCTGATGCTGTGTCGGGTGAGGCAGGACAGGGGGCGTGGTTTCGGCGCTGATGACGGGTGCGTGTTCGGGTAACGCGGTGTCGGGTGCCGAGGGGCTGTTATCAAACATGACCACCTCCGGGTCGTTCGGGTGAGATAAGTACACAGCCGGGGATTCAAGCCGTTCAAGGGGTTGACGTGATGCCCTCGGAGGAGGTACACCTGAAAAGCCCTCAACTCTCTCAGCCCACTCGCCATCGACCCCGCCGCGTAGGCTGATCCCATGCCCGAACTCGTTTCTGAGATCTTCGATCCTTCCCAGTGGCGTTCGGTGGACGGCTTCGCCTCCATCACCGACATCACCTACCACCACGACATCACCGGACGCATCGCCCGGGTGGCCTTCAACCGGCCCGAGGTTCGGAATGCTTTCAGGCCGCAAACCGTTGACGAGCTCTACGCCGCGTTGGAGGACGCCCGCACCAACCCGCAGATCGGCGTGGTGCTGCTCACCGGCAACGGCCCGAGCCCGCGCGATGGCGGCTGGGCGTTCTGCTCGGGCGGTGACCAGCGCATCCGTGGACGGGACGGCTATAAGTATGCGGAGGGTGAGACCGCCACGGGCATCGACAAGGCCAGGGGTGGCCGGCTGCACATTCTCGAGGTGCAGCGCCTGATCCGTTTCATGCCCAAGGTCGTCATCGCGGTCATCCCGGGCTGGGCGGCCGGTGGCGGGCACTCGCTGCACGTGGTCTGCGACCTCAGCATCGCCAGCGCCGAGCACGGCAAGTTCAAACAGACGGATGCCGACGTCGGCTCCTTCGACGGCGGCTACGGCAGCGCCTACTTCGCCCGCCAGGTGGGCCAGAAGGCCGCGCGCGAGGTCTTCTTCCTCGCCCGCGAGTACTCCGCCCAGCGCGCGCTCGAGATGGGGGCGATCAACGCCGTGGTGCCGCACGCCGAGCTGGAGAACGAGGCACTGGACTGGGCGCGCACCATTCTGACCAAGTCGCCCACGGCCATCCGCATGCTCAAGTTCGCCTTCAACGCCGTCGACGACGGCATGGTCGGCCAGCAGGTCTTCGCCGGGGAGGCCACCCGGCTCGCCTACGGCACCGACGAGGCCGTCGAGGGGCGGGACTCGTTCCTTCAGAAGCGCGAACCGGACTGGTCGCCGTACCCCTGGCAGTTTTAGCGGTGTCGCGGTGATCGCATCGTGAGGGACCTCCGTGTCGTGCCCGTCGGCGATCCGATGCGCTTCCTGGCCGAGCTGCGCAGGGTGCTCGCGAACGACGGCCCGGCACTGCTGCCGGTGCCCGATGAGCCCGGCGCGGTGCCGAGTCGCGGCGACCTGGGCCGTGTGCCGCGGAACGTGGCCGTGGTGATCGAGACCTCGGGGTCGACCGGGCGGCCGAAACGGGTCATGCTCAGCACTGACGCGCTCCTGGCATCCGCCGCGGCATCGGGGGTGCACCTGGGCGGCGACGGCCAGTGGCTGCTGGCCCTGCCCGCGCACTACATCGCCGGGGTGCAGGTGCTCGTGCGGTCCATCGCTGCCGGAACCGAACCCGTACTGCTGCCACCGGGACACTTCGACCCCGCCGTCTTCGCCGCCCACGCCGGCCGGCTCACCGAGCCGCTGCGGTTCACCTCGCTGGTGCCCGTGCAGCTGGCTCGGTTGCTGGATGCCGCGCCGGGCGACTCGGCGCTGCTGACCGTGCTGCGCCGGTTCACCGGCATCCTCGTGGGCGGCCAGGCTGTGTCGGCCGAGCTCATCGGCCGGGCCGAAGCGCTCGGGGTGCGGGTGGTGCGCACCTACGGCTCGTCCGAGACCGCCGGAGGCTGCGTGTACGACGGGGCGCCGATCGGCAATGCCGTGGTGCGCACCGTCGACGGACAACTGGAGATCAGCGGCTCGATGCTCGCGGAGGGCTACCTGGGCGACGAGGACCTCACCGGGGAGCGCTTCGTGGAGCACGACGGGGTGCGGTGGTACCGCACCGGCGACCTGGGCGCGGTCGCCCCGGACGGCACCGTGAGCGTGACCGGCCGGGCCGACAACGTGATCATTTCCGGCGGGGAGAAGGTGTCTCTGGACGCTGTCGAACGCCTGGTGCGCACCCTGCCGGGCCTTGGTGATGCCTGCGTGGTGCGTGCAGCGGATGCGGTGTGGGGCGAGGTGCCCATCGTCGTGGTCGCTGCCGGGCTACCGGGGGCCGGCGTGCGCGGTGCTGTCGTTCCGGAGCTCGAGACCGTGCGGGGCTCCGTGGCGGCGGGGCTCGGACCGGCCGCCCGGCCGGCGCGGATCGTGACGGTGCCGGCCGTTCCCCTGCTCGCCTCCGGAAAGCCGGACCGCCGGGCGTTGCAGGCACTCGTGGGAGCCGCCGCGCTGGACTCCGGGCAGGCTCCGACGGCGGACTGAGTCGCTCGCAGCCGGGGCCACTAACATGAGTGCGTGGCAAACGGAGCTCGGCCCTCGCGGCCCAATCAGCAGAAATCATCCCAGCCGTCGCGGCCGGCCGCGAACCGGCCGAAGAACCCGGCCAAGTCGGGCAACCCGGCTCGGAAGAGCGGTGTCGTGACCGGCGCCGTGCGCACCGGCCCGGCCACGGCCGGCGACTGGATCTCCGGCGCACGCCTGCGCACCCTACCCCTGGCCATCGCGCCCGTGGCGCTGGGCACCGGCGCGGCCGTCGTGGCCGCCGGCAACGGCGAGTTCCACTGGGTACGCGCCCTGCTCGCCCTGGTGGTGGCGGTGTGCCTGCAGATCGGCGTGAACTACGCGAACGACTACTCCGACGGCATCCGCGGCACCGACAACCACAGGGTCGGCCCGGCCCGGCTCACCGGCGGGGGAGCGGCCAAGCCGCGCACGGTGCTCGCCGTTGCCCTGGTCTTCTTCGGCCTGGCCGCCGTTGCCGGCCTCGTGCTCGTGATCGTGAGCCAGTACTGGTGGCTGCTGGCCGTGGGTGCGGCCGCGATCGTGGCGGCATGGTTCTACACCGGTGGCAAGAAGCCCTACGGGTACCTGGGCCTGGGGGAACTGTTCGTCTTCGTGTTCTTCGGCCTCGTGGCCACGACGGGCACCACTTACGTGCAGGCGGGCACGGTCAACCTGGAGAGTTGGCTGAGCGCCGTGGCCATCGGCCTGATCGCCTGTGCCGTGCTGATGGTGAACAACCTGCGCGACATCAAGCCCGACAAGGTGGCCGGCAAGCGCACCCTCGCCGTGTGGATCGGCGCTAAGGCGTCCCGCGTCGTGTTCTGCGTGTTCCTGCTGGTGCCGTTCGCGATCGCCGGGTTCTTCGCCCTGTTCTACCCGCTGGCCTGGTACACCTTCTTCGTGCTGCTGCTGGCCCTGCCGGCCGCCCTCATCGTGGCCACGGCCACCACGGCGAAGGAACTGATCCTGGCGCTCAAGCTCACCAGCCTGGCCGCGCTGCTCTACGGCATCCTGCTCGGGCTGGCCTTCGCGCTCTAATCGTCGCCAAGCACCCGTCGCGCAGCACCCGTCGCGCACCCGGGCCGCACGCACGCTGCGGGCCTCTGCCTCTAGCCGAGGCCAACTGTGCCCCGTGCGGACTTATGCACCCGGTGCGCCGGGGCCTTTTGTCCGCACGGGGGCCAGTTGGCGGATGCCGCCGCCGCAGGACACGGCGCAGGGTCAGAGCAGCGCGTCGGTGAGGTGGTTCGGGGTGCCGAAACGGTGCGCCGTGATGCTCACGGCCTGCTCGCGGAGGAACGGGAGCAGTTCCACCCGGCCCGCCTCGGTGACCGGCTGAGCCCAGACTGCCAGGTCGGGGCGGCCGTCGGTGACCTCAACGAGCGAGCCGTAAACGGCTGAGCCCGCCGGGGCGCCGAGCAGCCGGAGTCGCCCGCCGCCCTGGCGGGCTATTCCGGTCAGCCAGGCGGCGTCGTCTTCCACCGTGAGCGGTGCGCTGAGGGCCGGCGCGAGCGCATCCGCCAGCGCCGACGGCAGGGCCAAGGCCGTCGACACCGTCACGGGCGCGCCCGTGAGCGCGGCGGCGGCCACGACGCGCACCAGCGACACCAGCGGTTCGCCGGCGGACAGGCGGATGGCGACGGGGGCCGCCGGCGCCCGGTACCGGAACACGTTGCGTTCGGCCGCGAGGCCCGACACGTCGGCGGCCCCGCCGAAGCGCTCGGCCCAGGCCAGGGCGTCGCTCCGCAGCGCGCGGTGCAGCAGCGCGGCGTCGGCGGCGCTCAGCCCAGGCGTCGCCGCCGCGAGGATGCCCTCGACGACCGGATGTGTGACGGCCGTGCCCGTCGTGGCCGGGGCGGGGGTCCACGACCCCAGGCCGACCAGGTAGTTCGGTCCTCCCGCCTTGGTGCCGGGCCCCACGGCCGACTTCTTCCAACCGCCGAACGGCTGCCGGCGCACGATGGCACCGGTGGTGCCGCGGTTCACGTAGAGGTTGCCGGCCTGGATGCTGTTCAGCCAGGTTCCGATCTCGGCCGGGTCGAGGGCGTGCAGGCCGGTGGTGAGGCCGTAGTCGACCACATTGGCCAGCTCGATCGCCTCCTCGAGGGTGGCCGCGGTCATGATGCCCAGGATCGGACCGAAGTACTCGGTGAGGTGGAAGGCCGACCCGGCCCGCACGCCGTCGCGCAGGCCCGGGCTCCACAGCCGGCCGGACTCGTCGAGCCGGCGCGGCTCGAGCAGCCAGCTCTCCCCGGCGCCCAGCACGGTGAGCCCGTCGAGCAGCTTGCCCGTGGCGGGTTCGATCACCGGGCCCATCTGGGTGGCCGGGTTCTCCGGGTAGCCGACGGTGAGGGAGGCGACGGCATCCTGCAGCTGAGTGCGGAATCGGCGCGAGGTGGCGACGGAGCCGACCAGGATGACAAGGGACGCGGCCGAGCATTTCTGGCCGGCGTGGCCGAACGCTGAGGAGACGACGTCCTTGACGGCCAGGTCGAGGTCGGCGCTGGGCGTGACGATGATCGCGTTCTTACCGCTGGTCTCGGCCAGCAGCGGCAGGTCGGGCCGGAAGCTGCGAAAGAGCTCGGCGGTCTCGTAGGCGCCGGTGAGGATCACCCGGTCGACAGCGGGGTGCGCGATCAGGTGGGCGCCCAGGCTGTCTTCGGGCACCTGCACCAGGCGCAGCACGTCGCGGGGCACACCGGCCTGCCAGAGGATGTCGGCGATCACGGCACCGCAGCGTTCGGCCGGACCGGCGGGCTTGAGCACCACGGCGGAGCCCGACGCCAGGGCCGCGAGTACCGACCCGGCCGGGATCGCGACGGGGAAGTTCCACGGCGGGGTGACCAGGGTGATCGACGCCGGTGTGAACCGGGCACCGTCGACGTCCTCGAGCTCCCGGGCGAGGCCGGCGTAGTAGTGCGCGAAGTCGACTGCCTCCGACACCTCGGGGTCGGCCTGGTCGATGGTCTTGCCCGCTTCGGCCGCCATCACCTCGAGCAGGTCGCCACGGCGGGCCTCGAGGGCCTCGCCGGCGCGATGCAGCACAGCCGCCCGGCCGGCGGCACCGAGCGCGGCCCAGCCGGACGCAGCGGCGACGGTGTCGGCGAGCACGGCGTCCAGGGCCACCGCATCCGTCACCCGGGCCGCCTCGATGGTGTCGACGCCCAGGCTGGAGCCGGGCACCCGGCCCAGGATCTGCAGCGCCCAGTCGCGGTTGGCGGCCACGGAAGGATCGGTGTCTGCGGTGTTCTCGAAGGCGTCCGCTGACGGCGCCCGCACGGCCGCGTAGCGGTCGGCGACACGGTGCGGGGCGGGCACCGCCGTGTCGAGCGCGGCCAGGGAGGCCAGGAAACGCGCCTGTTCGCGGGCGAACAGTGCCTCGTTGTCGTGCAGTTCGAACACGGCCGACATGAAGTTGTCGCTGGACGCGCCCTCCTCGAGCCGGCGGATCAGGTAGGCGATGGCCACGTCGAACTCGGCGGGCGAGACGACCGGCGTGTAGAGCAGCAGGCTGCCGACGTCGCGACGCACGGCCTCGGCCTGGCCCTGCGCCATGCCGAGCAGCATCTCGTATTCGATGCCGCCCTGCACCCCGCGCTGCCCGGCCAGCAGCCACGACCAGGCGATGTCGAAGAGGTTGTGGCCGGCCACGCCCAGGCGCACATTGCGGATGCGCTCGGGGGTGAGCGCGTAGTCCACGACTCGCTTGTAGTTGGTGTCCGACTCCTGCTTGGTGTGCCACGTGGCCAGAGGCCAGCCGTGCACCTCGGCCTCCACCTGTTCCATCGGCAGGTTGGCGCCCTTGACGAGTCGCACCTTAATTCCCGCGCCGCCGCGGGCCCGGCGGGCCGCCGCCCACTCCTGCAGACGGATCATGGCCCCGAGCGCGTCGGGCAGGTAGGCCTGCAGCACGATGCCGGCCTCCAGCGACACGAATTCGGGCCGGTCGAGCAGTTCGGTGAAGACCGCGATGGTGAGGTCGAGGTCCTTGTACTCCTCCATATCGAGGTTGATGAACTTGGGCCGTGGGGCCGCCGCCGCGCGGGAGAAGAGCGGCGTCAGGTGCTCCACGATGCCGGCCACGGCGGCGTCGAACGCCCAGTGGCTGTGCGGCGCGACGGTGGAAGAGACCTTGATCGACACGTAGTCCACGTCGTCGCGGGCCAGCAGCCGGTGTGTGCCGGCCAGGCGGCGGGCGGCCTCGCCCTCACCGAGCACGGCCTCGCCGAGCAGGTTGACGTTGAGCCGGATGGCCTCGCCGCGGATCTTGGCGATGGCCGGGCCGAGCTTGGCATCCGTGGCATCGATGATGAGGTGGCCCACCATGTGGCGCAGCACCCGCCGGGCGATCGGCACGACGACCCCGGGCAGCAGCGGTGCCATCAGGCCGCCGAGTCGCACGGCGGCGCGCATCGGCGCGGGCAGGAAGGCTGGCACGTCTGGCGCGATCCGGGCCAGCGTGCGCGCGGCGACCCGCAGGTCTTCTGGGCGCACGACTCCGTCGACGAAGCCGACCGTGAAGGCGAGGCCCTGGGGGTCGCGCAGCACCCCGGCGAGCTGCGCGGCCGATCCGTCCACCGGGAACCCGGACGCCTCGGCCAGCCAGCGGCGTACGAGAGCGATCGTCTCGGCGGCGTTCAGGTCGGACGGGATGCCGGTTGTCTGCTCGCCGTGCGGCCGGGGTGCGAGGTCGGTCATGGTACTCCAGGGGGTCGGCCGCGGCGGGGGAGTGCGCGGCATCCACTCAGTATCTGCAGCCGAACGCTTTAGAAGAAGTAGCGAATACTGATTGATAAGCTTCAGCTCAGCTGATGCTTTGGAGGCCCCTGATGCTCGATGTGCGTCGCCTGATCCTGCTCCGCGAGCTGTCCATCCGCGGCACCATCGCCGCCGTCGCCGAGGCCATGCTGCTCAGCCCGTCGGCCGTGTCGCAGCAACTCAGCCAGCTGGAGAAGGAGGCCGGGGCGCAGCTCACCCGTAAGGCCGGGCGTCGCTTGCGGCTCACCCCGCAGGGCGAGCTGTTGGTGGCATCGGCCGGGGAGGTGCTCGACACCCTGGAGCGGGCGGAGGCGGCGCTGCGCACCTCGCACACGACAGTGCGCGGAACCGTGCGGGTAGCGGTCTTCCAGTCCGCGGCGCTGGCGCTCATGCCCGCGGCCCTGGCGATGATGACCCGGCAGCACCCCGATGTGCGGGTGGAGATGGTGCAGCGGGAACCCGAGCAGGCCCTGCACGAGACCTGGGCCCGCGACTTCGACCTGGTCATCGCCGAGCAGTACCCCGCGCACTCGACGCCGTGGCTGCCGGGTCTGCACCGGCGCGAGCTGACGACCGACGCCATCCATCTGGCGCTGCCGGCCACGGATGCCGCACTCTGGCCGGTCGGCTCGCTGGCCGAAGCGGGGCGGCTGGCGTGGGTGATGGAACCGCGCGGCACGGCCTCCCGGCACTTCGCCGAGCAGCTCTGTCGCAGCGCCGGTTTCGAACCCGACGTGCGCTACGAGACCGCAGACCTGCAGGCGCAGATCCGGTTGATCGAGTCGGGCAACGCCGTGGGCCTGATGCCCGACCTGGTCTGGACCGGGCGCAGCACCACCTGCCGGCTCGAGCGGCTGCCCGGCGACCCACGTCGTACGATCTTCACGGCCCAACGCGAGGCCGGGTTGGAGGCGCCGGCGTTGCGGGCGTTCCGGGAGATGCTGGCGGGTACGGCCGAACTGCAGGCCGGTAGCGGTCGGGGAGACCCGGCCGGCGGTTAGGCCAGGTTGGAGCGCTGGTCGGTGGGCGGCTGGTCCGGGAGCTCCTGCTCGGCTCGCGCCTGCTGCTCGCTCTCCTGCACGCGTTCCTGCTCGGACTCGGCCCGGTCGACCGCGGCGTCCTCGGATTCGGCATCGGGGTGCACGGGTTCCTGTGCGCGGTGCCGCACCTCGTAGAGGTCGCGGGCGACGCTGTTGCGCGGGTTGCGCAGGAAGATATACGACAGGCACAGGCCGATGATCGCGGCCAGAACGGCGGCCAACCAGCCCTCGATTCCCAGCACGAGCAGGATCACGAACGGCACCGCGAACATCAGGACGCGGAGCACGGTGAACAACACCCAGGCTGGAACAGCTTTCATGAATCCAGCTTAGAACGTGCTCCTGACCGGCACTCACCGATCTCTCGGGCGACCGGCCTACAATTGGGGCATGTTCCGCCTGTTGTTCGGCCTCGGAGTCGTCGTCGTCATTCTCACCATCTATGCGCTGGTGGATTGCGCGGTGTTCGACCGCAATCGCATACGCGGTCTTCCACGCTGGGTGTGGGTCTTCGTCATAGTCCTCATCCCGGTGATCGGTGCCGTACTGTGGCTGCTGATCGGCCGCGGACGCCGCAGCAGCGCGGCGGGCCCAGGCGCCCGGGTGACGCGCTCGATGGCTCCGGACGACGACCCCGACTTCCTGCGCGGCCTGGACCGCGCGAAGGACCAGGAACAGCGCATCCGCGACCTCGAGCAGGAGCTCGCCGACTTCGACAAGATGGACCCGCCCGCCGCCGGGCCGGCCTCGCACCCCGGCACCGCCGGGGTCGACCCGAAGAACACCGACCCCAGTGACGGTGACCAGCCGGGCCGACGGGATGCCTGAGGCGGCAGCTCAGACCGGATCGACACCCGAGGCGCCCGCCACCCTGCCGGCTGAGGCCGCACCGCGTTTGGCGCCTGTTGCGCCCAGCGGTAGCCCGGCGACCGACTTCAGCGTGGCCCTGCTGGCCGAGTTCGTGCGCCTGGGCGTGAGTGATCTCGTGCTCAGCCCCGGATCGCGCTCGCAGGCCCTGGCTCTGGCCGCCGCAGAGTTCGAGCGGCTCGGCCTGCTGCGTCTGCACGTGCGGATCGACGAGCGCGGCGCCGGCTTCCTGGCGCTCGGGCTCGCGATCGAGAGCGGACGCCCGGCGCTCGTGGTCTGCACCTCCGGCACCGCCGTGGCCAACCTGCACCCCGCCGTGCTCGAGGCGCACCACTCAATGGTGCCGATGATCCTGCTCACGGCGGACCGGCCCGGCGAGCTCCGCGGCATCCGATCGAATCAGACCACCGTGCAGCCCGGCATCTTCGCGGGCGCCGTGCGGCTGAGCGACGACGTGGACGCCCCCGACGGCAGCGCCGGCGAGGGCGAGATCGCCGTGCGCCTGGCCGGCCGGGCGTACAGGGTGTCCCTCGGCACCGACACGCTCAACCCCGGAGCGGTGCACCTGAACCTGGCGTTCCGGGAGCCGTTGTCGGCCGCGGTCGAGCTCGCGGTTGCCGGTCCGGAGGCTGACCTCGCCGGGGCCCTCGACGGCGCCGGCCTCGCCGATACCACTGAGGCAACCGCCTCCGACGACCTCGCCGATTATGCCGACCTCGTCGCCCACGCTGACGAGGCTGGGGGTGCCGGCGCAGTCATCGCCGCATCCGTGCTGCTCGAAGCCGGGCCCCGCACCGTCGTGGTAGCCGGCGCCGGTGCCGGGCCGGCGGCGGAAGAACTCGCCCGCACGGCCGGTTGGCCGCTGCTGGCCGAGGTGTCCAGCGGCTCACGGTTCGGGCCCAACCTCGTGGTGGCCTACCGGGAGCTGATCCGCGACGCCGATTTCGGCGGCCAGGTGCAACGCGTGATCGTCTTCGGCCACCCCACCCTGAGTCGCGAGGTGCCGACGCTTGTGCAGCGAGACGGGGTGGAGACCGTCGTCGTGGCTCCGGCCGGAGCCGAGCGGTACAACCCGGGCCACCGGGTGTCCAGCTTCGCCCGCACCGCCACGGCCTCGGCCGCTGCCGTCACCGCGGCGGGAACCCGCGACGCACGCGCCTGGACGGGCCGCTGGGTGATGACGAGCCGGGCCATCCTGGCCGCCGACACGCAGCTGGATACGCCCGCCTTCGGAACGCACGGCATGACCAAGGCCGAGTTCGCGGCCATGAAGGCCCCGGTGACCCGGGCTATGCTCGCCGACGCGGTGTGGCGGGCCTCCTGGCCGCACGACCGGCTGGTGCTGGGCGCGTCCCGGCTGATCCGCGAGCTGGACACCCGGGTCACGGGCAAGAAGATCCCCGTGCACGCCAACCGCGGCCTGGCCGGCATCGACGGCACCGTCGCCACGGCCGTGGGTATCGCGCTGGCCAGCCAGGCGGGTGAGCATCCGCTCTCGAGCGGCACGACCCGGCTGCTGGTGGGCGATGTGACCCTGTTGCACGACGCCGGGTCGCTGCTCATCGCGCCCGGGGAGACGCGCCCGCGGGTGCAGGTGGTCGTGGGCAACGACGGCGGCGGCACCATCTTCGACGGCCTCGAGGTGGCCGCAACGGCCAACCCCACGGCCGTGGACCGGGTGCTCTTCACCCCGCAGCAGGTGGACCTTCAGTCCCTGGCGGCCGCCTACGGCTGGTCCTACGTGCGCGCCGCCACCCGCAGTGCCCTTGAGACCGCCCTCACGGCGCCGGTCGCGGGCCCCACCCTCGTCGAGGTCCCCCTCCAGCGCTAGCGCCCCCACCGCGAGCTGTGAGAAAAGCCCCAGAATTCGGGAAATTTCGGGGCTTTACTCACAGTTCGCGGATGGTTAGACGACTCTCTCGAGGAGGGCGGCCTGGTCGCCGCCACCACCAGGTCGGCTACAGCCTCTTCGCCCTCGATACCGTGCCGCCCAAGCCCGACCTGGTGCGCGTGGCCGAGGGGAAGGGGGCACCGATCGAGGTCGAACTCCGGGCGCTGGACGCGGCATCCTTTGGCCGGTTTGTGGCCGCGCTGCCGCAGCCGATGGTCATCGGGCGAGTGGCGCTGGCCGACGGCAGCCAGGTGGAGGGGTTCCTCTGCGAGCCGATGAGCGCCGCTGGTGCCGCCGACATCACGGCCACCGGCGGCTGTCGGGCACACCTGGCCGGCTGAGCGCCGGCGACTGTTGCCCGCGCGGACAATTGCGCCCGTTATGCCCTGAGTGTCAGCCTGTGGTGAGACAAATCATCGTTTCATCACGGGCCGGCTGAGGGCGGGGAAGAGGACATCCAAATGGAAATGTCAGAAGTCCAAACCCGGCTTACTCGGAAGCATCATTTCACGTCTGCTGAGCGCCTCGCGATTCTTGCGCAGTGGGAGCAGTACGCGTCGACGGGCGCGGAGATCGGCGCGAAGTCCGCGTTCTGTCGCCGAGTCGGCATCGACGTTAGGTCGCTGTCGCGGTGGAGTCAGGAGAAGCGGCAGGGCCTGCTGGTCGAGACGGAACAGCGGCAGACTAAGTACGTGTTGACGAAACAGGAACGGATCGAATTTCTGCGATTGCAGAAGGAAAACGCGATCCTCAAAGCCCAGTTGGAGCAGTCCGAGAGCGCGGTGGAAGTGTTGGGAAAAGCCTCAGAGCTCTTGTCCGCGCTGGCCAAGAGCTCACAAATCCGCACCCCGCCGCTGCCGGACGAGCCAGCGATCCCGGCCGCGTTTCGGAAGCCGAAACCCACCGAGTAGCGTTCGAAACAGTCGTCGACCTGACTGCGGTGGGGATGCCGGTGGTGCGGGCCTGCGCGTTGGTCGGCTACTCGCGGGCATCGTTCTATCGGCACCGCAGCCCCCGCGCCCGCCTGGCCGCGCCGATCCCGCAGAAGGACCGGCACCAGCCGGCCACGCTCTCCACTGCGGAGAGCGCGCAGATCCTGGCGCTGATCAACACCCCTGAGTATGAGGGCTTCTCGATCTGCCAAGCCTTTTACCGGGCCTGGGATGCGGGTGTTTACCTGGCGTCGAAGTCTTCCTGGTACCGCGTCGCCCGCGCGGCCGGGCAGGTCCACGAGCGCCGCCGGCAGGCTGAGGGGTCGCCGAAGAAGATCCCCGAGCTGGTCGCGACCGCCCCGTCACAGGTGTGGTCCTGGGACATCACCAAGCTCAAGACCACGATCCGGGGCCGCTACTTCCACCTCTACGTGATCATGGACATCTACTCGCGTCGCGTCGTGGGCTGGCGGCTGGAGGCCTACGAGGATGGTGACCTCGCCGAAGAACTGATCCAAGAAGCGGTCACCGCGAACCACGGCGTCGCGCCGAACTCTCTGCACTCGGATAACGGTGCTGCGATGGTGAGCACACCGGTGTCCTTACTGCTGGAGAAACTCGGCGTCGATAAGTCCTTCTCCCGGCCCAAAGTCTCCAACGACAACCCCTACAGCGAAGCGTTATTCAAGACCGCGAAATACGATCTCGCGTTCCCTGAGATCTTCGACACGACCGATGACGCCCGCGCCTACTTCGACTGGTTCTTCCACGAATACAACCAGAACCACCGCCACTCCGGCATCGCCTGGAACACCCCCAACGACGTTCACTACGGCCGCACCGACCGAGTGACCCGCCGCAGAAGCCAAGTCCTCAACACCGCATTCCGAACGCATCCAGAACGCTACGCCCAACACCCCAAGCCCCCGGCCCTACCGGGCCGGGTATGCATCAACGACCCCCGCCAAAAACCCAAACCCAACCTGTCTCAAACAGGTTGACAAATACCGCGTACCGGGCGCATTTGTCCGGAGCGGGCACTTACCGGGGTGCGAGGTCGCGTGGCGCGAGCCGGCTCTAGCCGAACGCCTCCACCACGGGGCGGAACTTCATCTTGGTCTCGGCCAGCTCGCGGTCGGGGTCGGAGTCCAGCACGATGCCGCAGCCGGCGTACGCGGTGACGTCCCCGGCCGGGGTGACCTGCGCGCAGCGCAGCGCGATGGCCCACTCGCCGTCGCCGTCGGCGCCCACCCAGCCCACCGGACCGGCGTAGCGGCCGCGGTCGAAGGGCTCAAGCTCGCGGATGAGCGCGAGCGCGTCCTGCGTCGGGGTGCCGGCCACCGCGGCGGTCGGGTGCATTGCCGCAATGAGGTCGAGCGAGGTGGACCCGTCGCTCAGGGTGCCCTCGACGTCGGTGGCCAGGTGCCAGAGGTTGGGCAGCTTGACCGTGAACGGGATCTCGCTCGTGGTGAGCACCGAGGTGTGCGGGCGGAGCGCGGCCAGCACGCTCTGCACGGCGAACTCGTGCTCGTCGCCGTCCTTGCTGGAGGTGGCCAGGGTGAGGGCTGCCTCGAGGTCCGCCGCGGCATCCGACCCGCGGGAGATGGTGCCGGCGAGCACCCGGGCATTGACCTCGTTGTGGTCGGCGCGGATCAGGGTCTCGGGGCTCGAGCCGACGAGGCCGTCGACGGCGTAGGTCCAGCAGTCCGGGTAGCCCAGGGCGAGCTCGGTCAGCAGTCGGCGCAGGTCGGACTCGGCCGGCAGGTGCCCGACCAGGTCGCGGGCCAGCACGACCTTGCTCAGGTCCCGGTCGCCGATGTGGGTGACGGCGGCGGAGACGGCAGCGCGGTAGCCGGCCGGCGTCAGCGCACCGGGAAGCAGCGAGATGCGGTACTCGTCGCCGAGCGGCTGCAGTGCCAGCGGGATTTCAGGGGCGGCCTGTCCGGTGGGCCAGATGCGGGTAACCCAACACTGGCCGTCCTCGCGGCCCACGATCACCTCGGGCACGATCAGCACACTGGTCTGGCTGGACGAGTCGTCGAAGGCGAAGGTGCCGAACGCGAGCAGGCCGGTGCCGGTGCGCGCCAACGGGTCGGTCACGGTGGCCGCCGCGACGACATCGCGCCAGGCGGCTGCGGCATCCTGCATGCGGGTAGGGCCGGAGAACTCGAGCCGCAGTGCCGTGCCGATGCCGGCGAGACCCTGGTTGCGGCGCATCCAGAGCAACGGCGTGCGCTGGTCGAGCAGGAGGATCAATTGGCGAATGTCGGCAATCGGGGACGTTTCAACCGTTAGAGCAGGCGCATTCACTCGTCTACCCTACGCCTGCGCCCGGGCACCCGGCCGCGCCGTATCCCAGGCGCCGCAATCTAGACTGGACCGGTGAGTAGAGCAGATCTTAATAAGCAGCCAGCGCAGGTCGCCGCCATGTTCGATCTGGTCTCGACACACTATGACCGCACGAACGCACTGCTCTCCGTGGGCAACGCCTCGCTGTGGCGTGTCGCGACCACACGGGCCGTGAACCCGAAGCGTGGCGAGCGCATCCTCGATATCGCCGCGGGAACGGGTACCTCGAGCGTCGCCCTGTCGCACACGGGCGCGCACGTCGTGGCCGCCGATTTCTCCGAGGGCATGATCAAGGTGGGCCGTGAGCGGCACTCCGGCAACCCGAACGTCGAGTTCGTGCAGGCGGATGCGACGGCGCTGCCGTTCGCGGACGGCGAGTTCGACGCCGTCACCATCTCCTTCGGCCTGCGCAATGTCGTGGAGCCCAAGAAGGCCATCGCCGAGTTCTACCGCGTCACCAAGCCCGGCGGCCGTGTCGTCATCTGCGAGTTCTCCACCCCGCCGTTCACCCCGATCCGGGTGGGCTACTTCGCCTACCTCAACCACGTGATGCCCCGCATCGTGAAGCTGGCCTCCTCCAACGCCGAGGCCTACGACTACCTGGGCGAATCGATCGCCGCCTGGCCCGACCAGCCCACGCTCAGCGCCTGGCTGCGTGATGCCGGATACGACGCCGTGGCCTATCGCAACCTCAGTCTCGGTATCGTGGCTCTGCACCGCGGAATCAAGACGGCCGCTGCAGCGTCCACAACCTCCTGAAACTCCCAGATCCGATCGTTAGGCTGACAGAGTGAAATTGACCGCCCCCGTGGCCCGCCGGAGCCCGTCGGTAACGTCGCAGCTGGGCCTGAGCGATCGGATCTTCTCCACGGCCGCCGACCGTGGCCTCGCCGCCAGCATCGAGACCGGACTCGACGACGTGACGACGAGCCTGCTCGGCGAACTCGTCTTCGCCGATGAGATCGCCAACGTCACCAGCCGATACCTGCTCAACGCCGGCGGCAAGCGCGTGCGCCCGATGCTCGCGCTGCTCACCGCGCACCTGGGCGATGGCACCGTGCCCGACGTCATCCGTGCCGCCACCGCGATCGAGATCACTCACCTGGCGTCGCTGTACCACGACGACGTCATGGACGACGCCGACAAGCGCCGCGGCGTGCCCAGCGCGCAGGTGGTCTGGGGAAACTCCATCGCCATCCTGGCCGGTGACCTGCTCTTCTCCCGCGCCAACCAGCTGATGGGCCGGCTCGGCGAACGCGCCGTGCGCCTGCAGGGCGACACCTTCGAACGCCTGGTGCTCGGCCAGCTGCACGAGACCGTGGGCCCCGCCGACGACCAGGACCCGATCGACCACTACATCCAGGTGCTCGCCGACAAGACCGGGTCGCTCATCGCCGCCGCCGCCCAGTCCGGCATTATCTTCTCCAACGCGCCCGCCGAGTTCGAAGAGCCCGTCGTGCTGTTCGGCGAGCGGATCGGCGTGGCCTTCCAGCTCATCGACGACGTCCTCGACCTGTCGCCGCAGCCGCAGGAGACCGGCAAGGTGCCCGGCACCGACCTCCGCGCCGGCGTCGCGACGCTGCCGCTGCTGCGCCTGCGCGAACGCGCCGCAACGGATGCGCGGGCCGCCGACCTCGTCGCCCGCCTCGAGGCCGATGTGATGAACAGCAAGGGCGCCACCACCGAGGCCGCCGACTCCGCCATCAGCGCGCTGCGCGAACATGACGTGACCACCCAGACCCTCGCGGAGGCCCACGGTTGGGCCCGTGACGCCGTCGACGCCCTCAAGCCCCTGCCGCAAGGCTCGGTCAAGAAGGCGCTCACCCGTTTCGCCGACACCATCGTCGAGCGATCCAGCTAGAAAGGCTCCCATGACCAAGTTGCGATTGGCCATAGTCGGTGCGGGCCCCGCCGGCATCTACGCCGCAGATATCCTCCTGAAGGCCGAGCGGAATTTCGATGTCTCCATCGACCTGTTCGACCACCTTCCGGCCCCGTATGGGCTCGTGCGCTACGGCGTCGCGCCCGACCACCCCCGCATCAAGGGCATCATCACGGCGCTCCGGGACGTGCTCGACCGCGGCGATATCCGCCTGTTCGGCAACGTCCGCTACGGCACCGATATCACCCTCGACGACCTCAAGAAGCACTACAACGCGGTCATCTTCGCCACCGGGGCCGTGCACGACGCCGACCTGGCCATCCCGGGCATCGAGCTCGAGGGCTCCTACGGTGCCGCCCGGTTCGTGAGCTGGTTCGACGGCCACCCCGACGTGCCGCGCACCTGGCCGCTCGAGGCTAAGTCGGTCGCCGTGATCGGCAACGGCAACGTCGCCCTCGACGTCTCCCGCATCCTCGCCAAGCACGCCGACGACCTGCTGCCCACCGAGATCCCGGCGAACGTCTACGAGGGCCTCAAGGCGTCCCCGGTCACCGACGTGCACGTGTTCGGCCGCCGCGGCCCCACCTCGGTGAAGTTCACCCCGCTGGAGCTGCGCGAACTCGGCGAACTCAACGACGTGGACATCATCGTGCACGACGAGGACTTCGACTACGACGATGCGGCCCGTGCGGCCGTGGCCAGCAACAAGCAGGTCTTCGTGATCGACAAAGTGCTCAACCAGTGGCGGAACCGCGAGACCGGGAGCGCCTCACGCCGGCTGCACCTGCATTTCTTCGCCCGCCCGGTGGAGGTGACCGACGACGGCAACGGCCACGTCGGCGGCTTCAAGTACGAGCGCACCGCACCGGATGGCCACGGCGGCGTGGTGGGCACCGGCGAGATCCGCGAGGTGCCGATCCAGGCCATCTACCGGGCCGTCGGCTACTACGGGTCCTCGCTTCCGGGCATCCCGTTCGACAAGAAGCGCGGCGTGATCCCCAATCGCGAGGGCCAGGTGCTCTGGAAGGGCGAGCCGGGCTTCGAGTCCAGCACCGCCAGCCAGCAGATGTACGGCGTGTACGCCACCGGCTGGATCAAGCGTGGGCCGGTGGGCCTGATCGGGCACACCAAGTCCGACGCCATGGAGACCGTGCGGCACCTGATCAACGATGTCGGCAATTGGTGGCGCCCCGAGTCGCCCTCTGAGGAGAGCATCCTCGAGCTGCTCGACGAGCGCGGCGTGGCGTACACCGACCTCGACGGCTGGCACCGCCTCGACCAGCACGAGCTCGCGCTCGGCGCCGAACAGGGTCGCGTGCGCGTCAAGGTGGTTCCCCGCCACGAGATGGTCGAGATCTCGCGGGCCCAGGTTCCCGCCGAGCTCTAGCCCCGACTCTCGCTCCTCGCCCCCGCGAACTGTGAGTTAAGCCCCAAAAAACGCGAGTTTTCGGGGCTTAGCTCACAGTTCGCGTTCTAGGGTGGGGGGATGGTGGAACTCGTGTGGCGGGAGGACCTGCTCGGGGAGCGCTTCCAGCAGGCCACGTTGCCTCTCGGCAGCGACGGCGAGGGCGATGTGGTCGCCACCCTGGTTCGCCACCGCCCGGCGCCGACCGAACTCGTCTCACCCTTCGCGCCGGCGCACGGTATCGACGTGCTCTACGTGCACGGATGGTCGGACTACTTCTTCCAAACCGGCCTAGCCGAACACTGGCACCGGGTGGGCGCCCGTTTCTACGCCCTGGACCTGCGCAAGTACGGGCGCAGCCTGCGCGAGCACCAGACCCCTGGGTACGTGGCCGACCTGGCCACCTACGACGCCGACATCGACGCCGCCCTCACCGCGATGGGCCACGGGGAGAACTCAGAGCGGCCGTCCCGCCGCCGCCTGGTGTTGATGGGCCACTCCACCGGCGGACTCACGCTGAGCCTGTGGGCGTCCAGACACCCGGGCCGGGCCCACGCGCTCGTGCTGAACAGCCCGTGGCTGGAGTTTCAGGCCGGCGGTGTGGGTCGGGCCTTCATTGCGCCCCTTGTGCAGCTGGGCGCCCGCGTGCAGCCGCTGGGTACTCTTCCTCAAGTGGACCTGGGCTTCTACAGCCGTTCGGTCTCGGCCGAGTTCGACGGCGAATGGTCCTACGAATCGCGCTGGCGCCCGCCGCGTGGCTTCCCGCCGCCCAGGGCCTGGCTGAATGCGGTGCTCGAGGGACACGCAGCCGTGGCGGCCGGACTGGGCATCGAGGTGCCCATCCTCACCCTGCTTTCGGCGCGGTCCACGATCCTGCCGCGCTGGAGCGATCAGATGCGGCACAGCGACAGCGTCCTGGTGGTGAACGACATCGCCAGGGCCGCCGTACGGCTGGGCTCGACGGTGACGGTGGCGCGCATCGAGGGCGCCCTGCACGACGTCGTTCTCTCGGCTCCGGCTCCCCGGGCGGCGGCGTATGCGGCGCTCACCCGGTGGCTGCGCGCCTACGCCTCCTAACCATCCGCGAACTGTGAGTTAAGCCCCTAAAAACGCGAGATTCTGGGCTTATCTCACAGTTCGCGAGAGGGGGTTAGCGGAAATTGACGAACTGGAGGGCCACGTCGAGGTCCTTGCCTTTGAGGAGGGCCATTGTGGACTGCAGGTCGTCGCGGCTCTTCGAGGAAACCCGCAGCTCGTCGCCCTGGATCTGACTCTTGACACCCTTGGGTCCCTCGTCGCGGATGATCTTGTTGATCTTCTTCGCGTTCTCCTGGTCGATGCCGGCCTTCATGCTGGCCTCGATGCGGTACTCCTTGCCCGACGCGTATGGCTCGCCGGCGTCGAGGCTGCGCAGCGAGATGCCGCGCTTGATCAGCTTCGACTCGAACACCTCGAGGATCGCCTTGACGCGCTCCTCGGTGTTTGCCTTCATGAGCACCTTCTCGCCGCTCATCTCGATGGATGCGCCCACGTTCTTGAAGTCGTAGCGCTGAGCCACCTCTTTGTGAGCCTGGTTGAGCGCGTTGTCGACCTCCATGGGGTCGACCTTGCTGACGATGTCGAACGTTGAATCTGCCATGGGAGCCATGTTACCGAGAAGGGCCGGATGCTGCCCGTTCCCGCCGCGCTCCCGCTCAGCCGCCGGGGCGGGCGGTGCTCGAACGCACGATCAACTCGAACGGCATCGGAGTGTTCAACGCCGCCTGATCGTGCTGGCCCGGGTGCAACTGGTCCATCAGGATCTCCACGGCCTTGGCGCCCTGGCCCTGGGGGAATTGCGCGATGGTGCTCAGGCCGAAGAAGTCCGCCAGCTCGTGGTCGTCGATGCCGATCACCGAGACGTCCCGTGGCACCACCAGGCCCAGGTCGCGGGCGGCCAGGATGCTGCCGATCGCCATCTCGTCGGAGGCCGCGAAGATCGCCGTTGGGCGGTCGTGCGGGCTGCCGAGCAGCTGTTTGGCGGCCTGGTAGCCGCCGCGGATGGTGAAGTCGGCCGGCTGGAAGAGCTCGGCGGACAGCCCGATCCCGGCGTTCTCCAGGGCCGCCTCGTAGCCGAAGCGCCGGTTCGTGGGCAGGTGGAAGTCCAGGTCGAAGTCCTTGTTGCCGCCGATGTGGGCGATGCGGGTGTGGCCGAGCGCGAGCAGGTGCTCTGTGGCGAGCCTGGCCACCGCTACATCGTCGATCGTGAGGGTGCGCACACCGGAGATCGGGCCGCCCACGCCCACCAGCGGCTTGCCCAGGGCGTGCAGCCTGGCCACCTCGCTCTCGGTGAGTTCGAGGGAGATCGCGATGACGGCATCCACTCGCTGGCGCAACAGGAAGTGCTCGAACACGCTGCGTCGTTCGTCCCCGCCGCCGGTGAGGTTGTAGAGGGTGAGGTCGTAGCCGTTCTGCAGCAACGCCTTCTGGGCGCCCTCGACGACGCTGGAGAAGAACCAGCGGTTGAGGAACGGTACGACGACGCCGATGTTCTTCATCCGACCCGACGCCAGGCTCGACGCGTTGGACGAGACCACATAACCCAGCTCGAGAGCGGCGGCCTTGACCTTCAACCGGGTGGCCGGAGAAACGTGGCCGTTGCCGCTCAGGGCGCGCGAAACCGTGGCGGTGGAGACGCCCGCGCGGCGGGCGACCTCGTCGATGCCGACCATTCGGGTTCCTTACCGACGTGCAAGAAGGGGTATTAGGTGATCATATCCACCGCCCGGGCGGCGGGTCGCCCACCCTGATTTCGCACTTGGGCCCTCTGGCTTGTATTCTGTCTGAGCGTCTCCGGTCACGTGGTCACATATGGTCGGGTATGCACTGGCGAGTTACCCAAGCGGCCAAAGGGATCTGACTGTAAATCAGACGGCGTAGCCTTCGTGAGTTCGAATCTCGCACTCGCCACAGCAAGAACTGCACAAACACAGCACAACGAACGCGCCGGACCTCCGGCGCGTTCGTGCGTTAACCCGCCGGATGCCCAGCCGCCCTGTCGGCGTCTGGTGCCCGTGGCGTACCGTGGGCGGATGACCACTGCAGCCACCGCCGAACTGCTCGCCCTCGCCCAGGAGACCGCCACGGTCGCCGGGGAGCTGGCGCGCCTCCGCCGCGCCGAGGGCGTGGAGATCGCCGCATCCAAGTCGTCCCCGGAGGACGTGGTGACCCTGGCCGACCGCGAGACCGAGGCCCTGATCCGCGGGCTGCTGTCGGATGCGCGCCCCGACGACGGCTTCTACGGGGAGGAGTCCACCGCCACCGCTGGCACCTCGGGCCTCACCTGGGTCGTCGACCCTATCGACGGCACCGTCAACTACCTCTACGGCATCCCGTTCTATGGTGTGAGTATCGCCGTGGTCGAGGGCGACGCCGACCCGGCCACCTGGACCGCCCTGGCCGGCGCGGTGCGCAACCCCGCCATCGACGAGCTGTTCTCGGCGCGCGCCGGCCACGGTGCTCACCTCAACGGACGCCGCCTCCAGGTGGCCAGCGGAGTGCCACTGTCGCTGGCCCTGTTCGGAACAGGCTTCTCCTACGACTCGGCCCGACGCACCCGCCAGGCGCGGGTTCTGCAGGGCCTCATCCACGAGGTGCGCGACGTGCGCCGGATGGGCGCCGCCTCCCTCGATCTGTGCGGGGTGGCGGCCGGCCGGCTCGACCTCTATTACGAGCGCGGGCTGAAGCCATGGGACCACGCCGCCGGCGCTCTCGTCGCCGCAGAGGCCGGCGCCCGGGTCGGTGCGTTCGGTGACGACCGTGAAGGCCAGAGCCTTCTCATCGCGGCCTCCCCGGACCTCTACCGCACGGCCGAACCGCTGCTGACGAAACTTTTCCAGGAATTTATGGCCGACGACGACATATGAGGATTCCCCGGCGGCGCCACCGGCGCGTCCCTTGCGCTGCCGGGTCACACGCCGGTTCTCGTCCCGCGATCGACGCGGCCCGGGTCGGCCCGACGGGGTGCGCCCCACCCCGTTTTCGGGTGTGATTCGCCGTCGCGAAATGGAATTTTCGCGGCTCGCAAGCTAGCCTTTATCTATTCGTTACTTTGGCTAGAGCCAAATCACCCGCTTTTTCCCTGTCCTTACGCGCTGAAAGTTCCCGCCCTTGTCACGTCACTCCCCGTTTTCGGATGCCTCCGCACCCGACTCGAGTGACCCCTCACAAGACGACGAATTGTCGCCGTTTCCGGCTCTGTCGAACACCCCGCAGCCGGTACTGACCCGCCGCGAACAGCGCGAACTCGAGCGCCGGCTCGTCGAAGACGCCGCCCCCGCACAGGATGCCCCGGCCGCAGGCCACCATTCCCCCGACTTTGTTGCCGCCCCCGCCGTCGAGCTCACGCCCGAGGCGCTTCTCGTCGTGGACACCGAGCTGGACGAGCCGCATGTCGAGTCCGTCGCCGTGCGCGAATCGAATCTCGCCCTCCCCGCGGAGCCGGCCTACGAGCAGCTCCCCACCGACGTGTCGCCGAACACCACGACGACCTCGATCCCGCTGCCCTCCCGCGCGGCCCTGCGCGCCCAACTGCGCGCCGCGCAGGCGACGGATGAGGCCACGCCCGCCGTCACCGCCGCTCCGGCCGCACAGGCCCCCCAGGACTCACCCGAGGCCGAGCGGGTGCTGCCCGAGTTCGTGCCGCGCACGCGTGCGCTGCCGGCCCCGGCTAAGCGCACTCCGGTGTCCACGCGTTCCGGGCACCACCGCATGCGCATGCTCGCCGCCCGCAGCGGATCGATCGTCGCCATGACGTTCGTGGCGCTGATGGCCGTGGCCACCTCGATCCCCGCTGACGCCCTGCTGTCCTCCAGCGATGTGCAGGCCGCGGCGCACCAGGCGCAGAAGCCCGCCGATGGCGGCCCTGCCCAGGTCATCAACCTTGCCAGCGGTACGGACACCATCACGGTGGAGCAGGACAGCTTCGAATCCAAGTCCATCGCCGAGGTGGCTGCGGCCAGCGGCATCCGCCTCGAGGCTGACTTCACCAACAACCCGAACGGCACCATCCAGTGGCCGTTCGCGGTCGGTGTGCACGTCGGCGACCAGTTCGGCTACCGCAACTGCGCCGGCTGCTCGGTCAACCACGGCGGCCAGGACTTCAACCCCGGCCTCGGGGCTCCCATCCAGTCGATCGCCGACGGCGTCGTCAGCTACGCCGAAGACGGCGAAGGCAGCCTCGGCGTGCACATGGTCATCGACCACATGATCAACGGCGAACTGGTGTCCAGCGTCTACGCGCACATGATCCACGGGTCGATGCTGTTGAAGGCCGGCGACGTCGTGAAGGTCGGCCAGGTCATCGGCCAGGTTGGCTCCACGGGCATGTCGACCGGCCCGCACCTGCACTTCGAGATCCGCCTCGGCGGCCTCAACGGCACCAAGGTGGACCCGCTGGTCTGGCTCCGCGCCAACACCAACTAGGCCACCGCCAGCAGCCCAGCCCGCGGCCTCTGCGCGCGGCGCTCCCACACGGTGGTTGAGCTTGTCGAAACCTGGTGAGCCGCCCTGGGGATGCCGCGCTGGGTCTCGACAGGCTCGACCGGCGAGAGGGGCGGCTTCAGAGGTCGGCCTGCGGGGTCTCGACGGGCTCGACCGGCGAGAGGGGCGGCTGCAGGAGGAGGCCGCCGGGGCCTCGACGGGCTCGACCGGCGAGAGGGGCGGCTGCAGGAGGAGGCCGCCGGGGCCTCGACAGGCTCGACCGACGAGAGGGGCGGCTCAGACGGCCTTGGCCAGGAAAGCCTCCAGCAGCGAGCGGGGCAGCGGGAACGGCATGCCGTCGGCTCCGTTCGGCGTGGACTGCAGCTCGCGCTGCGCCACGGGCTCGCCGCCGGTGCCCAGCGACACCACCTGGTCGTGCAGGCGCTCCATGTCCACGTCCAGCCGGTGCGCCACATCCGCGGCCTGTTTGAGCTCGCCCACGAGGGCGGCCGGCACGGCCCCGTCGTACTTGTAGAAGATCTTGTGTTCCAGGCTGGCCCAGAAGTCCATCGCCACGGTGCGGATCTGCACCTCGACGGTCACGGGCTGCACCCGGTCGGACATGAACACCGGGATCGCCACGATCAGGTGCAGGCTCTTGTAGCCGTTCGGCTTCGGGTCCTTGATGTAGTCCTTGACCTGCAGCACGGTGATGTCCTGCTGGCTTGTCAGCATCTCCAGCACCCGATAGGTGTCTGAGATGAAGCTGCAGGTGATGCGGATGCCCGCGATGTCTTGGATGTTCTCCCGAATGCCCTCGAGGTGCAGGGGGTAGCCCTTGCGGGTGGCCTTCTTGAGGATGCCCTCTGGTGACTTCAGTCGGTGGCTGACGTGCTCGATCGGGCTGTAGTCATGGATCGCACTGAACTCTTCCTTGAGGATGTTGACCTTGGTCATCATCTCGTCGGTCGCGAACTTGTACGACATCATGAAGCGCGTCAGCTCGGTCCGGAGTGCTCGGAGGTCGGTCGGCCATTCGGCGTCCAGGTCCGTCACGAGTTCTCCCTCATCCACCAACGCCGTCATCCACCGTGTTGCGATCACACGGTGCGGCTCTCCAACGATGCCGCGCGCACAGAGCGGCGACCACCCCAGTCTGGCATCCCGCACATCGACACTCGCTGGGAGCAGGATGTGTGCGCTCGATGCGAAGGCGTTGTGCGGGATGCGGGGCGGTCGCCGCCGTGCGGCCGGGATCAGGCCTGCAGCCAGGCGGTGGTGTCGCCGGGGAGAGTGCGTCCCTCGAGGAGTTCGCTGCTGAGCAGCAGGGCGCCATCGGGCAGCTCCACGGGCTGGTCGCCGGTGTTCGCCACGACGATGACATTCCCGTTGCGGAATACGAGCACACTGTCGCTGGGCGACGGCAGCCAGTCGACCGAACCGAGTCCGAGACCGTGTTCGCGGCGCAGCTTGAGTGCGAGTGTGTAGAGCTCCAGCGTCGATCCCTCGACGCCCTCCTGCGCATCCCGGGCCAGCGTGGCCCACTCGGCCGGCTGGGGCAACCAGCTGGCCGGGCTGGGTCCGAAGCCGTAAGACGGCGAGGCCGCCTCCCAGGGGATCGGCACTCGGCAGCCGTCGCGGCCGTAGCGCTCCCCGTTGGTGCGGAACCAGGTGGGGTCTTCGCGGGAGGAGTCCGGTAGGTGGATGACCTCGGGCAGGCCGAGTTCCTCGCCCTGGTAGATGTAGCTTGAACCGGGCAGCGACAGCATCAGCGCGGATGCTGCCCGGGCTCGGCGCAGGCCAACCTTGGTGTCGGGCAGCCCGACGGTGTTCGGGCCGATGCCGTGGCCCTGCAGGTTGTCCGCGGTCAGGGCCAGCCGGGAGGCGTGGCGCACCACGTCGTGGTTGGAGAGCACCCAGGTGCTCGGAGCGCCGACGGCGCTGAACGCGGCCAGGGAATCGTCGATCACGCGCTTGAGCGGTGCGGCCTCCCACGGGGTCTCGAGGTAGGCGAAGTTGAAGGCTTGGTGCATCTCGTCGGAGCGCACCCACTGGGCCACCCGCTCGAGCGGGTCCACCCAGGCCTCGGCGGCGAGGATCCGGTCGCCCTCGTACTCGTCGAGCACCAGGCGCCAGTCGCGGTAGATGTCGTGCACGCCGTCCTGCGCCCAGTAGGGCGCGCCGGCCACGGGCTCAGCCACCACCCCGGGCTCGAGCGAGGTGGCCCCGCCCATGCTGCCGCCGTCGACCGGCGGGGTGTAGTCGGGCAGGCCCTTAGCCTTGATCATGCCGTGGGCCACGTCCACCCGGAAGCCGTCGACGCCACGGTCGAGCCAGAAGCGCAGCACGTCCCGGAACTGAATGCGCACCCACTCGTTGTCCCAGTCGAAGTCGGGCTGGGTGGTGTCGAAGAGGTGCAGGTACCACTGGCCCGGTGTGCCGTCGGGGTCCACGGTGCGGGTCCAGGCGTTGCCTCCGAAGACGGACTCCCAGTTGTTCGGGGGGAGTTCGCCGTTCTCGCCGCGGCCGTCACGGAAGATGTAGTGCCCGCGCTCCTCGCTGCCGGGCCCGGCGGCCAGTGCCGCCTGGAACCAGGGGTGGTCGCTGGAGGAGTGGTTGGGCACGATGTCCACGATCACCCGGATGCCCAGCGCGTGCGCGGCATCCTGCATGGCGTCATAGTCGGCGAGCGTGCCGAAGAGCGGATCGACGTCGCAGTAGTCGGAAACGTCGTAGCCCGCGTCGCGCTGCGGCGACCGGTAGAACGGCGATAGCCAGATGGCATCCACCCCGAGCTCCGCCAGCTGGGGCAGGCGGGAACGGATGCCCGCGAGGTCGCCCATGCCGTCGCCGTTCGCGTCAGCGAACGACCGTGGGTAGATCTGATAAATAACGGCGGTACGCCACCACTCTGTGCCTGTCATGACGGACAGACTACGGCATTCCGAGCAACATGCAAGCGCTTCCACTAATCCGCAACAGCAAATCGACCTGAGCACTGTAGATAACCACACACTGGGTTGCTAATCGAGAAAATGACAGGTATACATGTAACCGCTTGCACAAATGTCAATGTTGATTACGAAAGGCACACCAATGATGGTGAAGAAGAATGGCCTGCTCGCCGCGGGCGCGATAGCCGTCGCGGCGTCCCTGGCCCTGGCCGGATGCTCGGCTGGATCCGACTCGAGCGGCGCCACCTCGGACGCCGATTCCAGCACGTTGACCGTGTGGGTCGACGCCGACCGCGCCGCAGTGCTGAAGGACGCCGCCGCGGCCTTCACCAAGGAATCCGGCGTCAAGGTCAAGCTCGTCCAGAAGGACTTCGCCAAGATCCAGGAAGAGTTCATCGCGCAGGTTCCCACCGGTAAGGGCCCCGACATCACGATCGCCGCCCACGACTGGCTCGGCAACTTCGTGAGCAACGGCGTCGTACAGCCCGTGGAGCTCGGCGACACCGCGGCCGACTACCAGCAGGTCGCCGTCACCGCCATGAGCTACGAGGGCAAGACCTACGGCGTGCCGTACTCGATCGAGAACATCGCGCTGCTGCGCAACACGGCCCTCGCCCCCACGGCCCCGGCCACGTTCGACGACATGGTCGCCGCCGGCACCGCCGCGGGCACCGAGTTCCCCTACCTCGTGCAGATCGGCCCCGAGGCCGACCCGTACCACCTCTACCCGTTCCAGACCTCGTTCGGCGCCCCGGTGTTCGGCACCAACGCCGACGGCAGCTACAACCCCGACGACCTCACCGTGGGCAACGCCGGTGGCGAGGCCTTCGCCACCTGGCTCGCCGCCGAGGGTGCGGCCGGGCGGATGAGCGTCAACCTCACCGGCGACATCGCCAAGGAGAAGTTCTACGCCGGCGCCTCCCCGTTCCTGCTCACCGGACCGTGGAACGTGCCGGACGCCCAGGCCGCCGGCATCGACGTGTCCGTCGACGCCGTTCCCTCGGCCGGCGGCCAGCCCGCCCAGCCGTTCGTCGGCGTGCAGGGCTTCATGGTCAGCGCCAAGACCAAGAACGCCATCGCCGCCAACGAGTTCCTGGTGAACTACATCGGCAGTGAAGACGTGCAGACCGCGCTCTACGAGGTCGGCGGGCGCCCGCCGGCGCTCACCGCCGCGTTCGAAGCCGCTAGCTCCGACCCGATCACCGCCGGCTTCGGCGCCGTCGGCGCGACGGCCGTGCCGATGCCCAACATCCCGCAGATGGGCAAGGTCTGGCAGTTCTGGGGCGTCACCGAGGCCGCGATCATCAGCAACCAGGGTGACCCCGTGCAGCTGTGGCAGAAGATGACCGCGGACATCGCCGCGGCCATCCAGTAACAACCGGCTCCTCCCGGGTGCGCCCGGCCTCTTCGGGGCCGGGCGCACCCGAGCACCGCATCACCGCTACGCCGCACCACCCGCGGAAGCGCAGAACTCGCAGCATCCGCACCTCACATCGAGAGCAGACAATGATGACTACCCCCGGAACCGGGCACGACCGGGCCCAGATCGTCGCCGCCAAGAGGCAGCGGCAGGCGAGCCGCATCGCGGAGGCCGCGTCCGCCGGCATCAAGGTGTTGCTGGTCAAGGTGCTGGTGCTGGGCATCGTCGACGCGATCAGCGTCTACGCCCTCTTCGTGCTGTTCGCCAAGCAGGACTGGCTTGTTTTCGCACTGGTCCTCGTCGTCACCGTGGTGGTCAACTGGATCTACTTCCGGGTCAAGGGCCTGCCGGCCAAGTACCTGACCCCCGGCCTGATCTTCCTGCTCATCTTCCAGATCTTCGTGGTGGGGTACTCCGGCTATATCGCCTTCACCAACTACGGCACCGGACACAACAGCACCAAGGACGATGCGGTCTCCTCACTCATCCTGTCGGCGCAGGAGCGCGTGCCCGATTCGCCCACCTACGCCCTCACCGTGCTCGAACAGGCCGGCGTCTACAGCTTCCTGGTCACCGATCCAGACGGCGACATCAGCGTCGGCAACGCCGAGACCCCGCTCAAGACCGTGACGGATGCCGAGACGGACGGCTCCGGCCAGGCCGTGGGCCTGCCCGGCTACACCACCCTCAACTTCGCGGACATCGTGTCCAACCAGGAGGCCATCGCGGCCGTGGCCGTGCCCCTCTCCGACGACCCGAACGACGGAAGCCTGCGCACCCCGGACGGCTCCGCCGCCTACCTCTACCTCTCCGACCTCGTCTACGACGAGGCCGCCGGCACCATGACGAACACCGGCACCGGCGTGGTCTACACCGAGGACCCGTCGCAGGGCTCCTTCGTCGCCGCCGACGGCAGCGAACTCCAGCCCGGCTGGAAGGTGGAGGTGGGCCTGGCCAACTTCGCCAAGGCCTTCGGCACGGACTCCATCCGCGGCCCGCTGATCAGCGTCACCCTGTGGACCTTCGCCTTCGCCTTCCTCTCGGTGGCCACGACCTTCGCGCTGGGCCTGTTCCTGGCCATCGTCTTCAACGACCTCAGGATGCGTGGCCGCAACGTCTACCGCGTGGTGATGATCCTGCCGTACGCCTTTCCCGCGTTCCTCTCCGCCCTGGTCTGGGCCGGCATGCTCAATCCGCAGTTCGGCTTCATCAACCAGGTGCTCTTCGGCGGCGCGGAGATCCCGTGGCTCACCAACGAGTGGCTGGCGAAGTTCAGCATCATCTTCGTCAACCTCTGGCTGGGCTTCCCCTACATGTTCCTGGTGTGCACGGGCGCGCTGCAGTCGATCCCCGGCGAGCTGCAGGAGGCCGCAACGGTGGACGGCGCGAAGCCCTGGCAGGTCTTCCGGCTGATCAAACTGCCGCTCCTGCTGGTGTCGGTGTCGCCGCTGTTGATCGCCTCGTTCGCGTTCAACTTCAACAACTTCAACCTCATCTACATGCTCACCAACGGCGGCCCACGCGACGTCACGGCCGGGGTGAACGTCGGCGCCACCGACATCCTCATCTCGATGGTCTACAAGGTCGCCTTCGTCGGCGCCAACCGTGACTACGGGCTGGCGAGCGCTTTCTCCATCCTGATCTTCGTGCTTGTGGCCCTCGTGTCGATCATCAGCTTCAGACAGACCAAGGCACTAGAGGAGTTGAACTGAGATGGCCATCGCACCGAGCATCGCAGCCCCGAGCGACACCGACTACATCCCGGTGAAGCGCCCCTTCAGCTTCGGCCGCTGGTTCCGCGCCACCGGCTGGCGCCACCTCATCGGCGCCGTCATGGTGATCTTCTCCGCTTTCCCGCTTCTCTACGTGCTGTCGGCGTCGCTGCACCCTGGCGGCACCCTGATCACCGCCAACGGCCTGTTCAGCCAGATCGACATCGGCAGCTACATCACCCTGTTCAACCTGCCGCAGCAGCCTTACGCCGACTGGTACGCCAACACCCTGCTGATCGGTGGCATCACCTCGGCCGGCACCGTGTTCCTGGGCGCCCTGGCGGCGTACTCCTTCTCCCGGATGCGCTTCACCGGCCGCCGGGCGGGCCTGCTGATGCTCGTGCTCGTGCAGATGTTCCCGCAACTGCTGGCCGTCGTGGCCATCTTCCTGCTACTCAACGGAATCTCGGACATCTTCCCCGCCATCGGCCTCGACACCCAGATCGGCCTGATCATGGTCTACCTCGGCGGCGCGCTCGGTGTGAACACCTACCTGATGTACGGCTTCTTCAACACGATCCCGGCGTCCATCGACGAGGCAGCCAAGCTCGACGGCGCCGGCCACGCGCGCATCTTCTTCACCATCATCCTGCGCCTGGTCGCGCCCATCCTCGCGGTGGTCGGGCTGCTCTCGTTCGTGGGCACCACCAACGAGTTCGTGATCGCGAGCATCGTGCTGATCACCCCCGAGAAGCAGACCCTCGCGGTGGGCCTCTACCAGTTCGTGTCGCAGGAGTTCTCGAGCAACTACTCGGTCTTCGCGGCCGGCGCCGTGCTCGCGGCCCTGCCGGTGATGGCCCTGTTCCTCTGGCTGCAGAAGTACATCGTGGGCGGCCTCACGGCCGGCTCCGTCAAGTAAGCGCCGGATGCCGCTCCGCCCGCTGCCGGTGCTCGTCCTTCCGCACCACGACGGCTCCCCGCTCTACGTCTCGACCCCGGAGCCCGCGATAGGCGACGTCGTCACGGTGAGGCTGCGCATCCCGCTCGCCTTCGGCGCCGTGGCCCTCGTGCGCACCCGGTCCAACCCCGACCAGGAACCGCGATTCGACGATGCCCGGCTGCTCGGCTCCGCCGCCACCGGCGATGACGGATACGCCTGGTGGGCCGCGGACCTCGTGGTGGAAAACCCCGTGCACGGCTACCGGTTCCTGATCAGCATGGCCGATGGCGGCCATTGGTGGCTGAACGCCAGCGGGCTGCACGACATCGAAACCCTCGACTCCGAGGACTTCAAGCTCGTCGCCCACCCGGCCCCGCCGGCCTGGGCCGCCACCAGCGTGATGTACCAGATCTTCCCCGACCGGTTCGGTCGCTCCGCCGCCGCCGACACGCGCGAGGCGCCGGACTGGGCCATGCCCGCGCAGTGGGGCGACGCCGTCGACCAGCTGCCACCGGGACGTTCGCACCAGTTCTACGGCGGCGACCTCGACGGCATCACCGAGCACCTCGACCACCTCGAACGGCTCGGCGTCACCCTGCTCTACCTCACCCCGGTTTTCCCGGGCCGCTCCAACCACCGCTACGACGCCGCTGCCTTCACCGAGGTCGATCCGCTGCTCGGCGGCGACAAAGCGCTGATCCGGCTCGTCGAGGCTGCCCATGCGCGCGGGTTCCGGGTGATCGGCGACCTCACGGCCAACCACTCCGGTGACGGTCACGAGTGGTTCCAGGCGGCCCACGGCGCCCCGGCGGCACCCGAAAGCGCCTTCTACTACTGGCTCGACGCGGAGCAGCGCGACTACATGTCCTGGCTCGGCGTGCCCGAGCTACCCAAGTTCAACTGGACCTCCCCGGAGCTCCGACGCCGGTTCATCGAGGGTGCGGATTCGGTGGTGGCGAAGTGGCTGGAACCGCCGTTCAACCTGGACGGCTGGCGCATCGACGTCGCGAACATGACCGGCCGGCTCGGCGACGAAGACCTCAACGCCGAGGTGCGCCAGGCCATCCGGCAGACCATGATCGACGTGAACCCCGACACCATCCTGCTCGGCGAATTCACCAACGACGCCGCGGCCGATTTCCAGGGCGACGCCTGGCACGGCGCGATGACCTACGCGAACTTCACCAAGCCGCTCTGGTCGTGGCTCTGCCGGCCCGACCCGGTGCCGTCGTTCTTCGGGGTGCCGCTGGGCAGCATCCCAGCGCACACCGGCGTCCAGTTCCACCGGGCGCACACCCGCTTCGCCGCCGGATTCCCCTGGCGCACCCGGCTGGCCACCATGAACGCCCTGGACACCCATGACACCGCCCGCTTCCGCACCCACGCCGACGCCGAGGCGGTGCCGGTAGCCGTGGGGCTGTCGGTGACCCTGCCGGGTATCCCGGTGGTGTTCGCCGGCGACGAGTTCGGCCTTGCCGGCATCGACGGCGAGCATTCCCGCACCCCGATGCCGTGGTCCAGCGTGACCGACCCGGATGTGGCCGCCACCATCGACCTGTACACGGCGCTGATCGGCCTGCGCCGGCGCATGAGGCGCTGAGCACCGGCGGCCTGCGCTGGCTGCACGTGGGCGACGACGCGCTCGTCTACGTGCGCGAGAGCGCGGAGGAGACCGTGTTACTGCTCGCCACCCGGGCCGCGGCTGACGTGACCCTGCCGGTCTGGATGGTGCCGTTCGGCGGCGGCGTCGGCATCCTGCCGGCCGAGCTGGGGCCGGCCGTCTTTTCTTCCGGTCCGGAGGGGCTGCACCTGGCCGCCACCGGCGCATCCTTCACCGCCTGGGTGCTGCCCGGCGTCACAATCGCGGCGGATGAGCACCCTGTGTCGCAGAGAGGTCTCGCGAGGTGATAATGTTTACCGGTTGCCAAAAGCACGGTTCAGCTTCAGAACTATGAAGTTTTGCCCCCTTAGCTCATTGGTAGAGCACTTCCTTGGTAAGGAAGAGGTAGTGGGTCCGATTCCCACAGGGGGCTCAGGCTTGGGAGCTAAGCTCTGAAGGCCTAAGGCGGGGTAGCTCAGTTGGTTAGAGCACACGGCTCATAATCGTGGTGTCGCGGGTTCAATTCCCGCTCCCGCTACACACAAAGGCCCTTTGATCTGGTGTTTACCGGTCATGGGGCCTTTCTCTTATGGGTCAGCATCCCCGCGGCTCCGTTCTAGCTCCGAAGTTCAGGGGGCGGCACCCGCGGAACGCGAGAGACTGGTGAAGTGATTTCTGCGCTGTTCGACCCGGCGAGACTCGGTCGCGGGCTCTCGTTCGCCTCCGCGATCGATGATCTGAGCGCCGCGTTGGATCGGAGCCCCACCGTCGTCGTCAGCGCGCCGCCGGGCACGGGAAAGACCACGCTCGTCCCGCCGTTTCTCGCCGATCGTGTTCAGGGTCGTGTGATCGTCACTCAGCCCCGCCGGGTCGCTGCCCGCGCAGCCGCCCGGCGACTCGCGCAGTTGGACGGATCCCCGCTCGGCTCCCGCGTCGGATTCACCGTCCGCGGCGCACATCAGGTGAGTCCATCCACCCTGATCGAGTTCGTCACCGCCGGCGTGCTCCTTCGCCGACTCCTCGATGACCCTGGTCTCGACGGGATCGGCGCGGTCATCATCGACGAAGTGCACGAACGTGCCTTGGAGACGGATCTGCTGATCGGGCTGCTCGGCGAGGTCCGCGAGCTGCGTGAGGACCTCGTCCTCATCGCGATGTCCGCGACACTGGACGCCGAGAGGTTCGCGACGATTCTCGGCACGGATGCGTCGCCGGCGCCGATCGTGACCCAGGTGGCACCGGCGCATCCGCTCGAGGTGCACTGGGCGCCCTCTCCCACACCGCGACAAGATGAACGCGGGGTGACCTGGGCTTTCCTTGACCACGTCGCGAGCACCGCGGTTGCCGCGCACCGCACTCTCGTGCGCACCGATCCGGCAGCCGATGCTCTCGTCTTTGCGCCGGGTGCGCGGGAGGTCTCCGAGATCGCCGGACGCATCCGTGGTCTCGCGGCGGAGTTCGACGTCCGCGAACTGCACGGCCAGATCCCCGCCGCAGAGCAGGATGCGGTGATCGGTGGGCGGAGCCTCGGTGGTGCCGCGCGAATCATCGTCACGACGTCGCTCGCTGAATCCTCTCTGACCATCCCCGGCGTGCGCCTGGTCGTTGACACCTGCTTGTCTCGTGCTCCGCAGCGGGATGCAGTGCGCGGGATGAGCGGTCTCGTCACCGGTCCCACGCCCAAGGCCTCCGCCATTCAGCGCTCTGGGCGCGCCACCCGGCAGGGGCCGGGCGTCGTGGTCCGCTGCGTCGACGAGCGAACCTTCGCCACGGCGCCGTCGCACGCTGCCCCGAGATCCAGGTGGCCGACCTCACCGACGCAGCCCTGCTCCTCGCCTGTTGGGGCGCTCCTGGCGGGGTGGGCCTCCGACTGGTCGATCCGCTTCCCTCGGGCAGCCTGGGGGAGGCCCTCGCCGTACTGCGGGGGCTCGGCGCGATCGATGCCGATGGCCGCGCCACCGACGAAGGACGAGCACTCGCCCGCGTCCCGACGGCTCCTCGCCTCGCTCGCGCACTGCGCGCAGGGGGTGACCTGGTCGGCGGGCGCACGGCGGCCGAGGTCATCGCGCTGCTCAGCGGTGATCTCCGCGTTGCAGACGGAGACGCCCAGGCTGCGCTCACCGTGCTGCGAAACGGACGAAGCCCGGATGCCCGCCGATGGGAGCGGGAAGTCCGGCGTCTCCGGCGCTTCGCCGGGGCGAGAGACACGGTGCGAGGAGGCGCTGATCAGACCGGACTCATTATCGCGCTCGCGTTTCCCGAGTGGATCGCTCGCCGCGTCGATCAGTCGCCGCACGGCGCAACCTTCCTTCTCGCCTCCGGCACCCGTGCCGGGATCACGGGTCCGCTCGCGAGTGCCGACTGGTTGGCGGTGGCGGACGTCACTCGCGCGGAGGGGCGAGCGGCCGCAGGAACGGGGGCAATCATCCGCTCTGCCGCCATCATCTCCGAGAACCAGGCGGAGCAGGTGGCGCCCCATCTCTGCACCGACAGGGTCGACGCTCAATTCGTGGACGGGCGCGTCGTCGCGCGCCGTGAACGTCGGATCGGCGCGATCATCCGCTCGTCTGTACCGGTGCGCGTTCAGGCGGACGATGGCGGACGGGATGCCGTGCGCCTCGCTGTCATAGAGCACGGACTCGGAGTGTTCACCTGGTCAGACGCCGCGGACGCTCTGCGGCGTCGCCTCGCACTGCTGCACCGTGAGCTCGGTTCGCCTTGGCCGGATGTCTCGGACACCGTTCTGCTCAGCACGCTCGATTCCTGGCTCGGCCCCGAGCTGTCAGACCTCGCCGCCGGCACTCCGGCCGCGCGCATCGACCTGGTCCCGGCGCTCCGTCGTCTCTTGCCGTGGCCAGCCGCGGTCGACCTCGATGCTCTGGTTCCCGAGCGCCTCCAGGTGCCCAGCGGCTCGCAGGTCCGACTCAGCTACCCACCCGCCGATGATTCCGCCGCCCATCCCGTCGTGGCTGTGAAACTTCAGGAATGCTTCGGATGGGGCCAGACTCCGCGAATCATCGGAGGACGAGTGCCGGTATTGTTCCATTTACTTTCCCCCGCCGGGCATCCCCTTGCCGTGACCGACGACCTCGCATCCTTCTGGGCAGGCCCGTACTCGCAGGTGCGCGCAGAGATGCGCGGCCGCTATCCCAAGCACCCCTGGCCAGAGGACCCCTGGTCCGCCACACCCACCCGGCACACCACACGCCGCGCTGCCCGCGAACCGTGAGTAAAGCACCCAAAACCGGAGGTTTTGGGTGCTTTACTCACGGTTCGCGGTACTGGGAGGGCCCGTTGTGGCCCGGCGTACCAGGCCCGTCGGCAGCCGGATGTGGTTTTGCGGCAGGGTGTCGCCGTTCAGCAGGGAGACGAGCATCCCGGCGGCGGTGGCGCCGAGTCTTTTCATCGGCTGCCGGATGGTGGTCAGCGCCGGGTTCATCTGTGACGCCTCCGGAATATCGTCGAAGCCGATCACCGAGATGTCGCCGGGCACCTCGAGGCCGATCTCGGCGGCGACCTGGATGATCGCGATGGCCGACAGGTCGTTCGCGGCGAACACAGCGGTGGGGCGGTCCGTCATGCCCAGCAGGGATGCGGCGGGACCCTTGGCTGTCTCGCGCTTGTAGAGGCCGACCCGCACCAGCGCCGGGTTGAACGGGATGCCAGCATCCGTGAGGGCCTGCCGGTAGCCGGCTTCGCGGAGGGTGGCACTGCGCAGGTCCGGCCGGCCGCCGAGGAAGCCGATCCGCCGGTGGCCGAGTTCGATCAGGTAACGCGTGGCCTGCAGGGCGCCGCCGAAGCTGTCCGACTCGACCGTGGGGAGGTCGGCGCGGCCGGTGTGCGGGTCGATGGCCACGACGGGAATCTCGGTGGAGGTGGTGTCCACCGTGGGCGTGACCATGATCGCGCCGTCGATCAGCGTGCCGCTGAGCCGGCTCAGCGACCGCCGCTCCCAGCCGTTGGTCTCCCGCTGCCGGGAGCCGCTGTAGGCGAGCAGGTCATAACCGGAATCCTGCAGCGCGACGCCGACACCCTTGAGGATCTCGGCGCTGAAGGGCTCGAAATCCGCCACCAGGATGCCGATGACGCTGGTGCGACGGGAGCGCATGCTGCTGGCGACCAGGCTTGACTCGTAGCCGAGCTGTTGAACCACGTCGAGCACCCGCGCCGTGGTCGCGGCCGAGATACCGTACCGGCCGTTGACCGCCTTGGAGACCGTGGCGACGGACACGCCGGCGGCGGCGGCGACGTCGTGGATCGTGGCGCGGGGAGACATGGGATCAGCATAGGACGTTTGGAAACTGTTTTCGAAAACGTTTGACACTATTTTTTCTGGCTGTGACACTGAGGCCATTCGGATGTCGGACGGGCCATCACAGTGGGCGTGCCGAAGGCCGAAAATACAGCACTGCCCGACAGGGCGCGGCTCTACACCAAGACCATCGATGACCGATGGCGTCCCTCAATGAAGAGAAAAGGTTGAACCAATGAAGGTGAACCACACCACAGCGAAGAGAATCTTCGCGGGAACCATGGTCCTGGGCCTCGGCGCCCTGGGCCTGACGGCCTGTAGCGGCGACTCAACGGGTGACGGGTCGTCATCCGGCGGCGACGTCACGATGAGCCTCTGGCAGAACTCCACCACCGGCCCCGGCCAGGCGTTCTGGGACAAGACCGTTGCCGACTTCGAGACCGACAACCCCGGCGTGACCATCAAGGTCCAGTCCATCCAGAACGAAGACCTCGACGGCAAGCTGCAGACCGCCCTCAACTCCGGCGACGCACCCGACATCTTCCTGCAGCGCGGCGGCGGCAAGATGGCGGCCATGGTCGCGGCCGGCCAGCTGATGGACATCACCGGGGGTATCTCCGACCAGGTCAAGAACGAGATCCCCGAGGGCTCGTTCATCGCGAACAGCCTCGAGGACAAGATCTACGCCATGCCCGTCGCGGTTCTGCCCGGCGGCATCTTCTACAGCCAGGATCTCTTCACGGCGGCCGGGATCACCGAGACCCCCACCACGATCGACGAGCTCGAGGCCGACGCCGCGAAGCTCAAGACCACCGGCGTCGCACCGATCGCGCTCGGCGCCAAGGATGCCTGGCCCGCCGCGCACTGGTTCTACTTCTTCGCCCTCCGCGAATGCAGCCCGGCCGTTCTGGCCGAGGCCGCAGACACCAAGGACTTCAGCGACGACTGCTGGATCAAGGCCGGCGAAGACCTGCAGAGCTTCGCCGACACCAAGCCCTTCAACGACGGCTTCCTCACCACCGCCGCTCAGCAGGGCGCCGGCAGCTCCGCGGGCCTCGTCGCCAACCACCAGGCGGCCATGGAACTCATGGGAGCCTGGAACCCGGGCGTCATCGCCTCCCTCACCCCCGACACGAAGCCGCTGGCCGACCTGGCCTGGTTCCCGTTCCCCGAGGTGTCCGGCGGCGACGGCAAGCCCGGCTCCATCCTCGGTGGCGTCGACGGCTACTCCTGCTCGGCCGGAGCTCCGCCGGAGTGTGTCGACTTCCTCAACTACATCGGCAGCGCCGATGTGCAGAAGGAGTACTACGCGGCCTTCAACGCCCCGCCCGTGAACACCGTGGCGCAGGAAGCCGTCACCGAGCCCTACCTCAAGCAGATCATCGAGGCCTACAACAAGGCCCCGTACGTCTCGCAGTGGCTCGACACCGTCTACGGCCAGAACGTCGGAAACGCGCTCAACGTGGGCGTCGTCGACCTCCTCGCCGGCAAGGGCAGCCCCGAACTGTTGATCCAGGCGGTCAACGACGCGGCCAAGAAGGCCTAGGCAGCTCATGTCAGTTCGCGAGAATACTTCGACGCGATTAGAGGTGGATCTCGCGAGCGGCGGGAACTCGGGCACCACGCCCGGGTTCCCGCCCGTGCGGCGCCCCCGCCGTGTCGACTGGGGGGCCCGGGTAGAGATCGCGGTCCTCGTTGGACCGGCGCTGATCGTCTTCCTCGGCTTCGTGATCTTCCCCGTGGTGATGGCCGCGTACTACGGCTTCTTCAGCTGGCAGGGCTACGGCCCGCCGACCGACTTCGTCGGGTTCCGCAACTACATCACCATCATCCAGGACCCCACTTTTCAGGAGGCCCTGACCCACAACGGCATCATCGTCGTCCTCTCCCTGGTGCTCCAGGGGCCGGTGGCGATCCTCCTCGCCCTGCTGTTGAACCGGAAGCTGCGCGGGCAATCCCTCATCCGCGTTCTCATTTTCGTTCCCTATGTCATCTCCGAGGTCGTCGTCGGCACCGGCTGGAGCCTCATGCTGCAGACCAACGGCGCCGTGAACGGGCTCCTGGAGAAGGTCGGCCTGGGTGCGTTCACGCAGGACTGGCTGTCGAACCCCGACATCGCCATCTGGACCCTCATGGTGATCATCACCTGGAAGTACGTCGGCTTCGCCGTCATCCTCTTCCTCGCCGGGCTCCAGGGCATCCCCGAAGAACTGCCGGAAGCGGCGGCCATCGACGGAGCGTCGTTCTGGCAGATCCAACGCCACATCACGCTTCCGCTGCTGGCGCCCACCCTGCGTATCTGGGCGTTCCTCTCCATCATCGGGGCGCTGCAGCTGTTCGACCTCGTCTACATCATCTGGGGCCAGTACATCGCCTCCACCGCCGGCACCTCGACCATGGCGACGTACCTCGTCACCAACGGGCGGAACGCCGGCAACTACGGCTACGGAAACGCCGTGGCCGTCGTGCTCTTCCTGATCTCCCTGATCGTTGCGCTGATCTACCAGCGCTACGTGCTGCGCAGGGACACCGAAGGCGCCATCACTGGAAAGGGGACGGGCAAATGACCGTGCTCACTACGCCCGCCGTAGCGCTGCCTCCGGCCAAACGACCGGCCGAGATCAAGGTTGCCAGGCGCTGGGGAACCCCGGTCGCCTACGTTGTCGCCGTGCTCGTGATCGGCCTGATGCTCGCCCCGGTGCTATTCATCATCATCGGCGGGTTCCGCACCAACGCGCAGATCACCACGGACCCGTCCGGCTGGCCGAGCGTGTGGAACATCGGCAACTACCTCGATGTCCTCACGGGAGGCACGTTCTGGCGACTGGTGGGCAACTCCCTCATCGCCGGGCTCGCCACCACCTTCGGCGTCGTGCTGCTCGGCCTGATGGCCAGCTACGTGCTGGCCCGGTACTCGTTCCGCGGCCGGGGCATCCTCTACGCCTTGTTCGCGGCCGGGCTGATGTTCCCGATGACCGTGGCCATCACCCCGCTGTACCTGGTGGTGAAGAACCTGGGCCTGATGAACTCGCTCGGCGGTGTCATCCTGCCGCAGATCGCGTTCGCGTTGCCCACGACGATCATCATCCTGGTGCCGTTCCTCAAGGCCATCCCCGATGAGATCCAGGAGGCAGCCTTCATCGACGGTTGCAGCCGGCTCGGTTTCTTCTGGCGGATGATCGTGCCGCTGGCCATGCCCGGCGTCATCACGGTGGGTATCCTGGCCTTCATCGCCAGCTGGAACAGTTACCTGCTACCGCTGTTCATCCTGAACAACGACGCCGTGTTCACCCTGCCGTTGGGTGTGCAATCGTTCGCCTCGCAGTACTCCGTGGACACCGCGAAGGTTCTCGCGTTCACCTCCCTGTCCATGATTCCCGCCCTGGTATTCTTCGCCCTGTTCGAGCGCCGCATCGTCGGCGGGCTCACGGGCGCGGTCAAGGGCTGATCTGCCGCCCGCGTGTGGCGTCAGTGTTTTTGTCGAAGTAGAAAGAGAACGTTGTGACCAACCCCGAAATGCCGCCGGTGTCCGAACGCGTGCGCGCCCTGCACGCGCAGATGACCCTGGAGGAGAAGCTTGCGCAGCTCGTCGGATACTGGGTCGACCAGGGCGGTGAGGTCGTCGCTCCGCTTGCGGGGGAGATGGCCACCTCGACCCGGTACGACGACGCGACGACCCACGGGCTCGGCCATCTCACCCGGGTCTACGGCACCCGCCCGGTCGACCCGGTCGAGCGCGCCGAATGGCTGTGGGCGGAGCAACGCCGACTGAAGACCGAGACCCGGCTGGGCATCCCGGCCATCGTGCACGAGGAGTGCCTGACCGGGCTCGCCGCGTGGAAGGCCGCAACCTTCCCCACGCCGCTGGCCTGGGGGGCCGCGTTCGACCCCGACCTGGTCGAGGAAATGGGCCGGCTGATCGGCGGCTCGATGCGGCAGCTTGGCATCCACCAGGGCCTGGCGCCCGTGCTGGACGTCATCCGCGACCCGCGCTGGGGTCGGGTGGACGAGTGCATCGCCGAGGACCCCTACGTGGTCGGCACCATCGGAACCGCGTATGTGCGGGGGCTGCAGGCCGAGGGTGTGCACGCGACCCTCAAGCACTTCGTCGGGTATTCGGCGTCGCAGGCCGGTCGCAACCACGCCCCGGTGCACGCCGGCCGGCGCGAGATCAACGACGTGTTCCTGCCGCCGTTCGAGATGGCGGTGCTGGACGGCGGGGTGCGGAGCGTGATGAACTCCTACGCCGAGATCGACGGCGCGCCCGTGGGCGCCACCCCCGAGTACCTCACCGGGATCCTTCGGGACCGCTGGGGCTTCGACGGTGTGGTCGTGTCCGACTACTTCTCGGTGGCGTTCCTGCAGCTGATGCACGCCGTCGCGGCCGACCGCGGTGAGGCCGCCGAGCTGGCGCTGTCCGCCGGGATCGATGTGGAGCTGCCGACCGGAGACGCCTTCCTCGCGCCCCTGATGGACCGGGTGCGGGCCGGCCTGACCGATGAGACGCTGATCGACCGTGCGGTGTTGCGGGTGCTCACGCAGAAGGAGGACCTGGGCCTTCTGGACGAGGCCTTCACCATGGCGCCCACCGAGATCGACCTGGACTCGCCCGAGCACCGCCGGGTGGCGCGAGTGCTGGCCGAGGAATCCCTGGTGCTGCTCACCAACCAGGGTGTGCTGCCGCTTCGCGGGTCGGCCGGACAGGGGCCCCGCAGCATCGCCGTGCTGGGACCGAACGCGGATTCCACCGAAGCGTTGATGGGCTGCTATTCGTTCGTGAACCACGTTCTCGCCCACCACCCCGACGTGCCCGCGGAGCTGTCGATGCCCACTGTGCTCGAGTCGCTGCGGGAGGAATTCCCCGGCGCCGAGATCCGGTACGCCGTCGGCTGCGCCGTGGAGGGCGACGACGACTCGCTCCTGTCCGCCGCGGTGGACGCCGCCCGGCAGTCCGACGTGGCCGTGGTCGTCGTCGGCGACCGGGCCGGGCTGTTCGGCCGCGGAACCGTGGGCGAGGGCAACGATGTGGAGAGCCTGGAGCTCCCGGGTCTGCAGCGTCGGCTGGTGGAAGCCGTCACGGCGACCGGTACCCCGGTGGTCATGGTCTTGATGACGGGCCGCCCCTACGCCGTGGCATGGGCGGTCGACGGGACGGATGCCCCGGCGGCGGTTCTGCAGGCCTTCTTCCCCGGCGAGGCCGGCGGCGCCGCCATCGCGGCTGTGCTGTCTGGCGCCGTCGCGCCGACCGGCCATCTGCCCGTGTCGTTGCCGCGGGCGGCGGGGGCCCAGCCATACTCCTACCTGCACCCGATCCTCGGCGGGCCGAGCGACGTGACCAGCGTGGACAGCACCCCGGTGTTGCCCTTCGGGCACGGGCTGACCTATACGACGTTCGAGCGCACCGCGTTTGAATCGGATGCAACGGTGGAAGCCGGCGGCACCTTCACGGCGAGCGTGCGCATCCGCAATACCGGTGAGAACCCCGGCACCGACCTGGTGCAGTTCTACGCCAGAGACGTGTACGCCAGCGTGACCCGGCCGGTGGCCCAGTTGCTGGGCTACCAGCGGGTCACCCTGGAGCCGGGCGAGGAGGCCGTGGTGCGCTTCCAGGTGCCAACGGCACGGCTGGCCTTCACCGGCCTGACCTTTGAGCGCATCGTGGAACCCGGCGAGGTGGAACTGTGGGTGGGACCGTCCTGCGCCGTCAAGGAGACCACCGGGAGCATCCGCATCACCGGAGCCGTGCATCGCGTGACGGTGGAGGACACCCGGCTGGTGGCCACCGCGGTCGAGCCGTTGGCCGAACGTACGCGCGGCACCGAGGCGGTGCCCGCCTGACGCGAGGGACTAGTTGCCGCCTTCGGGTGCCGGCACCCAGGCCGGGGTCGAATCGATCGTGGTCGCGATCCGTCCGCTGATATCCGCAAGCTGGCGCACTTGCGCTGCGGTGAGGGATTCGAAGACGAGCTCTTCGACGAGGGCGTGATGGGCGGGCGTGGATGCGGTCACGAGGGCGTGCCCGTCGTGGCTGAGGATGGCCAGGGTGAACCGACCGTCGGTCGGGTCGACCTCACGCCGCACCCAGCCCTTCTTCTCGAGCCGCGAGATCGCCCGGGAGAGCCGGGAGAGCGTGCTGCTGGCGTAGCCGGCGAGCACGCTCATCCGAAGGCTGCGGCCCGGCGCGCTGTCCAACGCGAAGAGCAGGCCGTGCTCGTAGTGCGTCAGTCCACTGTCGCGCTGCAACTGGGCATCAAGCGCCGCGGGGAGGCGCTCGAGCAGGGTGGCGATGGAGGCCCAGGCAGCCAGCCGGTCGCCACTGAGGCCTGACGGGTTGAGGGACGGCGTCATGAATCCACTGTAGCCAACTTGCTCAAGCAAGTGAAAGGCCTAGCCTGACTTGCTCAAGCAAGTAAAATCGCGCGGTGGTTACCGCCGGATGGAGACGACATGGAACTGCAGCTGCGTGGCAAGACGGCGTTCGTCAGCGGGTCGACACGCGGAATCGGCTTCGCCGTGGCCTCGACGCTCGCCGAAGAAGGCGCGCGCGTGATCGTGAACGGCCGCCACGAGGACGCGGTCGACGCGGCCGTGGCCGATCTTCGGCGGACTCATCCCGGTGCTGCTCACGCCGGGCTCGTCGCCGACTTCGCCGACCCCGCATCCGTCGGGCGGCTGATCGCCGAACTCGGCGACGTCGACATCCTCGTCAACAACGTCGGCCTCTTCGGCCTCGCCGAATTCGAGTCCATCACCGATGACGAGTGGGTGCACTACTTCGAAGTCAACCTGATGAGCGGCGTCCGTCTGTCCAGGCATGCGCTGCCCGGCATGCTGAAGCGGGGCTGGGGCCGCATCCTCTTCGTGAGCAGCGAGTCAGGCGTCAGCATCCCCGCCGACATGATCCACTACGGAGTCACCAAAGCCGCGATGATAGCCCTGAGCAACGGCCTCGCCAAGCGCACCCGTGGCACCGCAGTGACGGTCAACACGATCCTCGGCGGCCCAACCTACTCGGACGGCGTCGCCAGCACGATTGAATCCATCGCCGCCGCTCAGTCTGCCCCGGTGGACGCTGTGAAGGCCGGGATTATCGGACGGAACCACACCACGTTGCTCGAGCGGTTCATCAAGCCAGAGGAGATCGCATCTCTGGTGGCCTATCTGGCGAGCCCGCTCGCATCGGCCACGAACGGCGCGGCAGTGCGGGTGGATGGTGGGGTGCTGACGGGAACACTCTAGGCCGAGCCACCCCGCGCCGGCGGGGCCGAGGTCAGGCGAGGATGCGGGTGACCGACTCGACCGCGACGAGACCGGTGTGACTCAGGGCACTGTCCGGCACGGCGGCTCGCGCGTACGATCTGACCAATGAGCTTCGACGACCGGCACCGGCAGATGTACAGCGGGGGTCGCCCCGGCCGTGCGGCCCTGCGATCAAACCGTTTCATGGGACGGCTCGCGGCGTCCGGCCTGTTGGGCTGGTGGCTGGTCCGGCTGGACACCGTGAACCCGAAGTCGGGCACGCCCCTGCGCCTGCCACTGGTGACCGCGCGGGTGGACCGGCGTCGCTACGTCGTCTCGATGCTCGGCCAGGGCGCACGATGGGTGCGCAACGTGCGGTCCGCCGACGGGCGTGTGTCGATCCGGGCGGGCATGAGCCGGGACGTGCAACTCACCGAGGTGGAGGTGGCCCGCCGGCCTGCCATCATCAAGAACTATCTCCAGCGTGCTCCCGGCGCCCGCCCGCACATCCCGGTCGACAAGGATGCGCCGCTGGCGGACTTCGCGGCGATCGCGGCCGACTACCCGGTCTTCGAGATCGGCCGGGTGCGCTGACCGAGCCGCGAGTCGGACGGGCGGCCGGGCGGCCGGACGGGCGGATGGGCGGCCGGTCAGAAGGAAGAGGCGGGCCACCCCGATGACGACCCACCCCAAGCGGGGATGCTTCTGGTGTGACCTCGGCCAGGCCCTATCAACGGTGCCTCAGGGCCACACTTCGGGGAACACCCCCGTTCGGGGGCAGTGTATCCCCGAATTCACCGGTTCGTAAGGCCTGGAGGGCGACGGATCTGGCCGGGTCGCCGGTTGTTTTGGCAAGATATTCTGACAGGTGTCGCAGCGTTCGGGGAGCCGGCGCCGCGGAGTGGATGGCGCGGTTGGCGCACCGGAGGAGAACAATGGCAACGCAGTCAGGCGCGGCAACGCAGGGTGCACCCGGGGCGCCGGTGGCCGCAGCTCCGGCGGCGGATGCTGCGGTGTCGGCACCGGTCTGGGTGCGGGGCGTCCGACGCCGACCCGAATCCGCGGTCGGAGCGGCCGGCGTGATGGCCGCGGAGCTGCACGAGCCGGGCAGCCCTGCCGCCGTGGCCGCTGCCGCGTGGGCGGTGGACGGCGACGCGGGCCGCGCCATCCGGTTCGCCGTGGACACGGCGCGCCTGTTGCCGCCGCCCGGTGCGGGGCAGACCCTGCTCCTCTTCGATGCTCTGGCCAGCGCGGCGGCGGCCGACCTCACCGCGGCACGAGTGCTGGAGGCGCACACCGATGCGTTGACCATCCTTCGCCAGGCTCACGGGGACACGGCGGCGCCCGGCTCGACCGGCGCCGGCACGCAGAGCTGGGGGGTCTTCGCCGCCGAGGGACCCGGAGTGCGGCTGTCCGCCACCCGCAGCGATGGCGCGCCCGGCGATTCCGGCTGGCAGCTCGACGGCACCAAGCCGTGGTGCTCGCTGGCGGGCTCGCTCAGTCACGCCCTGGTGACCGCCCACACCACCCCCGCTGGCGCCGAACCCCGGCACCGCCGACTGTTCGCGGTCGACCTCGGCGACCCCGGGGTGCGGGTGCACGAGGGCAGCTGGGTCGCTACCGGGCTGACCCAGGTGCCCAGCGGCCCCGTGGACTTCAGCGCGGTTCCCGCCGTGCCGGTAGGCGACGACGACTGGTATCTGAGCCGGCCCGGGTTCAGTTGGGGCGGCATCCAGGTGGCGGCCTGCTGGTGGGGCGGTGCCGTGGGTGTGGCCCGGCAGCTGCGCCGGGCCGCAGAGGGCCGTGCGCCCGACCAGATCATGCGGGCCCATCTCGGCGCGGTCGACCTGGCGCTGCTCGGCGCCGGGGCTGCCCTCTGTGATGCCGCGACCGCGATCGACGCGGGCGAGGCCGTGGGGTCCGATGGTGTGCTGCTCGCCGCGCGGGTGCGCGGGCTGGTGGCCCGCACGGTCGACGAGGTGCTGACCCGGGTGGGACACGCGCTCGGCCCGGCGCCGCTCGCGCTCGACGCCCGACACGCCCGACGGGTCGCCGACCTGACCCTGTACGTGCGGCAGCACCATGCCGAGCGTGACGACGCGGCGCTCGGCGACCGCGTGCTCGGCAAGGAGCTCCCGGCATGGTGACCTTCACTCACAACGGCGGCGGAACCAGCGAAGAGGTCTGGCAGGGTGCCGACTGGGCGGTGCGCGCCCGGCCGCTTACCCTGTCCGGTTGTGACCGGCTCGTGGTCGTCGCGGCGCACCCCGACGACGAGTCCCTCGGTGCCGGCGGCCTGATCGTCGCGGCCGCGGCCCAGGGGATCCCGGTCACCGTGATCGTGGCCAGCAACGGAGAGGCCTCGCATCCACACTCGCCCACCACCACACCCGCCGGCCTCGCGGTGGTGCGCCGTGCCGAGGTGGTGGCCGCCGTGCGCGCGCTGACGCCGGCGGCGCGCATCCGACTGCTCGACCTGCCCGACGGCAGGCTCGCGGCGCACCGTGCCGAGCTGGCCGACGCGCTCGTGGCCGAGGCTGGGGCGGATGCGCCTGTGGATGCACCCGCGGATGCCCGTGGGGTGTGGCTGGTCGCCCCGTGGCGGAAGGATGGTCACCCCGACCACACCGCGGCCGGCGAGGCAGCGGCGCTCGTGGCCGCCCGCATCGGCGCCCGGCTGTTGGAGTACCCCATCTGGGCCTGGCACTGGTCGACCCCGGCGGATGATGTCTGGCCGGCCGGCGACGGCGCCGAGGTGCTGTATTCGATCGCCCTGGGCGCGGCGGGTCATGCTCGCAAGGGCACCGCGATGGCCGCGCACGTCAGCCAGGTACGTCCGCTCTCGGCCTGTCCCGGCGATGAGGCCATCGTGCAGCCGGGCTTCGCCGCACACTTCGAACGACCCTGGGAGATGTTCCTGGAGGCGACGCCCCCGCTCGGGCGTGCATCCGACGCCGCGGAGGCGCCCGGCAGGCCGGTGCCCGACGCGCCCACAGCCGACCGCTCCGTGCCCGATACGCCGGCGCCCGGCAGCCTGACCGCCGAGTTCTTCGACGACTTCTACGCCGGCTCGGATGACCCGTGGGGCTTCGAGACCCGGTGGTACGAGTCGCGCAAGCGCGCCGCCACCCTGGCCGCGCTGCCACTCAAACGATACGGTGCGGCGCTCGAGCTGGGCTGCTCCATCGGGGTGCTCAGCCGCGACCTCGCGGACCGCTGCGACACCCTCCTCGCCACCGACCTCGCCGAGCGGGCGCTCGACGTGGCCCGCCGCCGGCTGGCTGGGCTCCCCGGGGTCACCGTTGAACAACGCATCCTGCCCGCCGAGTGGCCGGAAGGCAGCTTCGATCTGGTCGTGCTGTCAGAGATCGGCTACTACTGCTCTTCGGCCGACCTGGACGTGCTCCTCACCCGCTGCCGGGACAGCCTCGCGCCCGGCGGATCGCTCGTGGCCTGCCACTGGCGGCACCCGGTGGGCGAATACCCGCTCGGCGGCGACGACGTGCACGCCGCACTGGCCGCACTGCCGGGCCTGGAGCGCACCGTGCTGCATCTGGAGCGCGACTTCGTGCTCGAGGTCTACGAACCGGCGCCGGCCCGCTCTGTCGCCCAGCGTGAGGGCTTGGCGCCGTGACCAGGCCACCCGACACCCCGCACCGTGAGACCGCACGGATCGATGCCGTGCTCGTGGTGGTGCCCGCCCGCAACGAGGAGAGCCGGCTGCCGCGCTGCCTGGCCGCCCTGGCCGAGGCCGTGGCTGTGGTGCGGGAGGAGTTCGGTGCCGACGCCCCGGCCATCTCGGTGCTTGTCGTGCTCGACCGGTGCACCGACGGCTCAGCCGATGTCGTAGCCGAGCGGCCCCGATTCCTCACAATGGAGAGCGACGCCGGCTCGGTCGGCACGGCCCGGCGCCTCGGGGTCGACCGGCTGCTGGCCGGCGCCGTCCCGGAGCACACCTGGGTGGCCACGACGGATGCCGACTCCGCCGTCCCCAGCCGCTGGCTGGCCGTGCAGCTGGCGCTCGCCGAGGCCGGCACCGAGCTGATGCTGGGCACGGTGCTGCCCGACGCCGACCTCCCCACCGCGGAGCGCGCCCGCTGGCACGACGAGCACAGCCTGGTGGACGGGCATCCACACGTGCACGGCGCCAACCTGGGCGTGCGGGCGGACCGGTACCTCGCCGCCGGGGGCTTCAGCGACGTCGACTCCGACGAGGACGTGCTGCTGGTGGGGGAGCTGCGCCGTCTGGGCGTGCACGAGTGCCGCACGGCCCTCATCCCGGTGCTCACCTCGGGCCGCCTGAACGGCCGGGCGCCTGGTGGATTCGGCGGCTACCTGACCGATCAGGTGGCCGCCAACCGCTAGGGCCTAAGCGGACGGGACGACAACCTCGGTGAGCTCAGGGCGCTTGGGCGGGCGACCGTCGCCGGAGGACCGGCCGGTGAGCCGGCGCCCGATCCAGGGCAACACGTAGGCGGCGTAGTACGCGGCGGTGTCCTGGATGAGCTCGCGTGGCGGGGCCTCGCCGGCCTCACCCTGCGCCCAACCGGCCGGCACCGGGACGCCGAGAGCGGTGAGAACGTGGGTGGCCACCCGGGTGTGCCCGCAGGCATTGAGGTGCAGCTTGTCGGCCGACCAGAACCGGCTCTGCATGAGTTCGGTGTCGATCCAGTTGTCGACCAGGGTGACGCCGGGCTTGCCGAAGGTGTCCCTGGCGGCCTCGGCGAGCCTGTCGCCGCGCTTCTGCATGAGCGAGCCGAGCGGCAGATGCCGGGACGGGTTGCCGCCGCTGAGCACCACCACATGGATGCCGTCGGCCACCGCCTTGTCGACGACCCGGTCGAGCAGGTCCACAACGTAGGAGATCTCCACCCGGGGCCGCATCATGTCGTTGCCGCCGCCGCACACCGTGAGCAGGTCGGGCTTCAACGCGAGGGCCGGCTCCAACTGGTCGTTCACGATGGGGCCGAGCAGCTTGCCACGGACGGCGAGATTGGCATACGAGACCGGCTCGGGGCTCGCCGCCGCCAGTCCAAGCGCAACCAAGTCGGCCCATCCGCGCACCTGGCCGTCGGGCAGGTCGTCGCCGACGCCTTCGGTGAAGCTGTCGCCGATGGCCACGTACCGCCGGTACGGCTGCAGGGTCGACGGCGACGAGTGGGGCTCCTGGATGGCGTTCGTGGTTACTCCTTGGGCAGGTTCAGACGGCTGACGATGGCGTCGCGGGCCTGCTGGGCGGCGCGGCGAACGTCCTTGTCGGGGTCGCGCAGTCGCACGGTGATGGTGGGGATGTCCTGCTCGCGACCCTGCAGGGCGAGGGCGTTGAGGGCGGCGACGCGAACGCGGGGGACCTCGTCGGTGGTCGCCTTCACGAGCTTGGGCGCGACATCCAATTTGCGGAGCATGACGACCTTCGCGCACATTTCGCGGATGCGCCACGCCTCGTTGTTGAGGCCGACGACGACATACGGTGCCGCGGAGTCGTTCCACACGTGCAGCAGCGCGCGGGCGCCCCACAGCTCGGGCCAGTACAGCGCCGGGGCACCCTCGAGGATGCCGAGCGCGTGCCGGCCACCCACGTAGAGGAGGAAGTCCTTGCCGGCGTTCTTGCCGCGCATGAGGGCGACGGAGTGGTCGACGACGGTGGACTCGCCATAGTGTTCGACGGCCTTGGCGAGGCGCTCGGCCGTGGGCAGGTCGATCGGAAGATCGGGGTGGGGGTCAATTTGTTATGCATAACGTGTCCACGTTATCCCTCTACGGGGGTCGACGCGGCAAGGAAAGGCCACCCGACACATTCCTTCACACTGATTTGGCCCGCGGCGTTGCGGTTGACAGACTCGGAAGGACTGGGGTAGAAGCCGCCAGAACGCACCACCCGACCGTGCAGCCCTAACCTCAGGACCACCGTGATCTCCGTTCAGCACGTCTCCAAGACCTTCCGCTCCGGCGGCACGGTCACCGCCGCCCTGCAGGACGTCTCTCTCGAGGTGGCGGAGGGCGAGATCTTCGGCGTGATCGGCCAGAGCGGTGCCGGCAAGAGCACCCTGATCCGGGCGGTCAATCTGCTCGAACGTCCCGATTCCGGCACCGTCACGGTGGACGGTGACGAGCTCACCGCCCTCGCGCCCGCCGAGCTTCGCCGGGCACGCCGCAAGATCGGCATGGTCTTCCAGCACTTCAACCTTCTCGCCGGGCGCACCGTGCGCGGCAACGTCGAACTGGGCCTGGAGATCAGTGGAGTGGACGGTGACGAGCGCCGCCGCCGGGCCCTGGAGATCCTCGACCTCGTCGGACTCGACGACAAGGCCGGCGCCTACCCCGCCGAACTCTCCGGCGGGCAGAAGCAGCGCGTGGGCATCGCCCGGGCGCTGGCCGGCAACCCCAAGGTGCTGCTCTCCGACGAGGCCACCAGCGCGCTCGACCCGGAGACCACCCGGTCGATCCTCGACCTGGTCAAGAAGATCAACACCGACCTGGGCCTCACTGTGCTGCTGATCACCCACGAGATGGATGTCGTCAAGCGCATCTGCGACTCCGCCGCGCTCATCGAGGGTGGCCGCATCGTCGAACAGGGCCGCATCGTCTCGCTCATCTCCACCGCCGGCTCCCGGCTGGCGCACGAACTCTTCCCGCTCGGCGACGCCCCGTCGCTGCCGGGGACACGGTGATCGACATCACCTTCAGCGGCGGATCGGCCGACCGGCCGGTGATCGCCCAGCTGGCGCGCACCTACGGGCTGGATGTGTCCATCCTCGGCGCGGCCATCGAGACCATCGGCGGCAACCAGGCCGGGCGCACCCGCCTGGCCCTGCCGGGGAGTCCGGCGGGCAACGCCGGGCCCATCGAGGACCTGCGCAGCCAGGGCATGCTCGTCGAAATCGTGGGGGAGTAACCGTGCTTCTGGATCCATCACTGCCGCAGTTCTGGTCGGACCTGTTCCAGGTTCTGCTCATCGGCACCGGTCAGACCCTCTATATGGTGGGCGTCTCGCTGCTCATCACGGTCATCGTGGGGCTGCCGTTGGGCATCCTGCTCGTCGGCACCGAACCCGGTGGCCTGTTCGAGAGTCCGTTCGGCTCGCGCCGGGCCGGCCGGGTGATCAACCGGGTGCTCGATTTCATCGTGAACCTCGGCCGCAGCGTGCCGTTCATCATCCTCATGGTCGCGCTGATCCCGTTCACCCGTCTTGTGGTGGGCACCTTCATCGGCCCCACCGCCGCCATCGTTCCGCTGGCGGTGGTGGCGATCCCGTTCTTCGCCCGCATGGTGGAGATCGCGATCAAGGAGGTGGACACGGGCCTGATCGAGGCGGCCGAGTCGTTGGGCGCCACCCGCTGGCAGATCGTGTCGAAGGTGCTCGTGCCCGAGGCGCTCGCCCCGATGATCCTGGGGCTCTCCACCACGGTGACGTCCATCATCAACTTCTCCGCCATGGTCGGCACCGTCGCCGGCGGTGGCCTGGGCGATGTCGCCGTGCGGTACGGCTACCAGCGTTACAGCACCATCCACATGGTCGCCGTGATCATCGTGATCTTCGTGATCGTGATGCTGTTGCAGGGGCTGGCGACGATGCTGGCCAAGCGTTTCGCGCACCGCTCCCGGCCGAGCCGCGCGGAGAAGGCCGTGCCGGCCCTCCGCGCCGGCGTCGTCACCGGCGTCTGAGCTGCCCCCTTCCCACCCCCTGTCTCACCCGGTCGCGTCGAAGTCAGCATGACGGCGCGGCTCTCACCACCCGCCACCCACGAGAAGAGTCCTCCCATGCAGTTCACCTCACGCAGCACGCGCCTTGCTGGTGCCGCCGTTGCCATCTCCGCCCTGTTCGCCCTCACGGCCTGCGCCGGCTCCTCCGACGCGCCGGCCGCCAGCGGCGGAGCCGATGACCTCGGCACCGTCACCGTGGGCGCCCTGGCCACCCCGGCCGGCGACATCCTCAAGTTCGTGCAGGACAACCTCGCCGCCGACGCGGGCCTGGAAATCACCTTCCAGGACTTCACCGACTACAACACCCCCAACGTGGCCCTGTCCGACGGCTCGATCGACGCGAACCTGTTCCAGAACGCCACGTTCCTCAAGACCTACAACGAGCAGGCCGGCGGCAGCCTGGTCAGCGTCGGCGAGATCTACCTGCCCAGCGCCGCGTTCTACAGCAACACCGTGAAGTCGCTCGACGACCTCAAGGACGGCGCTACCATCGCCATTCCGAACGACCCGACCAACGAGGGCCGCGCCCTCAAGATCCTGGCCGGCGAAGGCCTGATCGAGACGACGGATGAGCCCACCTCGCTCGCCGACATCACCGAGAACCCGAACAAGTACGAGTTCCGCGAGATCGAGAACGCCACCCTGCCGCAGGCCGTGCAGGACGTCGACGCGGCGTTCGTGACAATCTCGTTCGCCCTGCCGGCCGGCCTCACCGCCGACCAGGCGATCCTGATCGAGGGCTCCGACAGCCCCTACGCCAACGTGCTGGCCACCACGCCCGAGCTCGAGAACGATCCGCGCATCGTCAAGCTCAAGGAACTGCTGCTCTCCCCGGAGACCCAGAAGTACATGCTCGACACCTGGGGCGGCTTGGTCATCCCGTCCGTCTAGGTTCGCGAACTGTGAGTTAAGCACCTAAAACTTGCGAATTCTGGTGCTTTTCTCACAGTTCGCGGGCTCGCGCCGAGTGGCGGGGCGTCGTCGTGACGGCGTCGACACCGAACTCGAACGCGGCGGCGTGCTCGTAGGGGCCGTAGCTGTCGATCTCGGTGAAGCCGAGGCCGCGGTACAGGGCGAGAGCCTCGGGCTGGGCGTGCCCGGTCTCCAGACGCACGGTCGTGTAGCCGAGCTGCCCGGCCAGGCCGGCCAGCTCGCGCAGCAGCCGCAGGGCATGGCCCTGGCGGCGGTAGTCCGGGTTGGTCCACATCCGCTTGATCTCAACGGTCTCATCGTCGATCCGGCGGAGGCCGCCGCCTGCGACGGTGCGGTCCCCATCCATCAGCACCACGAAGGCGCCGGTGGGGGCCTCGAACTCCTGCGGCTCGACATCCAGCACCGAGTCGCCGGCGCCGGCGCCATAGCGTGCTTCATACTCCTGACGGAGGCCGGTGAGCAGGGGTTCGACCTCGGGGGCGGTCAGGGCCACTTGTTGGTAATCCACTGGGCCAATCCTGCCCTAACGCCCAGCTTCCGACAATTCCTCAGCGGGGGCCGGCGCGCGGGCCTCCCGGCGCCCGGCGCAAGTACACTCGGTACGTGTCTGTGAATCCAGCAATCCAGGGCCGGGTCTTTCCCGCTGTGCCGCCGTATCTCGTGGGTCGAGAGAAGGTGCGCGAGTTTTCGCGGGCCGTTTTCGCGACCAACCCGATCAACTTCGACCCCGAGGCCGCGCAGGCCGCCGGCTATGCCGACGTCGTGGCGCCGCCCACGTTCGCCGTGGTCGTGCAGGAGGCCACCCTGGCCCAGCTGCTCGCCGAACCCGACGCGGGCATCGACTTCACCCGGGTGGTGCACGGCGACCAGCGCTTCAGCTTCAGCCGGCCGATCGTGGCCGGTGACGAGCTCACCGCCACGCTCACCGTCGCCAGCGTGAAGAGCCTCGGCGGCCACTCGATGGTCACCGCGGAGTCGACGATCCTCGACGCATCCGGCGCCCACGTGGTCACCGCCACCTCCACCCTCGTCGTCAGGGGAGACGAATGACCGACAAGACAGTGCCCGCCACGCCCAGCCTCGACTCCCTCTCGGTCGGCGACATCGTCGCCGAGAGCCGCTTCCCGCTCACCAGGGATTCCCTGGTGCGTTACGCGGGTGCCTCGGGCGACTTCAACCCGATCCACTACCGTGACGACGTCGCGGAGTCGGTTGGGCTGCCCGGTGTGCTCGCCCACGGCATGCTGACCATGGGTCTGGGCATCCAGCCCGTCGTCGACTGGGCCGGCGACCCGGCGCGCGTCGTGGACTACCAGGTGCGGTTCACCCGCCCGGTGCCCGTCGACCCCGACCTCGGCGCGGTCGTGACCGTTCTGGCCAAGGTCGGCGCCCTCGACGCCGAGGCCGGCGTCGCCCGCATCGACCTCACGGTCACCTTCAACAACACCACCGTCCTGGGTAAGGCGCAGGCGCGCGTCAGCCTCGTCTGATCCGCCATGACCGAGCCTGTGCCCGTGAACCTGTCTGAGCTGACCACGCTGCGCGTCGGCGGCGCCCCCACGCAGCTGGTGGCCCCGACCGACGAGGCCGGTCTGATCGCGGCGGCCCGGGACGCTTGGGCGGGTGACGAACCATGGGTTCTCGTCGGCGGCGGCTCCAACACCGTGGCGGCGGATGCGGGCTTCGACGGCGTGGTCATCCTGGTGCGCACGCGCGGCATCGAGCGGCTCGACCTGGTGCCGGAGTCGGCAACCGACGACGACCTCGACGGGCGGCCCCTGCGCATCCGGGTGCAGGCCGGCGAACCGTGGGATGAGCTGGTGGCCCACACCGTCGCGAACGGCTGGGCGGGCATCGAAGCGCTGTCCGGCATCCCGGGCACCAGTGGTGCGGCGCCCGTGCAGAACATCGGTGCGTATGGTCAGGAGCTCTCCAGCAGCCTGGCGGCCATCGACTTCCTGGACTACGAGTCCGGCGAGGTGGAACGGCTCAGCGCCGCCGATCTCCGGCTGGACTACCGCACCTCGGTGCTCAAGCAGGGCCGCCGCGGCGTGGTGCTCGCCATCGAACTCGAGCTGCGCGACATGACCCCGCAGGCCGAGGTGCTCGGCACGCCGCTGAGCCGGCCGGTGGGGTACCCGCAGCTGGCCCAGGCCCTCGGCGTGCAGGTGGGTGACAGGGTGCCGCTGATCGATCTGCGCCAGAGCGTGCTGGGCCTGCGCGCCGGCAAGGGCATGGTGCTCGACGACGCCGACCCCGACACCTACAGCGCCGGGTCTTTCTTCACCAACCCGATCGTGACCGAGAGTTTTGCCCGTACCCTGCCCACGGATGCGCCGCGCTGGAAACAGGCCGAGATCGAGCTGCCCGACCGTGTGATCCCGCTCGATGAGTACGCCGGCGTCGGGCCCATGCCCGGCAGCCAGGTGTTGCGCACTGTGAAGCTCAGCGCGGCCTGGCTGATCGAGAACTCCGGCATCCACCGCGGGTTCCGGCTACCCGGGTCGCGGGCCGCGATCTCGAGCAAGCACACCCTGGCGATCACCAACACCGGCGGGGCTACCGCCGACGAGATCGGGCAGCTCGCCCGCTTCGTACAGCAGCGCGTGCAGAGCGACTTCGGTGTGATCCTGCAGCCCGAACCGGTGTTCGTCGGTTTCTCGCTGCTCTAGCCCGCCCGCCCGCCGCAAGCGCGATTCGGAGCGGTGCGCCCGCCCCTTGCGGCAAAAATCCCTCTGGGGGCACCGAATCGGCAGCGTGCGGCGCCTCGGGGGAGGAGCGTCGATGTGAGTTGCCAGTTGGAGCCCCCTCCGGCGCGCTGAATGGGCCCGAACTGGCAACTCACGACGGCCGTATCCGGTGAGTTGCCAGTTGAGGCCGCTTCGGGTGCATGGAGCGGGCCTCAACCGGCACGTCACGACACCTGCTCCCGCTGGTGGCACGAGTCCCGCGGGCGGGAATGGGGTGACGTGTGGCGAGTCGATTCCGGCCGCGAAACGGGCTAGAGCAGGCGTAGCTCCATGGCGAGGGTGACCGCGCGCGTGCGGTCGCTCACGCCGAGCTTCTCGAACACGTGCAGCAGATGGGTCTTCACGGTGGCCTCGCCGATGAAGAGCGACCGGGCGATCTGCGGGTTGCTCTCGCCCGTCGCCACGAGGCGGAGCACCTGGAGTTCGCGGGCCGACAGCCGGGGCGCCGGCGCGGCATCCGCCCGCACCCGCTGCACCAGCCTGGCGGCGATCACGGGCGCGAGCACGGTTTGGCCGCCGGCGACAGAGCGCACACCCTCGATGATCTCGGCCTGCGGTGCGGCCTTGAGCAGGTAGCCGCTGGCCCCGGCCGCGATGGCGCCGAGGATCTGGTCGTCGGTCTCGTAGGTGGTGAGCACCAGCACCCGGGTGTCCGGGTTGTGCGCAAGGATCTGGGCGGTGGCCGCCGCGCCGTCCAGCTGGGGCATCCGCAGGTCCATCAGCACCAGGTCGGGCCGCAGCTCAGCGGCCAGGAGCACGGCTGCGGCACCATCGGACGCTTCGCCGACCACTTCGATGTCGCCGGCGGTGCCGAGCAGGCCGACGATGCCTCCGCGCACGATCGGATGGTCGTCGGCCACCAGCACCCGGATCATCCGCGGGCCCCCGCACCGGTGGGCAATGCCGGCACAGCCGGCGCGGAGACGGGCAGGGTCACCCGAAGGGTCGTGCCGTGCCCGCCGGCGGCGCCCTCGGCCGCACTGTCGGTGACCTCGAGTCTCCCGCCGACCAGGGCGAGCCTGTCGCGCATCCCGGCCAGGCCGAAGCCGTGCTCGGTGTCGGGGGTGTAGTCGCCCAGCCCCCTGCCGCTGTCGGACACGGTGAGGACGATGTCGTGGCCGGCCCGCGCGACACCCACATGGGCGGCTCCCGCGCCGGAGTGCTTGCGTACGTTGGCCAGGCCCTCCTGGGCGCACCGCAGCAAAACCACTTCGAGGGCCCGGTCGAGTGCGGGCGCAGTGCCGTCGCCGTCGCTGCCGAGCCCGGCGAGGTCGACGCCCACCCGAATCCCGGTCTCACGTTCGAAGCGTTCGGCCAAGCGGGCCAGGGTGTGGGCGAGGTCGCCGTCACCCACCCGGGCCGGCGCCATGGATGCCACCAGCGCGCGCGCCTCGGCTAGGAGACTGCTGATTTATCGGGGCGTTTAAGGCGCGCCTTTGTTGGTTTCGGCGGAGGTGTTTAAGACTTGATTCATGCAGGGTCGTGATGATGGTCAGCGTCAGTTGTTGGATGTCGGTGTGTTCGCTGGGCACATGTTGCCGGCGGGGTCGGTGTTCGCTTTTCTCGCTGAGCACCGGCACGAGTTGTTCCCGGATGACGCGTTCGCGGACCTGTTTCCGTCGGGTCGTGGCCGGCCCTCGACGCCCGCGGACGTGATCGCATCGGTGATGGTGCTGCAGACCCTGCACTCGTTATCGGACCGGGAAACCGCGGAAGCCGTCACGTTTGATCTGCGGTGGAAAGCGGCCTGCGGGTTCGGGTTGACGGAAACATCGTTCCACCCGACGGTGTTGACGTATTGGCGACGCCGCCTCGCGGCAAGCACCCGCCCGCACCGAATTTTCGACGCCGTCGCCGAGGTTATTGCCGGTTCTGGGGCGTTGTCGGGTCGGAAGCGGCGGGCGTTGGACTCCACGATTTTGGATGACGCGGTCGCCCGCCAGGACACGGTGACGCAGTTGGTCGCGCAGATCCGCCGGGTCGGTCGGGAGATCCCCGGCGCCGACATGATCGTGGCCGGCCTGCCCGGCCATGACTACGAGAAGCCCGGCAAGCCCGACATCGCCTGGGACGACAAGGCGGCCAGGGACGAACTCGTTTCCCGCCTCGTGACCGACGCCCTGGCGTTGCTTGCGGCAATCGACACGACGTCATTGACCGACTCGCAGCAGGAGACGGTCGCGTTGCTCGCCCTCGTCGCGGGCCAGGACGTCGAGCCGGCTGAGGGGTCCGATGGCTCGGATGGGCGGTGGCGGATCGCGCGGAAGGTCGCGCCGGACCGGGTGATCTCGACCGTTGACCCGGACGCCCGCCACGCGCACAAGAGCCGGGAGAAGAAGCAAGACGGTTTCAAAGCCCACATCGCGATCGAGCCCGATACGGGTCTGGTGACCGCGGCCGTGTTGACGAAAGCGTCCGGGCCCAAGAACAGTGACGCGGCCCGCGGCGCGGCCCTGGTGGCCGCTGACACGAGCATCGGCTCGGACACGGTCGAGGTCCTCGGTGATTCTGCCTACGGCAGCGGGGACCTCCTCGCCGAGGTCACCGCGGCCGGGCATGTTCCGATCATCAAACCGATGCCGTTGAGTCGGGCGGTTCCGGGCGGATTCACAATCGATGACTTCAGCATCGACGAAGCTAAGCGCACGGTGACGTGTCCTGCGGGGAACACCCGACCGATCACCGTGAAACGTAATGTCACATTTGGCGCCGTTTGCGCGAGCTGCCCGCTCCGAGCCCAGTGCACGAGCGCCGTCGACGGTCGCAAAATGGTTTTGCATCCGCAGCAGCAGATCCAACGCGAGCACCGCGCACGCGCGCTGGACCCTGACTTTCAAGCCGTCTACCGGCAGCACCGGCCGATGGTTGAACGCTCGATCGCATGGATGACTCGCGGCGCGAGACGAGTCCCTTACCGCGGCGTCGTGAAGAACCACGCCTGGTGGAACAACCGCGCCGCCGCGATCAACCTGAAACGACTCCTGAGCCTTGGCCTCACCAGCCAGAACGGGGTTTGGGCACTTGGCTGAAGACCCCAGGCAGGGCAGACACCCCAGCCCTCACACCGACCCCGACGACCACCTTCTACTGGCCAGACTCGCGACACCGAATCGATCCCGCAAGCAGCCCAAACACGACCACACCCGACTCAAAAAACGGGCCCCCGACTCGCCGGGCCCACCGCAGCCATCTAAATCAGCAGTCTCCTAGGGCGTCGCGGCCGGTGGCCTCGATGAGGTCGACGCTGTCCGCGGCGACGGATGTGTCGACCGGCAGGGCGTCGAGCTCGCGGCGAGTGCGCTGGGCGAGCATCACCAGGCTGGTGAGGCTCTGCGCGATGGTGTCGTGGATCTCGCGGGCGAGGCGCTCCCGCTCGCTCGCGCTGCCGGCATCCCGGTGCAGCACGGCAAGCTCGTCCTGGGCCAGGGTGAGCTTCTCCACCAGCCGGCGCTGCTCGGCACCGGCGGTGGCGATCCGCGTGATCCAGGTGCCCATGGCCAGGGCGAACACGAGTGAGATCGTCTCGATGGCCAGGGCTTGGGCAGCGGCGTCGGGTGTGCGCCCGCCACTGACCCAGAGGCCAAGGCCGCACATGGCAGTCAGCGCCGTGCTGAGCAGGACGGCGTGGCGGAACGACTCAGCCAGGGCCCAGATCAGCGGGAACACCAGCGTCTGGAGGGTGGCCATGCTGGGATCGAATGCCGTGGCCGCTCCGCAGCCGACGATGAGAGTGACGCGCAGCAGCCGGGCGGAACCGGGGTACGTCACATGATCGAAGCCGGAAGACCCGCGGTCGCCGGACACGGGTTGGGGTCGCAGCATGCGCCGGCCCCAGACGATGTAGGCCAGCCCGACCGCCGCCAGCGACAGCACCGCTCCGGCGGCGCTCACGGCGTGCGTGTCCGAGCCTTCCAACGCGATGGCGGCCAGGACGATCAGGGATCCGGCGACGATCAGGTCCCACCACCGTCTGGCATTCATGCGCCAAGCATCCCATGCCGCAGCGGGGACCTGCGGCAGGGACGGGCGGTGCACTACGCGTCCTTGCGGATCCACCGGAAGGTGAGCCGGCTGCCGACCAGGCCAACGACCAGCCAGATCAGCAGCGCCAGCGCCACCAGACCGAGCTCCCAGGCGCCGTTCTGCTCCTGCGCCGCGAAGGAGTCGGGCAGGAAGACGGACCGCATGCCCTGCGCCATCCACTTGAGCGGGAACAGGCCGGCGACGTTCTGCATCCACTCGGGCAGCGCGTTGAACTGCAGGTACACCCCCGAGATGAACTGCAGCACCAGAACGATGGGAATCACGACCGCGGAGGCGCTGCGTCCCGACCGCGGCAGGGCCGAGAGGGCGATGCCCAGGAAGGCGCAGGTGATGACGCCGAGAACGAAAACCCAGACGAAGGTGAGCCATTTCTCCGGCTCGGTGGGCAGGGCGATGTCGAAGGCGAACCGGGCCACGAGCAGGAGCAGTGCGGCCTGTAGCGAGCCAGTGACGAACACCTGCCCGATCTTGCCGATGAAATAGCTCAGCGGTGACAGCGGGGTGCCGCCGAGGCGTTTGAGGGTGCCATCGCCCTTCTCGCCGGCGATGTCGATCGCGAGGTTCTGCAGGCCGGAGAGCAGCATGCCCGCGGCGAGCATGCCGGGCAGGTAGTACGCGCCCACGCTGATGCCGCCGGAGCCGTCGGGGTTGGTGCCGATGTTGCCCTGGGCGCTGAACGCGGCAGTGAAGATGCCGAGCATGATGAACGGGAACAGGAACGTGAAGAACACGGTGTCGGTGGAGCGGAAGTACAGGCGGATCTCGAAGCCGATGCGCGCCACACCGAGTGTGAATAGCCCGTGCCTGGCGGTGCGCGCCGGCGCGGTAGAGGTGGTCAGGGTCGCGCTCATGCGAGCACCTCCGTGCTGTCGGTCGTGGAGCTCGCTGTCGTGGGGGACTTGGCCGTGCTGGCGTTGCCGGCCGCGTGAGCGCGCACCAGGCCCAGGTAGATGTCTTCGAGGCTGGGGCGGATGACCTGCAGCTCAGCTGGTTCACCGCCCGCGGCACCGGCCAGTTCGGCCACTAGTCGTGCCGGGGTGTCGGTGCGCACCTCCTGCAGGGTGCCGGAGGCGTCGCGCCAGCGCACCTTCGGGGTGCGGGCGGCCGGACCGCCGAGTTCGCCGATCGCACCGATGTCGATGAGACGGCCGCCCACGATGATGCCGGCCCGGTCGCTGAGCTCCGCGGCTTCGTCGAGATTGTGGGTGGTGAGCAGGATGGTGGTGCCCTCGGCCTTGAGCTGCCGAATGAGGTCCCAGAACTGGTGCCGGGCCTCGGGGTCGAAGCCCGTGGTGGGTTCGTCCAGGAACAGTAGTTCCGGCCGTCCGATGATGCCGAGCGCAACATCCACCCGGCGCTGCTGCCCGCCGGAGAGCCGGTGGATGCGAGTCTTGGCCTTCTCCTCGAGGCCGACCGCGGCCAGCACCTCGTCGACCGACCGGGGATTCGGGTACAGGCGTGCGAAGTGCTTGAGCTGCTCGAGCACGGTGGCGTTGCCGCTCTCCCCGCTGGACTGCAGCACGATGCCGATCCGGGCCTTCCAGTCCAGCCCGGCGTGTTGCGGGTCCTCGCCGAGCACCGTGACGTCACCCTCGGAGCGGTCCCGGTAGCCCTCGAGGATCTCGATGGTGCTGCTCTTGCCCGCACCGTTGGGGCCGAGCAGGGCGAAGGTTTCGCCCGATCGGATGTCGAAGTTGATGTCGGTGACGGCGTCGAACGGCCCGTAGGACTTGCTCAGCCGCGCCACGCGCACGGCAGGAGGGGAAGTTGTCATGCCTCCACACTCGTCCCAGAACCGGCCCCGGGCAACACCCGTCTGGCCGACCTGGGCATCCACCGACCGGTGGACCCCGCGAACTGTGAGAAAAGCCCCAGAAATCCCGGATTTCTGGGCTCTTCTGACATATCCGTGGGTGGTTTCCGCGTGGCTTAACGAGCGCACGCCGCTTTCTGTCTAGGTTTCTGACTGTCAAAGGTTGGAAACTGAAGAACGGAAAACGGCGTGCGTACTGCAAGGATATGGCGGACTCTGCTCGGTGTCGAAAAGACCATCGTTGACGACGTCGATTACGACGACGATGCGGGCGTTTTGGTCGTCGCGGTCCGGCCGATGAAAGCGGCCCGGAACCGGTGTGGGCTGTGCCACCGGCGCAGCCCAGGCTACGACCGTGGTGAGGGTCGACGACGCTGGCGGAGCCTGGATGCTGGCATCATCCAGGTCGTTCTCGAGGCAGACGCCCGCCGGGTGGCGTGCCGTGAGCATGGCGTCACGGTCGCGTCGGTGCCGTGGGCTCGGCACCAGGCCGGACATACCTACCTCTTCGACGACCACGTCGCGTGGCTGGCTACGCAGTCTTCCAAGACCGCGGTTACCGCGTTGATGCGCATCGCTTGGCGCACCGTCGGCGCGATCGTCACCCGGGTCTGGGACGACGCCGCGACCCTGCACGACCCGTTCGATGGCCTCACCCGCATCGGGATCGATGAGATCTCCTACAAGCGTGGCCACAAGTTCCTCACCATCGTCGTGGACCACGACACCGGTCGTCTCGTCTGGGCTGCACCGGGCCAAGACAAAGCCACCCTCGGCACGTTCTTCGACGCCCTCGGCCCCGAGCGTTCCGCACAGATCACGCATGTTTCCGCGGACGGTGCGGCCTGGATCGCCAACGTTGTCGCGGCCCGCTGCCCGAACGCGGTGCGCTGCGCGGACCCGTTCCACGTCGTCAAATGGGCCACCGAAGCCCTCGACGAAGTCCGCCGCGCAGCCTGGAACGACGCCCGCAAAGCCGCCCGCATCAATGACGCCGCGCGGGGCCGCGGCCGACCCCGGAACGGAGCCCCCGAACGCCCCGACAGCGCTCGCGCGGCCGGCATCAGAAACAGCCGTTATGCGCTCTGGAAAAACCCCGAGAACCTCACCGAGAAACAACAAACCAAGCTGGCCTGGATCGTCCAAACCGACCCCCGACTGGCCCGCGCCTACTACCTCAAAGAAGGCCTCAGAGTCATCTTCAAACTCCCGCTCGACCAGGCCAAGGAAGCCCTCGACAAATGGGTCGCCTGGGCTCGCCGCTGCCGCATCCCCGCGTTCGTGAAGCTGCAACGAAGCATCGTGAAGCACCGCGTCGCGATCCTCGCCTCGATAGAACACAACCTCTCCAACGGCCGCATCGAATCCATGAACACCAAAATCAGACTCCTCACCAGAATCGCGTTCGGCTTCGCCTCACCTGACGCCCTCATCAGCCTCGCCATGCTCAGCCTCGGCGGCCACCGACCAGCCCTCCCGGGCCGGAAATGACCCACGGAAGAGTCAGGAGAGCCGATTTCTGGGGCTTAAGTCACAGTTCGCGGACTAGGCGAAGAGGGTTTGCAGGCGGCGGATGCCCTCGAGGAGCGCGTCGTCGCCCAGCGCGTAGGACAGGCGCAGGAAGCCGCTCGGGCCGAAGGCCTCGCCGGGCACTGCCGCGACCTCTGCCTGGTCGAGGATGAGGTCGGCCAGCTCGAGCGACGTCGTGGGGGTCACGCCTCCCCAGGTGCGGCCGAGCAGACCCGTCACGTCGGGTAGACGTAGAACGCCCCCTGCGGGGTGGGCGTGAGAATGCCCGGGATCTTGTTCAGCTCGGCGACGATGAGCTTGCGGCGGCGGTCGAAGGCGACCCGCATGGCCTCGGCGTCATCCTGCGGGCCGTTCAACGCGGCGATACCGGCGCGCTGAGAGATGTTCGACACGTTCGAGGTGAGGTGCGACTGCAGGTTTGCCGCGGCGGTGATCGCATCCTGCGGTCCCACCATCCAGCCCAGCCGCCAGCCGGTCATGGCGTAGGTCTTCGCGACGCCGTTGACCAGGATGGTGCGGTCGGCGAGGGCCGGACGGCCTCGACGATGGAAACCGCGCGCACACCGTCATAGGTGAGGTTCTGGTAGATCTCATCGCTGATCACCCAGAGGCCGTGTTCCTCGGCCCATTCGCCGATGGCCCGGGTCTGCTCCTCGGAGTAGACCGCGCCGGTGGGGTTGGACGGGGAGACGAAGAGGAGCACCTTGGTCTTCTCGGTGCGGGCGGCCTCGAGCTGCTCCACCGTGACGAGGTACCCCTGGTCGCTGCCGGCGAAGACGTCGACGGGTACGCCGCCGGCCAGGCGGATGGCCTCGGGGTAGGTGGTCCAGTACGGGGTGGGCAGCAGAACCTCGTCGCCCGGGTCGAGCAGGGTGGCGAAGGCCTGGTAGACGGCCTGCTTGCCGCCGTTGGTGACGAGCACCCGCGAGGGGCCGACCTCGAGGCCGCTGTCCCGGAGCGTCTTGGCGGCGATGGCCTCGCGGAGGTCCGGGAGGCCGGCCGCCGGCGTATAGCGGTGATTGCGCGGATCCTTCACGGCCGCCAGGGCCGCCTCCACGATGTGCGCGGGAGTGGGGAAGTCAGCTCACCCGCCGCGAAGCTGATGACCGGCCGGCCGGCCGCTTGCAGCGCCTTGGCCTTGCCGTCGACCTTGAGGGTCGCGGACTCCGCAATGGAGCCGATTCTGGTGGAGATCCGTTTGATGTCGTGTGCCACGCTTCGAGCATACGGGGGCGGCCATGCCCTGGGAACAGGCGCTGGCTTTACAGGGCACCCGACGTGACCTAGACTTGGTCCGGTAGTTGAAATCTGCCAAGCTTTTTTGCGCCTATTTTGGTCGTTTGACCGAAAGAAGCACACAGGAAGCCGACGGGTTTCGCTTCATAGGGTGGTGGCTCAATTGGTAGAGCAGCGGTCTCCAAAACCGCAGGTTGCAGGTTCGAGTCCTGTCCGCCCTGCAAGTCGGTGGTCTTTCCGCCGGCCCACGAAAGGTGTAACAGGTGGCCCGAAAAGTTATCGACGAACCCAGCGAGGAAATCGTCGCGAACGCCAGAGTGGCCCGCGAAACCAAGCGCGGTCCGTTCGCTCGGGTGTCCCTGTTTATCAAGCAGGTCCTGGCCGAACTCCGTAAGGTCGTCACCCCGACCCGCAAGGAACTGCTCAGCTACACCGGAGTGGTTCTGATTTTCGTGGTGATCATGATGGCGCTGGTATCGGCACTCGACTGGGTGTTCGCGCTCGTCGTCACGTACGTATTCGGCACTCCCAGTTGAGCCGTGCCGCAGAAGCGGCACCCCGACTGATCATGAACGCAGGATCGGTGAGTGAGCACCACGGTGCAGCCTCACGCCCGCGCAATAGAAGAAGGATTGATATTTAGTGACTGAGACCAATCGCGACGACGTCGACTGGGCCACCGCCGCAGAACAGTCCTCCAACGACGATGAGGCGCAGGAGGGCAACACCCTCGCCGCCGACGAGACGTCGGTCGAAGCCGCCGAGCAGGTCGCCCTGCACGTAGAAGACGAGAACGCCGACATCGAAGACGATCTCGACGCCGCACTGGATGCCCTCGCCGAGTCGACCGATCCCGAAGCCGACGCCATCGTCGAAGACGCCCTCGACATCGACTCCGCCGACGAGGCCGAGGCTGCCGCTGAGGCCGTCGAGGACGAAGAAGAGGTCGAGGCCGAGGCCGAAGACGAGGACCCGTACGAAGCCTTCCGCAAGGAACTGCGCTTCCAGCCCGGCAAGTGGTTCGTCATCCACTCCTACGCCGGCTTCGAACGTCGTGTGAAGTCCAACATCGAGAACCGCAAGCAGTCGATGGCCATGGAAGATTTCATCTACCAGGTCGAGGTTCCGATGGAAGACGTCGTCGAGATCAAGAACGGCCAGCGCAAGATGGTCACCCGTGTGCGCATCCCCGGCTACGTCCTGGTGCGCATGGACCTCAACGAAGACAGCTGGTCTGTTGTGCGTCACACCCCCGGAGTCACCGGCTTCGTGGGCAACGCGCACAACCCGACCCCGCTGCGTTTCGAAGAAGCTTTCGGCATGCTCAAGGGCCTCGTCGAGATCAAGGATGTTCCGGTCACCAAGTCCGGCGCTCCCGGCAAGGCCGCCCAGCGTGTTCTGCCCGCCGAGATCGACTACGAAATCGGCGAGACCATCACGATCAAGGAAGGCTCGTTCGCGGGCCTGCCCGGTTCGATCAGCGAGATCAAGCCCGAGAGCGGCAAGCTCATCGTGCTCGTGTCGCTCTTCGAGCGTGAGACCCCGGTCGAGCTCAGCTTCGACCAGGTCACCAAGCTTTAACCTCCCCCAACCACCGCCCCCCGGAAATGCCGGGGACGCGGGAGAACCTCGATCTCGACAAGCTCGATCAGCGTAGTTTGCTCGAACAGCGAGATCTGGGTTCGATCACTGAAAAGGAATAGAACATGGCACCGAAGAAGAAGGTTACTGGTCTGATCAAGCTTCAGATCAAGGCCGGCGCCGCCAACCCCGCACCCCCCATCGGGCCGGCGCTGGGTCAGCACGGCGTGAACATCATGGAATTCTGCAAGGCCTACAACGCCCAGACCGAATCCCAGCGCGGCAACGTCATCCCGGTTGAGATCACCGTGTACGACGACCGTTCCTTCACGTTCATCTTGAAGACCCCGCCCGCAGCGGAGCTCATCAAGAAGGCCGCAGGAGTTGCCAAGGGCAGCGGAACCCCGCACACCGTCAAGGTTGCCAAGCTCACCAAGGCGCAGGTTCGCGAAATCGCCGAGGCCAAGATGGTTGACCTCAACGCCAATGACCTCGACGCCGCGTCGAAGATCATCGCCGGAACCGCTCGCTCCATGGGCATCACGGTCGAGGGCTAACACCCTTTCGTTCGATTCGTCGAACACCCGCCGACTGCGCAGGCCTCTGGGCCCGCCAACAGGCACCAAGTGGAAGAGCCAGCCAGGCTCACGAAAACCACGCTCTCAGCACATGCATCTACAGGAGATTCAAAATGGCACCCAAGTCAAAGGCCTACCGCGCTGCGGTCGAGAAGATCGAAGCCGATAAGTTCTACACCCCCACCGAAGCCGTGACCCTCGCTCGCGAGACCGGCTCCGCCAAGTTCAACTCCACCGTCGAGGTCGCGCTCAAGCTCGGCGTCGACCCGCGCAAGGCTGACCAGATGGTCCGCGGTACCGTGATTCTTCCCCACGGCACCGGTAAGACCGCCCGCGTCATCGTCTTCGCAACGGGCCCCGCGGCTGAGGCAGCCATCGCTGCCGGCGCCGACGAGGTCGGTGGCGACGAGCTCATCGAGAAGGTAGCCGCCGGCTACACCTCGTTTGACTCGGCCGTCTCGACCCCCGAGCTCATGGGCAAGGTCGGTCGTCTCGGTAAGGTCCTCGGCCCGCGCGGTCTCATGCCCAACCCGAAGACCGGAACCGTGACGCCTGACGTCGCCAAGGCCGTGTCCGACATCAAGGGCGGAAAGATCGAATTCCGCGTCGACAAGCACTCCAACGTGCACTTCGTCGTGGGCAAGGCTTCGTTCTCGGCCGAGCAGCTCAACGAGAACATCGGAGCCGCGCTCGAGGAGATCGTTCGCCTTAAGCCGAGTTCCTCCAAGGGCCGCTACATCACCAAGGGCGCCGTCTCGACCACGTTCGGTCCCGGCATCCCGCTCGATGTGAACAGCATCTAAGCATTTGTAGTATCCGCTTCGCGAGAAGCACCTGAAAGGGCCCGTCGAAAGACGGGCCCTTTTTGTGCGCCCGGTACCCCCGCTGGTCGGCGCGAACCGGTGCCCGCTTTCCTCGGGAATTCCCATTGACGTGAGGATTGTGTAAAGCTCGGTGGTACGGGAGGGGTGCGCCCGGAGTGGAGGGAGGGCACTGTGGTCTCCACCGGCGGTGAAAAGGTCTACCTGGCGTTGCGTGCGCGGATTCTCTCGGGCGAGCTGGGCCCGCACTCGACGCTCCGCGAACAGGCACTCGCCCAGGAACTCGGCGTGAGCCGTACGCCCGTGCGGGAGGCGTTGCGGCGGCTGGATGAGGCCGGCCTGGTGACGTTTGTGCCCAATCGCGGAGCGACGGTCGTGGCCTGGACCATCGAGCAGGTGCGCGAGACGTATTTCGTGCGGGCTTCACTGGAAAGCCGGGCCGCGGGCCTGGCAGCAACCCGGATCTCGGTGGCCGAGCTCGACCTCCTCGCCGAGCTGATCGACGCCATGGAGCCCGTGCTCACGGCGGACGACGACGCGGGTCTGGCCGAACTCGGCCGGTTGAACGCCGAGTTCCACCGCATCGTCGTGGCGGCCTCCCGCAGCCCCCAACTCGCGGCTCTGACCTCGTCCGTTTCGCGGGTTCCGCTCATGGCCGCGGCGTTCCGGCGGGGCGGCGGGGAGTACCGCGCTCGCAGTAACCACCAGCACCGGGACATCCTGACCGCCCTGCGCACCGGCGACACCGTGTGGGCGGAAGTGGCGATGCGCTCGCATGTGCTCGGCGCCCGCAATGCGGTAACCGAGGACTGAACACCTGGCCTGAACTGCCGCGGGCGCGAACGCACCGCGGTCAGCGACCGGTCGGCGCCGGCCCCGAGGTGCTGCCGTCGAACAACCGGCGGGTATGCGGATGCTGCGGCGCGGTCAGGATCTCACCGGCCGAGGCATGCTCGATAACGGTTCCGGCCTGCAGTACGGCGACGCGGTCGCACCGAGTGACAACGATGGGCCGGGCCGAGGCGACTATCAGCGTGAGTTCGCGTTCGCGTTGTAGGTCGTGCAGCAGGTCCAGGAGTCCGGCCTCGTCGTGCGGATCGAACCCGGCGGCCGGGTCGAGTGCGATGAGGAGGTGTGGGTTGCGCGCCAGCGCGCAGGCCAACAGCACCCGTTGCAGGGTGACCGCGCTCAGGTCTCGTGGCCGCGCATCCAGGACGGCCTCGGGGGTCTCGACGCCCACCCGCTGCAGCAGGTCGAGAGTGCTGCGGCGCGTGCGGCGGGTGTCCGCCGGGGCGATCACAGAGCTCAGCTGCCGGGCGATGCGCCAGTCGTGGGCGAAGCGGTCGGGGGCTGGGCGGTCGAAGAAGCCGATTCTCCGTCCGCGCAGCTTCCGGAAATGCTGTTCGGGCAGTCCGACGAGTTCCGTGCCCTCGAAGAGAACCGACCCCGACGTGATGACCGTGGCGGGGGGCAGGAGCCCGGCGATGGCCAGGCAGAGGGCCATGGCGCCCGAGCCCTCGTCGCCGATCACGGCGAGCGCCTGGCCCCGGGACACGGTGAGGCTGATTCCGGCGCCGGATGCGTGCTCGCTCCCGGCACCGTGCGGCCGAAGTCTCAGGTCGCGGATGTCCAGGACGTCCGAGGCCCGGAAGGTTGTCGATGCGCGTGTGGGGCCGGTGGAGGGGGAGCTGGTGTCGGACAGGATCACAGCCAGGCTTCCACTGGCGCCCGCGCGGTGGCGAGGGGCGGGCGAGTGTGGTTCGAGGGTGGGGGCGCCCGGCGCGACCGTGGCGATCATCACTCCGCCGATGACGATGGCGACCGTGACGAAGAGGGCGGCACCGAGCACAGCCGGCAGGCTCTCGGGTGCAAGCAGCGGAGGCAGCTGCGCGCTGAGCGCGGGCCGGGTCAACACCGCCTGCAGGAGGAGGGCGCAGCCGTAGACCAACACCACTTCGGCGACCAGCACGCTGAGAATCGCGGCGAGGGCACGGCGGAGCGCCGTGCGGACCACCAGGCGCGAGATCGGCAGGCCGCGGCTGCGAGCGGTCTGAACGAAGGGCTCACGGGCCACCCGTCGGGTGGCCTCGTGCACGTGCACGGCCACGGCCACGGCGGCGCCGAAGACCACCGCGGTACCCGGCAGGACGAGAGTGCTCAACACGCCCAGACCCGCCCGAGCAAGCGGTTCATCCGTGAACACGGGCATCACCTCGGCCTGCACGGCGAACCAGAAGGCGCCCGCCAGCGCGACCCACGCCGCGCACAGGGCGCTACCGATAACAGCCAGGGCACGTAGGGAGCGAGCGGCCCACGGGCTCCGTTGGGCGGCGAGGAGGCCGAGCCCCACCCCGAGGGTTGCCGACAGGACCGGCGCCGCCGCTGCGGCCGCCGTGGAGAGCGGCAGGCGAGCGGACAGGATGGACAGGAGCGCGTCGGCGGGACCGGCCAGGCGGGCCACCAGGAGCACGGCGCTGATCAGCAACGACGCCGGAATCAGAAAACCCAGCCATCGGGGCCCTGCAACTGCTCGCATGCGTGCTCACATCTGGTCGGTGCGGTCGATGAAGCCTGACGGTGTCGTCAGCGTCGAACTGGACTAACTGTATGCAAAAAACCGAATGCCTCGCAGCGGTTCGGCAATATTGTCTGGTCACTGGGAAAATGTGCCTGGAGGTTGTATGCATTTTCACGGCTTCGGTCCTTGATTGCCCGCGGGTCGCCGGGCCGCGCGGCGGCTCCGGCCGATCGGGTCGCCACGCCGGAGCCAGGAAACAATCCGGCAACACCCCTCGACTAACATCCAGTCATGGTTGACCTATTCAGTGGCTACGGCGCTACCTCCGCACCACCGCGCGAACGAGGACAGGCCTCGGCCTGGGACGAGATGTTCCCCGATCCGTCGTCGTTGTCGCCCTCCGAGGCCCGTGCGGCCTACAAGGATGTCTATGGCGCGCTCGCCCGGATGACCCAGGAGGAGCTGCGCGGTCGGACCGACGCTCTGGCGAGCTCGTACCTGGCGCAGGGCGTGACGTTCGACTTCGCCGGCGAGGAGCGCCCGTTCCCCCTCGACGCGGTGCCCGGGTGATCGAACAGCCCGAGTGGGTGACCGTGGAGGCCGGGATCAAGCAGCGGGTGCTGGCGCTCGAGGCGTTCCTGGCCGACATCTACGGCCCGCAGGCGGCCGTGCGGGATGGAGTCATCCCGGCCGGCCTGATCACCTCCTCCAAGCACTTCCACCGCCAGGCGGCCGGAATCGTGTCGGCGAACAACGTGCGCATCCAGGTGTCCGGGATCGACCTCATCCGCGACGAAGTGGGCGCCTGGCGGGTGCTCGAAGACAATGTGCGGGTGCCCAGCGGCGTCAGCTACGTCATCTCGAACCGGCGCGTGATGGCGCAGACCCTGCCGGAGCTCTTCGTCTCGATGCGGGTGCGCCCGGTGGGCGACTACCCCAACAAGTTGTTGCAGGCCCTGCGGGCGTCCGCGCCGGCCGGGGTCGACGACCCGAACATCGTGGTGCTCACGCCGGGCGTGTTCAACTCGGCCTACTTCGAGCACACCCTGCTGGCCCGGCTGATGGGCGTCGAGCTCGTCGAGGGTCGCGACCTGTTCTGCTCCGGCGGCCGAGTGTGGATGCGCACCACGGCGGGCCCGACCCGGGTCGACGTGATCTACCGCCGGGTCGACGACGAGTTCCTGGACCCGCTGCAGTTCCGCGCCGATTCCCAGCTGGGCTCACCGGGCATCCTGATGGCGGCACGCCTGGGCAACGTCACGATCGCCAACGCCGTGGGCAACGGCGTCGCGGACGACAAGCTCGTCTACACCTACCTGCCCGAGCTGATCAAGTACTACCTGGGCGAGGAGGCGATCATCCCGAACGTCGACACCTGGCGTCTGGAGGACCCGCTCGCGCTCGAGGAGGTGCTCGACCGGCTCGACCAGCTCGTGGTCAAGCCCGTGGATGGTTCCGGCGGCAAGGGCCTCGTGGTGGGCCCGGCCGCGTCGAAGGCCGAGCTGGAGACCCTGCGGCAGCAGCTGCTCAAGGACCCGCGTGGCTGGATCGCGCAGCCCGTGGTGCAGTTGTCCACCATCCCGACCCTCGTCGACGACGGCATGCGGCCGCGGCACGCGGATCTCCGCCCGTTCGCCGTGAATGACGGCACGGATGTCTGGGTGCTGCCCGGCGGCCTCACCCGGGTGGCGCTGCCCGAGGGCGAGCTCGTGGTCAACTCCAGCCAGGGCGGCGGGTCCAAAGACACCTGGGTGATCGGGTTGGAGCCTGACTTCCACACCCGAACCTCGGCCCACGACATCCAGGGACTCGTCGCCGACCAGGCCGCGAACACCCAGTCGATCTCGATCATCCCCACCCGGAGCGTCGACCACAACCCGCAGGACACCCCGCCGGGCGGCGACCAGGACCAGGAACAGCAGCAACAACAGCAACGCACCACGCCCACTACCACCGAGGGGACCCTCGAATGCTGAGCCGCATCGCCGAGAGCCTGTTCTGGATCGGCCGCTACATCGAACGCAGTGACGGCACCGCGCGCATCCTGGATGTGCACCTGCAGTTGCTGCTCGAGGACCCGTGGATCGAGGAGAACCTCGCCTGCCGGTCACTGCTACACCTGATGGGCAGTCCGGTGCCGCCGGACAAGGACCTCACCCGCAAGGACGTGCTGGCGATCCTGGCGGCCGACCGCACGCATCCGGCCTCGATCGCCTACTCGCTCGGCGCCGCCCGGGAGAATGCCCGGCGGGCCAGGGAGATCGTCTCGACCGAGCTGTGGGAGTGCCTGAACACCACCTACACGAAGATGCCCAAGAATATCGCCAGCGCTAAGACGCACGATTTCTTCGGCTGGGTGCGCGAGCGTGCCGCGCTGGCCGTGGGCATCGTCGAGTCCAGCGCCAGCCGGGACGACGCCTGGCATTTCTTCACCCTCGGCCGCAGCCTCGAGCAGGCCGATATGACCGCCCGGCTGCTCGCGACCCGCTCGCTGACCGAGAACAGCGGGCCGTCGTGGACCACGATCCTGCGCTCGTGCGGGGCCTACGAGTCGTACCTGCGCACCTACCGTGGGGTGCCGTCGGCTCGGAACGCCGCCGAATTCCTGTTGCTGGACCGGCTGTTCCCCCGGTCGATCGTCTTCTCGATCTCCCGGGCCGAGCAGTGCCTGCAGGAGCTCGAGCCGCGCACCGACCGGGTGGGCGTGTCCGACTCGTCCCAGCGCATCCTCGGCCAGATCCGCAGCCAGCTGGAGTACCGGCCGATCATGGAAATCCTGGGGGACCTGCCGAAACACATGGACATGGTCCTGGACGCCACCAGCACCGCCAGCGAATCGATCGGGCAACGCTACTTCCCGACCAGCGCGGTGCCGACCTGGACAGGAGAGGCCTCATGAAGCGCCTGCGCATTCGCCACACCACCGGCTACCGCTACAACGGCGAGGTGGCCACCTCCTACAACGAGGCCCGGATGCTGCCGGTCACCTCTCCGGACCAGTTCGTGCTCTACTCCAACCTCGACATCAGCCCGGTGTCGAGCAACCACAACTACCTGGACTACTGGGGCACCCGGGTGTCGTCGTTCGAGGTGCTCACCCCGCACGCCGAACTCACCCTCACCGCCAACAGTCTCGTGGAGGTGTCGCCGCGGGAGCACCCGGCGCATCCGGTGAGCTGGGACGACCTGGCCACCGCGGTCGCCCGGTCGACCTCGTCGGTCGAGCACTCCTGGCAGACGCCGCTGACCGAGCCGCCGGCGGATGTGGTCGCGAGCGCCCAGGAGATCGCCGGGCGCCTGGATCCGTGCGAGGCCGCCCTGGCGATCTGCCGGTTCGTGGGCGAGAACATGGCGTACGTGCAGGGTGTCACCGGGGTGAAGACCAATGCCAGGGAGGCCTGGGCCGACAGGCGTGGGGTCTGCCAGGACATCACCCATGTGGCGCTCGGGGCGCTGCGCGCGGTGGGCATCCCCGCCCGGTACGTCTCGGGCTACCTGCATCCCAAGCCGTTGGCCGAGATCGGCGAGACCGTGACGGGCGAATCGCACGCCTGGGTGGAGTGGTTCTGCGGCGACTGGCGCGGCTACGACCCCACCAACCTCATCGACATCGGCGACCGGCACGTGGGTGTCGGGCGCGGCCGCGACTACAACGACATCGCGCCGCTGCGCGGGGTGTACGCCGGCACCGGCGGGTCGCAGCTGTTCGTGAAGGTGGAGATCACCCGGGAGTCCTGACACTGCGCAGCACCGGGCCGACGCGCTGCCTAGACTGGTAGTTGCAAGCGCGTTGTACGTGCATCTTTCACGAGTGACCAGGGCAGGGGAGCTGTACAGATGAGCATCGAAGACGACGCCGTCGAGATTCGCGCCCAGGGCTGGCGCACGCTGGCGGCTCTGCACGGCCGCATCGAGACCGTTCTGGAGCGCGCCCTACAGGGTGGGTTCGACCTCTCGGTGGTCGAGTTCACGGTGCTCGACGCGCTCAGCCGCCAGCACGGGTGGCACATGCGGATGCAGCAGCTCGCCCGTGCCGCCGCACTCTCCAGCAGCGCCACGACCCGCCTGGTGAACCGGCTGGAGGACCGGGCGCTACTCACCCGCATCCTCTGCGCCGACGACCGCCGCGGCATCTACACCGAACTCACCGAGGCCGGCAAGGCCCTGCTCGCCCGCGCTCGCCCGGTCTATGACGAGGCCCTGGCGGATGCGCTGGCCGACGCCGAGGAAGAGCCGGAACTCGGCCCGCTTGTCGACGCCCTGCACCGCCTGCCCGACCTGGCACGCGCGACCGCCTGACCCCGCGCGGTCGTTCGCGACTTGCCGCAAGAAACCTTTTCGGATGCGCTGAGGGGGCACTTTGCGGCACGTCGGCGACGAGGCAGGGGCATACGGGCGGCTCGGAATCGTGGGTGCGTCAGTCGGGGGCGTGCGCCTCGAGGAATTGGTAGACCTCGGTGGGGTCCACTCCGGGGAAGGTGCCAGTGGGCAGCGCCGCGAGCAGGCTCGTGGGGTACGGGCCACGGGCCAGGACTGGCCTTCCCAGCGGCCGGACAACTCGTCCGGCGCGCGCCGGCAGCAGGACTCGTCGGGGCAGCGGGACACGGCGCGGTTGGTGGTCTCCCGGCCGCGGAACCAGTTGACGTGGGTGAACGGCACCCCGACGCTTACGGAATAGTCGCCCTCCTTGGCCTTCTCGATGCGGGAGGTGCACCAGAAGGTGCCGGCCGGCGTATCCGTGTACTGGTACCAGGGGCTGAACCGGTCGGGTACATCGAAGACCGTGCGCGCGGTCCAGCTGCGGCAGACCGTGCTGCCCTCAACCGCGCCCAGGGCATCGCTGGGGAATTGCACGTCGTCGTTCTCGTAGGCCTTGATGATGGTGCCCGACTCGTGCACCTTCATGAAATGCACCGGGATGCCCAGGCGTGCGGTGGCCAGGTTGGTGAAGCGGTGCGCCGCCGTCTCGTAGGAGACCGAGAAGGCATCCCGCAGGTCTTCGAGCGAGATGCGGCGGGCGGCCTTGGCGTCGCTGAGCATCCGCAGGGTGTCGGTTTCGGGCAACAGGATGGCCGCGGTGAGGTAATTGGTTTCCACCCGCTGTCGCAGAAAATCGGCGTAATTTCCGGGTTCGGAGTGGCCGCAGAGGTGGCTGGCGAAGGCTTGCAGGATCGGCGAGCGGCTGTCGCGGGAGGCGGCCTGCTCGGTAGGCAGATAAATTCGGCCGTTGCGCTTGTCGGTGACCGACCGGGTGGAGTGCGGCAGGTCGCCCACGTAGTGCAGGGTGAAGCCGAGGTGGGCGGCCATATCGGCCACCACCTGGTGCGACACCGGGCCGCCGGAATGCCCCACCGCGGTGAGCAGCTCGAGAGCCTGGGCCTCGAGCTCGGGGAAGTAGTTGTCGCGCGCCCGCATCTCGGCGCGTAGCTGGGCGTTGGCCCGCCTGGCTTCCTCGGGCGTGGCGGCGCGCTCGCGGTGCAGCCGCTCGATCTCGTTGTGCAGGGTGAGGATGGTCTGCAGCGTCTCGTCGGGCTGGCCGGGGCCGACCCGGAAGCGGGGCAGGCCCAACGCCGTGAACACCGGCCCGCGCTGGGCGCGCTCCACGGCGATCTCCAGGGCTGCCCGCGGGCTGGGCGCGTCGGCGCGCAACAGTTCGTCGACAGTGGTGTCGAGCGCGGCGGCGATCAGCCGCAGCATCGACAGCCGGGGCTCGCGCTTGCCGTTCTCGATCATGGAGATCTGCGACGGCGCCCGGTCGACGGCCGCGGCCAGGGTGTCCAGGGTGAGGCCGAGCCGGTGCCGGCGGTCCCGCACCCTGCGGCCCAGGGTGAGCGCGTCGATCCCGGCGTCAGCGTCTGTGCTGCCGGCCGGCCCCGCGGGCAGGTCGGCTGAGGGAACGGTTGGGTGAGCGGCGCGATCGACGGTGACCATGTGCTCATGCTCACACGCGGTGATTGTTCACACAACCGGAAGAACTCAGTTTCTTCTTTCGTGTGGGCAGTCGATGAGCCTCCGATCGGGACTCAGAGTGGGTGCAGGCAGCAACCGGGAAGGACTTTCCCGGGGGGAGCCACCGATCCGCAATCCGTGAATCCGCAATCCGTAAATCCGCAATGTCGCAGACCGAGGAGAACACCATGACGAACCCCACCACAACCGGGCCCACATCCGGCCGCCCCGCATCCCGCCCCGGCGACCAGACTCAGACGGCCGCCGAGCTCGCACTGGAATGGGCCGCCGACCCCCGCTGGGAGGGCGTGCGCCGGGACTACACCGCCGACGACGTGATCACCCTGCGCGGTGCCGTACGGGAGGAGCGCACCCTGGCCCGCCGCGGCGCCGAGAAGCTCTGGGACCTCATCCACGAGAACGGCACCCCGGAGAACCCCGAGTGGGTGGCCGCGCTCGGCGCCCTCACTGGCAACCAGGCCGTGCAGCAGGTGCGGGCCGGGCTCAAGGCCATCTACCTGTCCGGCTGGCAGGTCGCCGCCGACGCCAACCTCTCCGGCCAGACCTACCCCGACCAGTCGCTCTACCCGGCGAACTCGGTGCCGGCTGTGGTGCGGCGGATCAACAACGCGCTGCTGCGGGCCGGCCAGATCGAGGGTGCGGAGGCCTGCGCATCCGGTACCGACGCCACGAACAACGGCACCGGCATCGACTGGATGGCGCCGATCGTCGCCGATGCAGAGGCCGGCTTCGGCGGCCCGCTGAACGCCTACGAGCTGATGGCCTCGATGATCGAGGCCGGCGCCGCGGGCGTGCACTGGGAAGACCAGCTGGCCAGCGAGAAGAAGTGCGGCCACATGGGCGGCAAGGTGCTTGTGCCCACCGGCCAGCACATCCGCACCCTGAACGCGGCCCGGCTGGCGGCGGATGTCGCCGGTGTGCCGACCGTCATCATCGCGCGCACCGACTCGCTCGCGGCCACCCTCATCACGAGCGACATCGACGAGCGTGACCAGAGGTTCCTCACCGGTTCCCGCACTGCCGAGGGGTTCTACGACACCGCCAACGGTGCCGACGTGGTGATCATGCGCGGCCTGGCCTACGCGCCGTACGCCGACCTGCTCTGGGTGGAAAGCAGCGAGCCCGACCTCGAACTCGCCCAGCGCTTCGCCAGAGAGATCCACGCGCAATTCCCCGGCAAGAAGCTCGCCTACAACTGCTCGCCGTCGTTCAACTGGAAATCCCACCTCGACGACGACCAGATCGCCGCGTTCCAGCGCGAACTGGCGGCATGCGGTTACGCCTTCCAGTTCATCACCCTGGCCGGTTTCCACGCCCTCAACCACTCCATGTTCACCCTGGCCAAGGACTACTCCGAGCGTCAGATGAGCGCCTACGTCGATCTGCAGGAGGCCGAATTCGCCTCCGAAGCCGACGGATACACCGCCACCCGCCACCAGCGGGAGGTGGGCACCGGCTACTTCGACCGGATCGCCACAGCGCTCAACCCCACCAGCGCCACCCTCGCGCTGGCCGGATCCACCGAGGCCGAGCAGTTCTAGCCGGCCCCGCCCGACATTCGCATCGTTTCGAAGGAGAAACCGATCATGACCACACCACCGCTATCCACCGCTCCCGGGACTGTGCACCGGGTCTCGACAGGCTCGACCACCGCGACTGGCTCGACCACCGCGACTGGCTCGACCACCGGGCCCCGCACACCGAGCGCACCCCGGCCCGCCCGGGCGTTCGGGGAGACCAGCACCGGGAGTTTCGCCACCATCCGCCCGCACTTGGAGATCACCGGGGAGCTGGGCGACCGCTATGACGAGATCCTCACGCCGGCCGCCCTGGAGTTCCTCGCCGAACTGCACGACAGGTTCGCCGGCACCCGGCACGACCTGCTGGCCGCCCGGCTGCAGACCCGGGTGGATGCCGCGAACGGCCGGGACCCCCGATTCCTGCCGGAGACGGCGCACATCCGGGACGACCCGTCCTGGCGGGTGGCCGGCCCCGGCCCCGGCCTGCAGAATCGGCGGGTGGAGATCACCGGCCCGACCGATCGCAAGATGGCCATCAACGCACTCAACTCGGGTGCCAATGTGTGGCTGGCCGACCAGGAGGATGCGACCAGCCCCACCTGGGCGAACGTCATCGAGGGGCAGCTCACGCTGGTCGACGCCATCCGCGGCACCCTCACCTACGACGGCCCCGACGGCAAGGCGTACCGGGTGACCGGCGCACCGTCCGACCGGGTGGACGGCGCCCGGCCGGGGACGACACCGACCATCGTCATGCGGCCACGCGGGTGGCACCTGGTGGAGAAGAACCTCACCTTCGTCGACCGGGCCAACCGACGGATGCCGGCTTCCGGCAGCCTGGTGGACTTCGGCCTGTACGCGTTCCACAACGCGCACCGGCTGATCGAACAGGGCAGCGGGCCGTACTTCTACCTGCCCAAGCTGGAGAGCCACCTCGAGGCGCGGCTGTGGAACGACATCTTCAGCCACACCGAGGACCACCTGGACCTCGGCCACGGCAGCATCCGGGCCACGGTGCTGATCGAGACCATCCAGGCCGCGTTCGAGATGGAGGAGATCCTCTACGAGCTGCGCGACCATTGCGCGGGCCTGAACGCCGGGCGTTGGGACTACATTTTCAGCATCATCAAGACGTTCCGCGCCCGGGGCCGCCGGTTCGTGCTGCCCGACCGCCGGGAGATCACCATGACGGTGCCGTTCATGCGCTCGTACACCGAGCTGCTCGTGGCCACCTGTCACCGGCGCGGCGCCTACGCGATCGGCGGGATGAGCGCGTTCATCCCCAATCGGCGGGACCCGGCCGTGACCCAGCGGGCGCTGGAACAGGTTGCCGCCGACAAACGCCGGGAGGCCGGCGACGGCTTTGACGGCACCTGGGTGGCGCATCCGGACCTCATCCCCACCGCCAGGGCCGAGTTCGATGCCGTGCTCGGCGACCGGCCCAACCAGCTGGACCGCACGCGGGACGACGTGCAGGTCACCGCGGCCGACCTGCTGGACGTGGCGTCGGCCGGCGGCCAGATCACCGAGGCCGGGGTGCGCGACAACGTGCGCATTGCCCTTCGCTACATCGAATCCTGGCTGCGAGGGGTGGGCGCGGCGGCCATCGACAACCTGATGGAGGACGCCGCCACGGCGGAGATCTCCCGGTCCCAGGTCTGGCAGTGGATCCACGAGAACTCCGCGCTCGCCGACGGCCGCCGGATCGACGCCGAGTGGGTCGCCGGGCTGGTCACGGAGGAGATGGCGGCGCTGCCGCGCACGCCGGGAGACCGCTTCGACGACGCGCTCGAGGTCTTCCGGGCTTCGGCGCTCGAGCCGGAGTTCCCGACCTTCCTCACCGTCGCCGCGTACGCCCGCTACCTGTAGGCGTCCGGCACCCGCACCCGCACCCGCACCCGGCCCCGTCGGCACCCGCGACGGGGCCGTTTGCGCGCCGGGAAACCTGCTGCGAAGCTGGGATCGTGACCGACACCACCCCAACAGAAGCCGCCCAGCCCGCCGCGCAGCCCACTGCCACCCCGGCCGCTGCCGGGGTGCGCATTCGCTCCGCCCGGCCGGATGAGGCCGCCGCGCTCGCCGAGCTGGCCGCCGCGACGTTCGCGTTGGCCTGCCCGCCGCACACCAGCGCCGACGCGATCGCCGCGTTCCTGGGCGACGTCCTCGCCCCGGCTAACTTCGAGGCCTTCCTCGCCGACCCCGACCGGCTCCTGCTCGTCGCCGAAACCGGCGCGGGCACGTTGGTGGGGTACACGATGCTCGTCTTCGGCGAACCACACGACGCGGATGCGGCCGGTGCGATCCGCATCCGCCCCACCGCCGAACTGAGCAAGTGTTACGTGCGCGCCGAGGCGCACGGCAGCGGCACGGCAGCCGCCCTGATGGCGGCCACGCTCGACGCCGCCCGCCAGCGTGGGGCGGCCGGCTCCTGGCTCGGCGTGAACCAGGAGAACGTGCGGGCCCTGCGCTTTTACGGCAAGCACGGCTTCGAACGGGTGGGCGTCAAACGGTTCCTCGTGGGTGAGCGCTACGAGGACGACTACGTCCTCGAGCGCCCCCTCTAGCCCCGTTCTCCTCCCGCGAACTGTGAGTTAAGCCCCAAATCCGGCTCTCCTGACTCTTCCGTGGGTCATTTCCGGCCCGGGAGGGCTGGTCGGTGGCCGCCGAGGCTGAGCATGGCGAGGCTGATGAGGGCGTCAGGTGAGGCGAAGCCGAACGCGATTCTGGTGAGGAGTCTGATTTTGGTGTTCATGGATTCGATGCGGCCGTTGGAGAGGTTGTGTTCTATCGAGGCGAGGATCGCGACGCGGTGCTTCACGATGCTTCGTTGCAGCTTCACGAACGCGGGGATGCGGCAGCGGCGAGCCCAGGCGACCCATTTGTCGAGGGCTTCCTTGGCCTGGTCGAGCGGGAGTTTGAAGATGACTCTGAGGCCTTCTTTGAGGTAGTAGGCGCGGGCCAGTCGGGGGTCGGTTTGGACGATCCAGGCCAGCTTGGTTTGTTGTTTCTCGGTGAGGTTCTCGGGGTTTTTCCAGAGCGCATAACGGCTGTTTCTGATGCCGGCCGCGCGAGCGCTGTCGGGGCGTTCGGGGGCTCCGTTCCGGGGTCGGCCGCGGCCCCGCGCGGCGTCATTGATGCGGGCGGCTTTGCGGGCGTCGTTCCAGGCTGCGCGGCGGACTTCGTCGAGGGCTTCGGTGGCCCATTTGACGACGTGGAACGGGTCCGCGCAGCGCACCGCGTTCGGGCAGCGGGCCGCGACAACGTTGGCGATCCAGGCCGCACCGTCCGCGGAAACATGCGTGATCTGTGCGGAACGCTCGGGGCCGAGGGCGTCGAAGAACGTGCCGAGGGTGGCTTTGTCTTGGCCCGGTGCAGCCCAGACGAGACGACCGGTGTCGTGGTCCACGACGATGGTGAGGAACTTGTGGCCACGCTTGTAGGAGATCTCATCGATCCCGATGCGGGTGAGGCCATCGAACGGGTCGTGCAGGGTCGCGGCGTCGTCCCAGACCCGGGTGACGATCGCGCCGACGGTGCGCCAAGCGATGCGCATCAACGCGGTAACCGCGGTCTTGGAAGACTGCGTAGCCAGCCACGCGACGTGGTCGTCGAAGAGGTAGGTATGTCCGGCCTGGTGCCGAGCCCACGGCACCGACGCGACCGTGACGCCATGCTCACGGCACGCCACCCGGCGGGCGTCTGCCTCGAGAACGACCTGGATGATGCCAGCATCCAGGCTCCGCCAGCGTCGTCGACCCTCACCACGGTCGTAGCCTGGGCTGCGCCGGTGGCACAGCCCACACCGGTTCCGGGCCGCTTTCATCGGCCGGACCGCGACGACCAAAACGCCCGCATCGTCGTCGTAATCGACGTCGTCAACGATGGTCTTTTCGACACCGAGCAGAGTCCGCCATATCCTTGCAGTACGCACGCCGTTTTCCGTTCTTCAGTTTCCAACCTTTGACAGTCAGAAACCTAGACAGAAAGCGGCGTGCGCTCGTTAAGCCACGCGGAAACCACCCACGGATATGTCAGAAGAGCCCCAAATCCGGGGATTTTGGGTGCTTAAGTCACAGTTCGCGGGATTGGGGGCGGGCGGACTTGACCTGCTCGTAGGCGGCCAGGGCGGCGCGGCGGGTCTCGCCGAGGTCCACGATCGGGTCGGGGTAGGCATCCGTGCCCCACTCGGGCACGTTCTGGCGCACGTACTCGTTGTGCGGGTCGAACTTGGTCGCCTGCAGCTCGGGGTTGAACACCCTGAAGTACGGCGCCGCATCCGCGCCCGAACCGGCCACCCACTGCCAGTTGAACGGGTTGCTGGCCTGGTCGGCATCGACCAGGGTGTCCCAGAACCATTGTTCGCCGAGCCGCCAGTCGATGAGCAGGTTCTTGATCAGGAACGACGCCGTGACCATGCGCACCCGGTTGTGCATGGTGCCGGTGCGCCACAGCTCACGCATACCGGCGTCGACCAGACGGATGCCGGTGCGCCCCTGCTGCCAGGCGGCCAGGGCCTGCTCGTCCAGCGGCGGCCAGGGGAACGCGTCGAAGCCGGGGCGCAGGTTGGCCGTGGCCAGATCCGGCGCGTGGAAGAGCACGTGGTGTGCGAACTCCCGCCAGCCCACCTCGGTGAGGAACCGGGTGGCGCTGGTGGCGGCCGCGCCGGTGAGCCCGCGGCGGGCAACGTCGGTGGTGTGCCAGATCTGGTGCGGGCTGATTTCGCCCCAGCGCAGGTGCGGCGACAGCCGCGAGGTGACCTGCTGGGCGGGGATGTCGCGATCGGTGCCGTACGCCGGAAGGGACTCGTCGAGGAAGTCCGCCAGCAGCTCCTGCGCCGCGCTCTCGCCGGGCGTCCACGCCTCGCGCAGCCCGCCCGCCCAGTCGGGACGGCTGGGCTCCAGTCCCCAGGATGCGAGATCGTCGCTGGGGACGTCGGCACCGGCACCGGCATCGTCGAGGCCGTCCGGCGCGGGGTAAGGCGCCCGGGGCGGCGGAGAGTTAGTGCACGCCCGCCAGAACGGGGTGAACACCGTGTAGGGAGTGCCACCCCGGTTTTGATGGTCCACGGTTCGAAGAGCAACGAACCCGCGAAGCTGTGCGCCACGATGCCGGCATCGGTGAGCCGGGTCTTGACCGCGGTGTCGACGTCGCGTTCCGCCTGGCCGTATCGCCGGTTCCAGAACACCGCACCGGCCCCGAGCTCGTCGACCAGGCCGTCGATCACATCGCCGCCCGGGCCCCGGCGCAGCACGAGCCGCCCGCCGAGCGCGGCAGTGTCGGCCGCCAGCGAGGTGAGGCTCTGGTGCAGCCACCACTTCGAGGCTCCGCCGAGAGGGCGGATGCCGGGCGACACCTCGTCGAGCACGTAGACCAGAACCAGGGGACGACCGCGTTTCACCGCGGCGGTGAGGGCCGGGTTGTCGCCGAGGCGGAGGTCGTCGCGCAGCCAGACCAGCGAGGGCCCGTCGGGCCGGGCCGGGCCGGGCGCTGCGGCGGCGTCCGTGCCGCTCACGCGGCGCTCTCGTCGGCGTCGGACACCCGGAGCACGATCTTGCCGCGGGTGTGCCCACCCTCGAGGGCCCGGTGCGCGGCGGCGCCGTCGGCCAGGTCGAAGACCTGATCGATGTTGACCCGCACTGTGCCGTTGTCGATCAGGGTGGTGATGTTCTCGAGCGCCCGGGCGTCGGCGGCGACCTTGTAGCCGGTGACACGCACGCCGACGGCAGCGGCTTCGGCCTGCATGGTCGGCCAGCTGCCGGTGGGCGCGTTCACGAGCAGCCCGTCCGGCCGGAGTACCGTCAACGATCGCGTACCGGTCTGATCGTGCACGTTGCCGATCAGGTCGATCACGCTGTCGATGTCCCGCAGTTCGTCGTCGAACCGGGTGGTGCTGTAGTCGATCACGGCGTGGGCGCCCAGGCGGTGCAGAAACTCGACCGACGCCGTGGACCCCGTGGCGGTGACGTGGGCGCCCAGGTGCCGGGCGAATTGCACCGCGAAGTGGCCCACGCCGCCGCTGCCGGCGTGCACGAGCATCCGCTGACCGGGAGCCGCGCCGGCGAGGGTCACCATGCCCCACGCGGTCAGGGCGGCGAGGGGGATGCCCGCGGCCTCCACATGGCTCACCGCGGCGGGTTTGCGGGCCACCGACATACTCGACACGACCACGTACTCGGCGTAGGTTCCGTCGATGCGCGGCGGCCGGGCCATGCCGTAGACCGCGTCACCGGGCTGTAAAGGGAAGGTGTCATAGGGGGAGCGCACGACGATGCCGCTGAAGTCGTTGCCGAGCACCACGGGGAAACCCGGGATCGCGGCGGCGGCGCCCGACCCGGCCCGGGTCTTGGCGTCGATGGGGTTGATGCCGGCGGCGAGCACCCGGATGAGCAGCTCGTCGCTGACCGGGACGGGCACGGGCAGCTCGGTGAGGTGCAGTTCCTCCGCACCACCGGTGCGGTCGATCACGAGGGCGCGCATGTGCGGGGGCAAGGCCGGGGAATAAGGCATGGTCCTATTCTGCGTCACGGACGGGTCGGTGCGCAGGGGCCGCCGCTCGCTCAGGCGGCCAAACGGGGGGTGGCTGCGGGCGCAACGATCGGCCGGTCTTGATCGGCCTAGTCAACACCGTGCTGACCGGCCCGGTGAAGGCCTGGGCCGTGCCGCTCGCCGCGCTCGGACTCTTCGGCTATGCGGGAGTGATGGTCGTCGGTGGCCTCATCGAGGCGCGTGCCCGGCGCGCAGCGCGGCCGGGCGGGTCGGACCGGGCCGCTCAGCGACCGTAGTCGTAGGGCGGCGGGGCGTCGGCGCGCTCACGCTCACGCTGGTGGTTGAGCAGGTCGATCAGCTGGTCGGCGAACCGCACCAGGATGCTGATCTGGTCGTCGTCCCGGTCGATCCACCGGCACTCGGGTACGGCGGAACGCGGCACGAAGTTGTCGTGTTCCTCCCAGACCAGCAGGGTGCGGTCGGCGCCCAGGACGTACTGCTGCCACCAGATCTGACGCAGGTACGAGCGCGGGATGCTGCGCCACGGCTTGCTCGTGGTCTTGATCTCGGCGAGCTCGAAAACCCCGTTTCCGCCCAGTCCCAGACCGTCGGGCGTGGCCAGGTGGCGCGGCTGTCCCGCCGCGTGGAAGAGGTTGGTACTCGGTTCGATGCCATAGTTCGCCAGCACCCAGGCCGCGATCTCGGGCTCCCGGGCTCGCCCGTGGTCGGTGTACGGGTTGCCGCCGAAGCCGCTGCCGTTGATCTTCTCCCTGGCCGCGGCGTGCACCGATTTCTCGGTGGCGAGCTTGGCGACATCCGTTGCGGTGATGCCCTGGCTGCGCGCCCGGAGCCACGCGACCCGGTTGGTGGAGTCGGCGACGATGCGGGTGAGATGGGTCAGGCCCGGTGCGGTGACCGCCGGTGCGGGGGCCGTGACGGATGCGCCGGCCGGGACGCCCGTGCGATGCAGCGAGAGGGGGATCTGCTCGTCCAGCTCGAAGAGGGACAGCAGGGCATCGGACACGTCTTCCATTCTGCTCCGTGCGGGAGGCGACGGCGGACACCCCGCCGCGCTTGGACGCCACAACTGGGCAAACCCGCCGGATCCACGGGGGATCCGGCGGGTTCGCGCGCGACTCGACCGGGATGCGCCGGTCGGGTCAGCCGATCTCCGTGACCACGCCCTGCTTGATCAGGAGGCGGCGCTCGGCCCGCTTCGCCACCGCGGTGTCGTGGGTGACCACGATCAGGGTGAGGCCACGGTCGCGCCAGAGCCCCACGAGCAACTCCATGATCTCGTCGCGCGTCTGCTCGTCGAGGTTGCCGGTGGGCTCGTCGGCCAGCAGCACGGCCGGTTCCTTCACCAGGGCGCGCGCGATGGCGACGCGCTGCTGCTGGCCTCCGGAGAGCTCGGCCGGCAGGTGGCTGCCGCGCTCGCCGAGTCCCACCGACGCGAGCGCCGCGCTGGCCCGGGACGTGCGTTCGGCCGCGGGGACGCCCAACGGGGCGAGGGCGGTTTCCACGTTCTCCTGCGCCGTGAGGGTGGGGATCAGGTTGAAGCCCTGGAACACGAAGCCGATCTCCTGCGCCCGAATCTTGCCGAGGGGGCCGTCACCGAGCTTGGAGAGGTTCGAGGTGCCGAGCTCCACGGTTCCGTCGGTGGGCCGGTCGAGTGCCCCGAGCATTTGCAGGAGTGTGGACTTACCGCCGCCGGTGGGGCCCTGGATGGCGACCATCTGAGCGTCGGGAATGGACAGGGTGACATTGTTGAGGGCTGTCACGGAGCGTTTGCCCTGGTCGTACTTCTTGGTGACGTTGGTCAGTTGATACATGGCTACGAGGTTCCTTCTCTGGGTTCAGAAAACGTGGGCAGGCGCATCAGGCGATGCTGCGGAGGGCTTCGGCCGGTCGCAGCCGTGAGGCGCGCCAGCCGCCGATGGCGCCGGCCAACAGGCCGCCGCCCACGGCCAGCCCCACGGCGAGGAGGATGACCGAGAGGGTCACCGGAACCTGCAGGACGATATCGCTGGTCACGGTTTCCGCGGCCTGCTGGCCGAAGCCGCCGCCGCCCGGCATCCCCCTGGTGCCGGCCTCGGTGGCCGCCGCCCCGGCGGTCAGTGTGGGAGCGACCAAATTGATAACGAAGATGCCGATCAGGCCGATAACGATGCCGACGACGCCGCCGATCAGACCTTGCACGAGGGACTCGCCGGCCACCTGCCGCACGATCCTGCCGTTCGACCAGCCGATGGCCTTGAGGGTGCCGAACTCACGGGTGCGCCGGGTGACGCCGGAGATGGTGAAGAGGATGGCAATCAGGAATGCGGCGGCCAACACGATGAGCGACAGCCACAGGCCGAGGTTCTTCACCAGGTCTGAAGCGCTGGAGAGCGAACCGGACACGCTCGACGCGAGATCGGACTGGGTCTGCACGGTGGCGTCCGGGAGGGCGGTCTCGATGTCGGTCTGGATCTGGTCGATGTCGGTGGACGATGCGGCCTGCACGTAGACGTCGGTCACCTGGCCGTCGAGTCCAGAGAGCGACTGGGCCACGTCGAGGGGAATGTAGACGTTGGAGGCCGTGGCGGCATCCGCGCTGGACGCGCTGACCAGGCCGACGACGGTGAAGTCGGTGCCCGCAATGGCGACGGTATCGCCCACGACGAGCTCGGCCGTGGTGGCGTAGCTGGCGTCGAGCACGGCGACATTGGTACCCGCATCGGTGCTTTCGAGGCTACGGCCGTCGGTGAGGCTCACGGCGGACAGCGGGCCGACGGCCTCATCGGCCGGGTCGAGGCCGAGAACGGTGAACGAGTCGACGCTGAACGAGCTGCCGCCGGCGCCGTCCGGGCCGCCGCTGGGCGGGGTGCCGCCGGCCGCCACGTCGCCGCCGGTGGACATGCCGCCGCTTTCGGAGAATTCGGGCAGGGCGCCGTCGAAGGTCGTGTTGCTCAGGGACAGAGTGGCCGCCGCTGCGGTGACGTTGTCGATGCCGCTCACGGTGTCGAGGGCTGTGGAGTCGAAGGAGGTGGTGCCGCGGTCGACCGAGAGTCGGGCCTGGCTGACGGTGGTGGTGCCGTCGGTGGTGGCACCGTCCTCCGCGCCGAAGTCGAAGTTCTGCGGTCCGCCCGTGCCGGCCTCACCCTCGGTGGGCGCCGTGGGGGTCTGGCTCACAGTGATGTCGGTGCCCACACCGTAGACCGAGGCGAGCACGGTGGACTGGGCCAGTTGCACGCCGCTCGAGACGGCGTTGACGATAATGACCAGGGCGATGGCGAGCGCCATGCCGATGGCGACGATGGCGGTCTGCTTGCGGCGACCCGCCAGTTCTCGGCGCAAATAGGTGACAAACATCGATTCTCCAGTCCGGGCGGGGAGGGTCCCGCCGTCATGGGTTCGAAGTTAGGCAACGTCGTTATGGCCGGACTATGGCGCGACTATGAATCAGCCCAGGGAATCGCCCGGCTCGGGGGGGCGCGCGCATCCGTTCGGCGCGTGCACAGAGTCACCGTATGCATCCCATAGCCGGTTCATAGGAAAGCCAGGGATACTTCTTCCCATGACACCACGAGCGAACGAACAGTCGGCCCACGGACCGCGCCTACGCAAGGCCGACGGCTCACCCATCCGCGTGCTCGTCGTCGACGACGAGCCCACGCTCACCGATCTGCTCTCGATGGCGCTGCGCTACGAGGGCTGGGAGGTGCGCACCGCGGGTGAGGGCCGGGCGGCGATCACCCTCGCTCGCGAGTTCAGGCCCGACGCCATAGTTCTCGACATCATGCTGCCCGACATCGACGGTCTGCAGGTGCTGCAGCGGGTGCGGGCGGATGGCTACGAGACGCCGGTGCTCTTCCTCACCGCCAAGGACTCCCTCGACGACCGCATCGCGGGCCTCACCGCAGGCGGCGACGACTACGTCACCAAGCCGTTCAGCCTGGAAGAGGTCGTGGCCAGGTTGCGCGGACTCATCCGCCGGTCGACCCTCGCGGTCTCCGACTCCACAGACCCCGGATTACCGTGGGCGACCTCACCCTCGACGAGGACAGCTACGAGGTGTTCAGGGCCGGCGAGCAGATCGAGCTGACGGCCACGGAGTTCGAACTGCTGAGGTTTCTGATGCGCAACCCTCGCCGGGTGCTCAGCAAGGCCCAGATCCTCGACAGGGTCTGGAGCTACGACTTCGGCGGCAGGTCGTCGGTGGTCGAGATCTACATCTCCTATCTGCGCAAGAAGGTGGATGCCGGGCGGGAACCGATGATCCATACCGTGCGCGGCGCCGGATACATGCTGAAGATCGCCGGATGAGTCCGCGGTCCGCCCGGCCGCCGGCCCCGGTCATCGCCACCCGCAGCGGCCGGGCACCCTGGACCCTGCGCCGCCGCCTGGTCGTGGCCGTGGTGGGACTGCTCGCCCTGGTCAGCCTGGTGATCGGTGTCGTGAGCGTCGCCATCCTGAGCGCGAACCTGATGGACGGGCTGGACAGCCAACTCGAGAACACCGCGGAGCGCTCGAGCGCCCTGTTCGTCCGCGGCCCGGGCGGTTCTGCCAGCGACGTTCTGAACGGACCCTCGCAGCAGTCGGGCACGCTCGCGCTGGTCTACGACGGCAGCACCGTCACGGCCGGGTACACCGACCAGAGCGGCACCGTCGTAGGGCTCACCAACGACCAGGTCACTCAGCTGGTGACCGAGCTGGACACGGCCGTGCGGAACGGGCAGACCTCGGAGCCGTTCACCGTGGACCTCGGCGGCGATGTGGGGGAGTACCGGGTGATGGCCGAAACCGCCCGCACCGGACCGCTCTTCCTGGTGGGTCTGCCGGTGTCCTCGGTCACGGGAACGGCCACCCAACTGGCCGTCATCATCGCCCTGGTCTCCCTGGCCGGCATCGTGCTGGTGGCTTTCCTGGCCACCGCCATCGTGCGGCTGGCCCTGCGCCCGCTGCAGCGGGTGACCGAGACCGCGACACGGGTCTCGGAACTGCCGCTGGACCGCGGCGAGGTGCTCCTGGTGGAGCGCGTGCCCGCCGCCGACACCGATCCGCGCACCGAGGTGGGCCGGGTGGGCTCGGCGCTGAACCGCATGCTCGACCATGTCGACATCGCCCTGGAGACCCGGCAGGCCAGCGAGAACAAGGTGCGCCAGTTCGTTGCGGATGCCAGCCACGAGCTGCGCACCCCGCTCGCGTCGATCCGCGGCTACTCGGAGCTCACCCGGCGTAGCGGCCAGGATCTGCCGGACGACACCAAGCACGCCATCGGCCGCATCGAGAGCGAGTCCATCCGGATGACCGGCCTCGTAGAAGACCTGCTGCTGCTCGCCCGGCTCGACGAGGGCCGAGAGCTGGAGCGCGAACCCGTCGACCTCACGAGCCTGCTCGTGGACGTGGTGAGCGACGCCCACGCGGCCGGCCGCGACCATGTCTGGGACCTGGACCTGCCCGAAGAGCCCGTGCTGGCGGCCGGCGACGGCCCGCGCCTGCACCAGGTCTTCGCGAACCTGCTCGCCAACGCCCGCGTGCATAACGAGCCCGGCACCCGGGTGGAGGTTGCGCTCGCCACCGAGGGCGACCGGGCCGTGGTGACGGTGACGGATAACGGCCCCGGCATCCCCGAGAACCTGCGGGCCACCCTGTTCGAGCGGTTCGCCCGCGGTGACAGCTCCCGGTTCCGGGGCACCGGCGGCAGCACGGGCCTCGGCCTCGCGATCGTGCAGGCCGTCGTTCAGGCCCACCACGGTGACGTCACGGTGGACAGCCGGCCGGGCCGCACAAATTTCCGGGTGGAGCTGCCGCTGGCCTGAGCCGGTCTGGCCGGTCCGGGCGCTGGCCGGGTCCGGCCGCACACCGCTCAGAACCGTGGCGGCTCACTCCGGCGGCGGTTCAATGGTGTGCCCGGCGTGCTCCCGGTCGATGATCGCGCGGAGCCGCGCCAGCGGCGCCTTGGGCGTGCGGGACTCGTCGACCAGTCCGTTGGTCTCCTGCAGCGTGTCGGTCAGTTGCGTGTAACAGAAGCCCGCCAGAACCGTGCTCGCCTCCACGGCGGCGAACAGGTTGTCGAGCCGTGCGAGGAAATCATCCGTCGTCGTGGCGGTGGAGTAGCCCCAGCCGGCCGCGTCGGCGTGCTCGTCGGTGCCGTCGGCGGTGCGGTGCCCGGCACAGGAGATGCCGCCGAACTCGGTGAGCATCACGGGCGGGCCCGACGCCTCCGTGCCCGACACCTCGGTTGTCGGGTCGGCGCCCGGCCCCGCCTGGCCCGGCAGCACGAGGCGTCGCCCGGCCGGCCCGGGCCCGGCGACCAGGCGAGCTACGGCCGCGGCGTCGTGATAGCGGGCGTGCAGGGTGGCGCCGTCGTCGGCGTAGTCGTGCACCGTGAGGATGTCGGAGCCCACGTGCTCCCAGCCATCGTTGGACACGACCGGACGGGACGGATCGAGCGCCCGGGTGAGCTCCGCCAGGGACCGGGCGAAGGCGGCCTGGGCCGGATCCCGGGCGATCTGTGGCACACCCCAGCTCTCGTTCACCGGCACCCAGGTGACGATCGACGGATGCGAGTGGTCCCGCTCCAGCGCCGCCGTCCACTCCGAGAGCGTGCGCCGCATGGCCGTTCTGCTGAACTCGAATGCGCCGGGCGCCTCGCCCCAGATGAGGAGGCCCAGCCGGTCGGCCCAGTACAGGAACCGAGGATCCTCGATCTTCTGATGCACCCGGGCGGCCGTGAAACCGAGCTGTTTGATCAGCTCCACCTCGTGCCGGAGGGCCGCCGGCGCCGGACTGGCCAGGTGCGACTCGGGCCAGTAGCCCTGCTGCAGTACCGAGCGCACGAAATAGGGGTGCCCGTTCAATAGGAAACGGCCCTGGCCGACCCCGGCGGAACGGAGGCCCAGGTAGGAGTGCACCTCGTCCAGGGTCTGGTCATCTGCGCTGAGCGTCACGGTGGCGTCCAGCAGCCGAGGCTCCTCCGGGCTCCAGTACAACTCGTGAGCGGCCTGGCCATTCCCTTGGGCGGGCAGGGTGAGGATGCTGGTGCAGGAGCTGTCCGAAACAGTGTGGCTGGCCTCCATCACCGGTTCGCCCTCGAAGCTCAGGGCATAACTGAGCCTGCTGCCGGCCGGCGGGCGGCGGCTGAGGTCGACCCGCACCGTGACGGTGCCGGCCACCAGGTCCGGTGTCCAGTGCAGCACAATCACGCTGGTGCGGCCGGTCACCTCCAGCCAGACGGGCTGCCAGATGCCGCTGGTGCGGTGGTACCAGATGGAGTGCGGGTCGAGCCGCCAGTCCTGCTTGCCGCGCGGTTGGGCGGCGTCGAGTGGATCGTCGGCCGCGCGCACGACCACGGTGTGTTCTGGTGCAGTGTGGTCGGCAGCGGCGAGGTGGAGCACATCCGTGATGTCGAACGAGAACGGGGTCTGCCCGCCCTGGTGTTCACCGACGAACCGGCCGTCGATCCACACCCTGGCCCGGTAGTCCACGGCGCCGAAATGCAGGTGCACCCGCTGCCCGGCACCCGTCGACGCGTCGAGGCCGGCCGCACGCAGCGCCGCACCCCCGAACCGGCGCGAGTACCAGACCACGGGGTGGAACCCGGTGTCGTGGATGCCCGAGGCCGCCGATTCGAACGGGAAGGGGACCTGGATGGTGTGCGCGAAACCCGACTCGGCGTACCATCGGGCGGCCTCGCCAGAATCACTGTCGTCGAAGGCGAAGTCCCATGCGCCGGCCAGCTCGTGCCAGTGTGGGCGCACGAGCTGGGGCCGGGGGTAGTCACCGTTCTGACGGCTGGCCCGGAAACCCGGCGTGTCACCCTCTCGGCCGCTGGTCATTCCTCCATCATGCCGGAAGGTCCTGGACCGAGGCTAGGCTCCGACGGGGAGCTCTCCGTCGGAGGAATTCAGCTTCTCGAGGAGCCGGGCGAACTCGTGAAGCTCGTCCTGCGGCCAGGCTGCCAGCCTGGCGTGCAGAAAGCTCTTGTCGCCGTCGGGCACCTCGTTCATGCGCTGCATGGCGAGCGGGGTGGCCGCGAGGAACCTGGCGCGCCCGTCGGCCGGGTCGGCCGTGAGCTCGAGCAGACCGAGATCCTGCAGCAGGCGGGCCTGCCGGCTGATCACGCTGCGGTCCACATCGAGTGACTCGGCCAGAGCGCTGGCGTGCGTGGGGCCGCAGCGCCGCAGCAGCCGCAGGATCTTGAGGCCGAAGGGTTGCAGAGCCGGGTCGAGGCGAGTGGCCGCCTCGCGAATGGCGCCGCGCACGTAGGCCGCCAGCTCCATCATCTGCTCCTCCACCGCGGCCAGCGCCTCGGCGACGTCGGCCGCGGGGCCGCGTCGCCGGGGGCACCGGTGACCGAGGGGAGTTCGCGGTGGTCGATCATGACCATCACACTAGCGACCTGTGCCGTGCTGTCCGAGCGTCTCGTCTGCGCCTGGCTGCACGCGAATCGAGCCCGTCGGGTGGGCCAGGCCCACCGGGGTCAGGCCGGCGGATGCCGCGCCCACCTCGATGAGGATGTCTTCGGCGTCTTCCAGCTCGCGCAGGTCGGCGTCTTCGAGGCTCTCGACAGCGGCGCTGTCCGTTTCGGTGCGGTCCGTTCCGGTGCCGGTCGCTCCGGCGGCGGTCGGTGCTGACGAGTCGATCTCGGCCTTGGCCTTGGCCAGCGAGATCGCATTCTGGGTGCCGAGCGAGGCGTTGGGCATCAGGCTCACCATCAGGAGGGTGATGAGGGCCAGCGGAACACCGAGCAGGAACACGGTGCCGACGCCCGAGCCGTAGGCGGACTCGACCACGACGCGGATCGCACCGGGCAGGTCGCTGATGTGGGGGATGGCGCCGGAGCCCAGCGTCTGCACGGCGACGGCCTGGTCGGCCGGGGCGAGGTCCGCGATGCCGTCCTTGATGTGCTGAGACACGAGAGTGCCCAGCACCGATCCGAGCACGGAGACGCCCACGGTGCCGCCGAGGCTGCGGAAGAACGTGACGGCGCTCGTGGCCACGCCGAGGTTCTGCACCTCGATCGAGTTCTGCACCACGAGAACGAGGTTCTGCATGAGCATGCCCAGGCCCGCGCCGAGGATGGCCATGAAGATGCCCACCAGTACCAGGTTGGTGTCGTACTGCAGGGTGCCGAGGAGCAGCAGGCCGGCGACCACGAGCACGGCGCCGGAGACCATGATGGCCTTCCACTTACCGGTGCGGCTGATCACGGTGCCGAACAGGGTCGAGGCGATGAGCAGGCCACCCATCATCGGGATGGTCAGCAGGCCGGACTGGGTGGGCGTGGCGCCACGGGCCAGCTGCATGTACTGGCTGAGGAACACCGAGGTGCCGAACATCGACACACCCACCGAGATGCTGGCGATCGTGGCCAGGGTGAAGGTGCGGTTCTTGAACAGGGTGAGCGGGATGATGGGCTCGGGTACCTTGAACTCCACGATCACGGCCGCGATGAGCAGCAGGGCGGCGGCGGCGACCATGATGAACGAGGTGACGGATGCCCACTCGAAGTCGTTGCCGGCCAGGGTGACCCAGATCATCAGCAGCGACACGCCGCCGGCGATGAGTGCAGCGCCCAGGTAGTCGATCTTCACCACGCGCTTGACGCGGGCGGGGAGGTGCAGTGTGCGCTGCAGCAGCACGATCGCCACGATGGCGATGGGCAGGGCGATGAAGAAGTTCCAGCGCCAGCCGAACGCATCCGTCACGACGCCGCCGAGCAGCGGACCGCCGACGGTGCCGAGGGCCATGACGCCGCCGAAGAGGCCGGCGTACTTGCCACGGTCACGCGGGCTGATGATATCGGCCATGATGATCTGGCTGAGTGCGGCGAGTCCACCGGCGCCGAGGCCCTGCAGCACGCGGAAGCCGATGAGCGTGCCGGTGTCCTGCGAGAAGCCGGCCAGGGCCGAGCCGATCACGAACGTGGCCAGGGCCAGCTGGATGAGCAGCTTGCGGTTGAAGAGGTCGGCGAACTTGCCCCAGATGGGCGTGGAAACCGTGGTGGCCAGCAGGGTGGCGGTAATGACCCAGGTGTAGGCGGACTGGTCGCCCTTGAGGTCGGAGATGATGATCGGCAGCGAGGTGCTGACCACGGTTCCGGCCAGGATCGAGACGAACATGCCCAGGAGCAGACCGGAAAGTGCTTCCAGCACCTGGCGCTTGGACATCGAACCGTCGGCCGAGATGGCACGTTTCGGTGTGGGGGTGGGGCGTGAACGGCGAGGCATGAATCTCCATAGATCTAATTGACAGATGTCAACTATAAATACATAGTGGACTTCTGTCAACTAGTTTGAACAATTTGTCGGACCGACGCCTCGATTTGCGCCGGGCGCCGCGCATCCCGTAGGGTGGGGAACAGCCAAAGACCGCCGGTTGTCGCTGCCCAGAAATGGAAAAGCGATCGAAGGTTCATTCACGTGAACGGCCCGCGCAGGTGTTCGAAGTTAGCCAGTCCAACTGGCCTCAGCTCCGGCGCTTGCGCTGGGGCTTTTTTCATGTCTGCGCCCCGGGCTACCGGCACATGAATATTTAGAGGAGCGCCATGGCGAACAAGGAAGCAACGGTCGCCGAGCTGCAGGACAAGTTCCAGAGCTCGACCGCCGTTCTGCTCACCGAGTACCGCGGTCTCACTGTTGCGAAGCTCAAGGAGCTGCGCACGTCCATCAGTGAGGACGCCACGTACGCCGTGGTAAAGAACACGCTGACCAAGATTGCGGCCAACAACGCCGGCATCACGTCTTTTGACGAGGAGCTCGTTGGCCCGTCCGCAATCGCTTTCGTGCACGGTGACCCTGTCGCCGTCGCAAAGAAGCTGCGTGCCTTTACCAAGGCAAACCCTCTCCTGGTTGTCAAGGGTGGTTACTTCGACGGTAACCCCCTGACCGCCGCAGAGGTAGGCAAGCTCGCCGACCTCGAGTCCCGTGAAGTTCTGCTCGGCAAGCTTGCCGGCGCCTTCAAGGCCTCGCTGTTCGGAGCCGCATATCTGTTCAACGCACCGCTGTCGAAGGCTGTTCGCACCATCGACGCGCTGCGTGAAAAGCAGGAGTCCGCGAACTAGGCATCTGCCTGTACCGCGGTGAGTAACTTTAGAAACTAATAGGAGAAAAATCATGGCAAAGCTTTCCACTGAAGAGCTGCTCGAGCAGTTCAAGGGCCTCACCCTCATCGAGCTCTCCGAGTTCGTCAAGGCATTCGAGGAGACCTTCGAGGTCACCGCCGCTGCCCCCGTCGCCGTCGCCGGAGCCGCTGGCCCCGCCGCCGCTGCCGAAGAGGTCGAAGAGCAGAGCGCGTTCGACGTCATCCTCGACGCCGTTGGCGACAAGAAGATCCAGGTCATCAAGGTTGTGCGCGAGCTCACCAGCCTGGGCCTCGGCGAGGCCAAGGCCGTTGTCGATGGCGCGCCGAAGGCCGTCCTCGAGGGCGTTGCGAAGGAAGCTGCCGAGAAGGCAAAGGCTTCCCTCGAGGCCGCTGGCGCTACCGTCACCCTCAAGTAATCACGCCCCGCAAGGGGGTGTTACAACGGGCGTAACGGCATAGCCGCACACTCGCGAAACGGGCGTCGCATCCACACGGATGCGGCGCCCGTTTCCGTTCCCCTCCCCCTTCCGCGAACTGTGAGAAAAGCCCCAAAAATCGCGAGTTTTCGGGGCTTTACTCACGGTTCGCGGGGGAGGCGGGCTAGATATATAGCTTGGCTATGTATATAGTTGGCGGATGCCTGCTGATCTACATGCCATCCTCGGGGACCTGGTCTCCGTCAACCACCGTCTCACCCGGGTCGCAGCCCGCGCCGCCCGCGGCACCGAGTCACCCGCCCTCTGGCGCACGCTCAGCGTGTTGCTCACGAGCGGCCCCATCCGCCTCGGCGAACTGGCCGAGTTGAGCCGCGTCTCGCAGCCCACCGTCACCAAGCTCGTGGGAGGCCTGCTGGCCCGTGGCTGGATCGCGCGGACCAGCGACGCCGCCGACGCGCGCGTCAGCCTCATCGCGATCACCCCGGACGGCGAGGCTGCTCTGCTCAACTGGCGCACCGAGCTGGCCGCAGCCCTGCTGCCCTACTTCGCCGACCTTCCCGCAGCCGATGTCGACACGCTCGAGCGGGCCGTCGCCATTCTCCGCGATCGGGTCGAGGCAACCGAGCGCCAGGCGGCGCCTGGGCGCCTCGCTGCGACGGTGTCGGAGGTCGCCCGATGAGCCGCCGTTCGTCAGTCTCCACCCCGGCCTCGACTGCATCCGGTGCGTCGGCTTCAGCCGCGGGCGCTTTCCCCTCGACTGCCTTCACCGGAGCCGCTTCGGCCATCGGCTCGGGCGGCCACGGTTCCAGCGGCGGCGCCGCTGGTGCGAGCATCCTGCACCAGCCCAAGGCGGTCTGGGCTGTCGCCTTCGCCTGCGTGATCGCGTTCATGGGTATCGGCCTGGTCGACCCGATCCTGCCGGCCATCGCCGCCGACCTTGCCGCGACGCCGACCGAGACCGAGATGCTCTTCACGAGCTACTTGCTCATCACGGGTGTGGCCATGTTCTTCACCAGCTGGATCTCCAGCCGCATCGGCGCCAAGCGCACCCTGTTGATCGGCCTGGCCCTGATCGTGGTCTTCGCCGTCGCTGCCGGCCTCTCCCAGGACGTCGAGTCGATCATCGGCTTCCGCGCCGGCTGGGGGCTGGGCAATGCCCTGTTCATCTCCACCGCGTTGGCCACCATTGTGGGCGCCGCGGCCGGCGGCACCTCCTCCGCGATCATCCTCTATGAGGCCGCGCTGGGCCTGGGCATCGCCATCGGCCCGCTGCTGGGCGGACTGCTGGGCAGCATCAGCTGGCGCGGACCGTTCTTCGGCAGTGCCACCCTCATGGCCGTCGGCTTCATCGCCATCGTCGTGCTGCTCAAGACCGAAGGCCCGCGGCCCGTGCCCACTCGCCTGTCCGCCTCGTTCCGGGCGCTCGCCCGGCCTGGCCTGGGCATCCTCGCCGGCGCCGCCCTGTTCTACAACATCGGCTTCTTCGTGCTGTTGGCCTACACGCCGTTCGCCCTGGTTCCGCTGGGCCTGGGCAGCGCCGTCAGCCTCGGCCTGGTCTTCTTCGGCTGGGGACTCTCGCTCGCCATCACCTCGGTGTGGGTCGCCCCGCTGCTCACTCGCCGGATGCGCCGCAGCCGGGTGCTCTGGCTCGTGCTGCCCCTGCTCGCCCTCGACCTGGTCGCGGCCGGACTGCTGATCGGCTCGGCCGTGGGCCTGGTGCTCTGCGTGATCGTGGGTGGTCTGCTGCTCGGTGTGCTCAACACCGTGCTGACCGAGAGCGTGATGGAGGCCACCGACCTGCCCCGCAGCGTGGCGTCCTCGGCGTACTCCGGGGTCCGGTTCCTCGGCGGCGCGATCGCACCCCCTGCGGCCACCCTGCTGGCCGACGGGTTCACCTCGGCTACACCGTTCTTCGCCGCGGGCGCATCCGTTCTGCTGGCCCTGCTCGTGATCGTGCTGGGCCGGCACCACCTGGCCCGCGCCGACGGCGGCGTCGAGAATGCCCTCGAAGAGGCCGAGGCCATCGGCGCCGGCGACAGCTGACCGCCGCCGGCGACAGCCGGTGTGCTGGTGGCCAAGATGTGCATTCGTGGCGCAGGTGTGACCTCGTGGCGCAGGTTACGCGGCCGCTTCACCTGCGCCGCGACACTTTTCCTGCGCCGCGAGCTCTTCCCTGCGCCGCGAGCCACTTCCTCGCCACGAAGCAGCCGTGGCGTGGCGGGGGCGAAACGCGCGTAGTGGTCGGAGCGTGCGTTAGTGCTCGCGGCGTGCGGTAGTGCTCGCAGCGTGCGCTATTCGCCCGAATAACCCACGCCGCGAGCATTTTCCCACGCTGCGAGCACGTTCCCACGCTGCGAGCACGTTCCCGCGCCGCGAGCACTGTCCCGCGCCGCGAGCACTGTCCCGCGCTGCGAGCACGTTCCCACGCCGCGACCGTCAGTGCCGGCGGTGGTCCTGGATGGTCATCTTGGGGCCGTGGCGGGGTTTCCTGTAGCCGCTGCCGAGAATGAGCCGCACCACCCGTTGCCGGTGGCCGAGGAAGGGCTCGAGCAGTTCGAGCATGCCATCGTCGTCAACGGGGGAGCCGGTGAGCGCCCAGCCCACCTGGGCGGCGAGGTGGTAGTCGCCCACGCTCACGGCATCCGGGTCGCCGTGCGAGCGCTGGGTGACTTCAGCGGCGGTCCACCGACCGACGCCCGGCAGGGACTGCAGCCGGCGCCCGGCGGTGACGGCGTCGACCGGGCGGTCGAGGGATGCCGCGACGGCGGCGACCGTGACGGCCGTGCGCGAGCGCCTCGGGTCGACGCCGGCGCGGTGCCAGTCCCACGACGGCACGAGCCGCCAGCGCTCGGGTCCAGGCGAGACCATCATGCCCGTTGGGGCCGGTCCCGGAGCAGGTTCGCCGTGCTGCCGGATGAGCCGGTACCAGGCTCGATGCGCCTCCAGTACCGTGACCTTCTGCTCGATGATCGCCGGGATGAGGGACTCGAACACGAGCCCAGAGCTGCCCAGCCACACGCCGGGCGCCCGGCGGCGCACCTCCGCGATGGCCGGATGCGCGCCGAGGTCGAGGCCGCTCCAGTCGTCCTTTGCGCCGAGTAGGGCCGGCACCTGGTCGATGCACCACTCCGCGCCCGGCCCCCACGCCCTGGCATCGATGACGCCACCGCCACCCTGCCGGAGCAGCAGGGTCGCCGGGCCCGACGGGGTGCGCTGGGTGCGCCAGATGCCGGCGTCATCGGTGCGGCAGGTGGGGTCACCGCGTCCACGGTAGTGCGGGGCCATCGTGGCGGCCAGGTCCACGGGGCGCGCGGGCGCGTACAGCGTGGCCGCGGCTTCCGCGGGGCGGTCGCGCTCTGGCGCATCCGCGTGCTCGATGGTGTGGTCGGGAATCATCCCCCCGAGGCTAACCCGAGGCGGCGACACTGCGCACGCGGTCGTGCATCCGGTCAGCGCGGCGCGCTCGTGCTGGAGCGCATCACCAGGTTCGTCGGCACCCGGGTCAGCTGCGCCGTGCCAACGGTCGACGGCTGTTCGAGTGCGCTGAGCAGCCAGTCGACGGCCATCCGGGCCTGGTTGCGCGGATGCTGTTCGATAGTGGTGAGCCGGAACATCTCGGCATACGGGTGCCCGTCGATGCCGATCACCGAGAGCTCGGTGGGGATCTGGATTCCCAGTTCCCTGGCGGCGATGATGAGCCCGACGGCGATCTCGTCGCTCGCGGCGAACACGGCCGTCGGCCGGCGGCGCGGGTCGCCGAACAGGGCGAGTCCCGCCTCGTATCCGCCCGGAACCGTGAAAGCGCAGGCGGAGAATCCGTCGTCGGTCGAGTGGCCGGCGGCCCGCATGGCCGCATTGAAGCCGGTCAGCCGCTTGGTGTGCACGGCGAAGTCCATCTGGTCGATCTGGTCGCCGCCGACGTGGCGGATGTCGGTATGCCCGAGGCTGAGCAGGTGTTCCGTAGCCAGGCGTGCGGTGGCGACATCGTCGATGGCGATGGTGTGCACGCCCGGGATCTCGCCGCCGATACCCACCAGCGGGCGGCCGAGGCGGTGCAGCTGAGTCACCTCGTCGTCACTGAGCTCGACGCCCACCGAGATGACGCCGTCGAACCGCTTGCGGGCGAGGAAGAAATCGAAGACCCGTTCCCGCTCGACGGAGTGCGTGGGCAGGTTGTAGAGCGTCATGTCGTAGCCCTGGGCGAGCAGCGACTGCTCGAGGCTCTCCAGGATCTCGGAGAAGAACCAGCGGCTGATGAACGGGATGATCACCCCCACGCTCTGCGTACGACCGGTGACGAGGCTCGCGGCGTTGGGGGAGGCGACGTAGCCGATGAGGGCCGCGGCGGCGACGACCTTCTGCCGGGTTTCGTCCGAGACGTAGCCCCGGCCGCTGAGGGCGCGGGACGCCGTGGCCTTGGCAACTCCCGCGAGGCGCGCGACATCGGCTATTGCGCTCATCTCAGCCTCCGTCCTTGGAAACGCTAGTGCACACCCTAGCGGTTCCCTCCTGCCAGTGGAACCGGTTCCATAAAGTCGGGACCGGAGCGTGATGCTCGTCTGCGCGATTTACCGTGAGAGCGCGATCTTTGCCAATCCGTAATCATTTTGGGCTTGTGGCGAAGCAGTCAGTGCCGTACTTTGTGGTGTGGAACCGGTTCCTTATGCAACCGTTTCCAGATGTGTCACCCAGAGCACCTGCAGTACACATTCGGTCGGTTCGGAGAAGCCGGAGCGACCACAAGCAACACTCAACGAGGAGGATTTGCATGAGCGTGAAACAGCATCGCCGGCTTTTCGTCCCGGTCGCTGCAGCTGCAGTGATGGGACTGGCCCTGACCGGCTGTACCGGCGACATCGCCGCACAGGACGCGGCCGACACCGACTGCTCCGCCTACACCGACTACGGAACCTTCGAGGGCAACCCCGAGGTCAGCATCGGTGGAACCATTCAGGACGTCGAGGCCGACCGCCTCGTGCAGTCCTGGGCCGACTTCCAGGCCTGCACCGGTATCACCGTGAACTACACCGGCACCAAGGAGTTCGAGGCGCAGATCGCCGTTCTCGCCGAGGGTGGCAGCGCGCCGGACATCGGGATCATCCCGCAGCCGGGCCTGTTCAACAAGCTCGCCGACGCCGGCTTCCTCAAGCCCGCACCCGAGGCCGTCGAGGCCAACGTTGACAAATGGTGGTCGACGGACTGGAAGGGCTACGGCACCGCGTCCGACGGCACCTTCTACGCCGCACCGCTGATGGCCAGCGTCAAGGGCTACGTCTGGTACTCGCCGTCGATGTTCAAGGAGAAGGGATACGAAATCCCCACCTCGCTCGACGAGATGATGACCCTCACCGCCAAGATCGCCGCAGACGGCACAGTGCCGTGGTGTGCCGGTGTCGGATCGGGTGACGCTACGGGTTGGCCGGGAACGGACTGGGTTGAGGACTACGTCCTCCGCCAGGCCGGAGCGGACACCTACGACAAGTGGGTCAAGCACGAGATCCCGTTCAACGACCCAGCCATCGTCACCGCGTTCAACTCGGTCGGCGACATCCTGAAGAACCCGGAGTACGTCAACGGCGGACTCGGCGACGTGTCCTCGATCATCTCCACGGAGTTCGGCGACGCCGGCCTTCCGATCCTTGACGGCACCTGCGCCCTGCACCACCAGGCCTCGTTCTACGAGGGCTTCTGGAAGAAGGCCGACGGTTCCGCCGTCACGGTCGCGCCCGACGGCGACGTCTACGCGTTCCTGCTGCCGCCCGCCGAGGCCGGCGGAGAGCAGGCCGTCACCGGTGGTGGCGAGCTGGTCAGCGCGTTCAACGAGAGCGACGAGATCACCGCAGTGCTCAGCTACCTCTCCAGTGACACCTGGGCGAACAACCGCGTCGAGCTGGGCGGCGTCATCAGCGCCAACACCGGCCTGGACGCCTCGCTCGCATCCAGCGACATCCTGAAGCAGAGCGTCGAGATCCTGCAGAACCCGAACACGGTCTTCCGTTTCGACGGCTCTGACCTGATGCCGGGTGCCGTGGGCACCGACTCCTTCTGGAAGGGCATCGTGAACTGGCTCAGTGGCGACGACACCCAGAAGGTTGTCGACACCATCGAGTCCAGCTGGCCGAAGAGCTAGCACCAGCGTGACCGGGTGGGTCCGCCGTGAGGCGGACCCACCCGCATACCTCCCACTCTTCGCAGCTTCTTCCTCGACACCATAGAAGGGTCCGGCCAATGACGACCGCGGATCTACTCGGCAAGATAATTCAGGTGGTGGCAGCTCTCGCCGCCTTCTCGCTCGTCATCGGGCTCATCCTCTTTCTGATCGACAAAGCGCCCAAACGTGGGCGCGACTACTGGCAACTCGCCTTCTTTCTGCTTCCGGCCCTGATCCTGCTGGCGGTGGGGCTGATTTACCCGGCCTTCCGCACGTCGCTGCTGGCCTTCAGCAATAGCAAGGGAGACTGGGTCGGCGGCGAGAACTTCGTCTGGATGTTCACCCAGCCGGCCGCTCTGGTCACCCTGGGCAACACCGTGATCTGGGTCGTCGTGGTTCCGATCCTCTCCACCGCGATCGGCCTGGCGTACGCCATGTTCATCGACAAGTCCCGCGGTGAAAAGTACTTCAAGGCCCTGGTGTTCATGCCCATGGCCATCTCCTTCGTGGGCGCCGGCATCATCTGGCGGTTCGTCTACGACTACAAGTCGGGCGGCAACGCCCAGATCGGGCTGCTCAACCAGATCCTGGTCTGGTTCGGCGCCGAACCCGTGCAGTGGTTGCAGACCTCGCCCATCAACACCTTCCTGTTGATCGTCGTGATGATCTGGATCCAGACCGGTTTCGCCATGGTCATCTGCTCCGCCGCGATCAAGGGCGTGCCCACCGAGCAGATCGAGGCCGCTCAGCTCGACGGCACCAACCCCTGGCAGCGGTTCACCAACGTGACGCTGCCGGGCATCCGTGGCTCGCTGGTCGTGGTCATCACCACGATCTCGATCGCCACCCTCAAGGTGTTCGACATCGTGCGCACCATGACCGCCGGTAACTTCAACACCAGCGTCATTGCCAACGAGATGTACACCCAGGCCTTCCGGGCCGGCGAGCAGGGCCGTGGCGCCGCGCTCGCGATCGTGTTGTTCCTCCTGGTGCTGCCGATCGTCATCTACAACGTACGAATCCTGCGTCAGCAGAGGGAGATCCGATGAGCGACAACGTAGTCGACCTGCCCATCCCGGGTGCCACCACGTCGAAGGCGAACACGACCGCCGAGGTTGTCGGCAAGTCCGAGCGGGTCAAGCGCCGGCTCACCTCGCGCACCGCAACGGTGGTGGCCCTCGTCATCGCCGTGCTGTGGACCCTGCCCACCTTCGGCCTGTTCATCTCGTCGTTCCGTCCGGCCGGGCTGATCAGCACCACCGGTTGGTGGACGATCTTCCAAAACCCCGGCTTCACCCTGGACAACTACAAGGAGGTGCTGTTCAGCACCTCGCAGTCGTCGCCGCAGCTGGGTGCCTACTTCGTCAACTCGCTGGCTATCGCGATCCCGGCCACCCTGTTCCCGCTCGTGATCGCCGCGATGGCCGCGTACGCCTTCGCTTGGATCAAGTTCAAGTGGAGCGGCGCCCTCTTCGTGTTGATCTTCGCCCTGCAGATCGTGCCGCTGCAGCTGGCCCTGATCCCGCTGCTGCAGATGTTCACCCAGTTCCTGCGCCCCGGCCAAGCCTGGGTGCACGACCTGATCCCGATGATCCCCGAGCAGGGCTACCTGCCGGTCTGGATCGCGCACACGATCTTCGCGCTGCCACTGGCGATCTTCCTGCTGCACAACTTCATCTCCGAGATCCCCGGCGAGGTCATCGAGGCGGCGCGAGTGGATGGCGCCACCCACGGCCAGGTCTTCTTCCGCATCGTGCTGCCGCTGGCCGTTCCGGCGCTGGCGTCCTTCGCGATCTTCCAGTTCCTCTGGGTCTGGAACGACCTGCTCGTAGCGCTGATCTTCTCCGGCGGCACACAAGACGTGGCGCCGCTCACCCAGAGGCTGGCGGAGCTCACCGGTACCAGAGGACAGGACTGGCAGAGGCTGACGGCAGCGGCGTTCGTGTCGCTCGTGGTGCCGCTGATCGTGTTCTTCAGCCTGCAGCGCTACTTCGTGCGCGGCCTGCTGGCGGGCTCGACCAAGGGATAGACCCCTGGCCAGGCCAGAGGTTATGCTCTGAGTCACCTTCCAGACGTGGCTGATGCCGGCACTGGCATCACCGCGACGGACCGACCCCGAGTCTTCGGGGTCGGTCCGCTGACTTAGAGTGAAGCAATGAGCGGAATGCACGGCGGGGGAGCACGCCCCGCAGAACAATTCCGGGGGCGCCGCACTCGCGTCAGCGGCGACGACCCGCAGGCACAGAAGGCTGAGAACGCCGAAGCGCCCGTGATCCCGAACCTGTTTGGACGCATCCGGGCCCTGTTCGCGCCGCACGGCCGCAAGCTCACCGTCACGGTGATCCTGGTGTTGCTCTCCGCCGGCCTGTCGGTGCTGCCGCCGTTGCTAATCCAGCGGGCGTTCGACCAGGGCCTCTTCCCCGAATCCGGCGGACCCGACCTGCAGCGGTTGACCGTGCTCGTGGTCCTCATGATCGCCGCGTACGTGACCACGGCCCTGCTGGGGGTCTGGCAGACCTGGCTCACCGCCACGGTGGGTAACTCGGTGATGGGCGAGCTGCGGGTGCGGCTGTTCAGCCACCTGCAGGCGATGGAGCTCAGCTTCTTCACCCGCACCAAGACCGGCGTGATCCAGTCCAGGCTGCAGAACGACGTCGGCGGGGTGGCCGGCGTGCTCACCAACACGGTTTCCAGCGTGCTCGGCAACGCCGTCACCGTGATCGCGGCGTTCGTGGCCATGCTCCTGCTCAACTGGCAGCTGGCGATCGTCGCGGTGATCCTGATGCCGATCCTGGTGTTCGCTCAGCGCCGGGTCGGCCAGGTGCGCGCCCGCATCGCGTCGAAGACGCAGGAGTCGCTCTCCGACATGACCGCGATCACGCAGGAGACCCTGAGCGTGTCGGGCATCCTGTTGTCCAAGAGCTTCACCCGGCAGAATGCCGAGATCGCGCGGTACTCGCACGAGAACGACAATCAGGTGCGGCTGCAGGTCAGCCAGCAGATGAGCGGCCAGTGGTTCTTCGCCATGGTCAGCATCTTCCTGTCCAGCATCCCGGCCATCGTCTACCTGGTGGCCGGGTTACTGCTCACCAACGGCGCCACCGACATCACCGCGGGCACCGTCGTGGCATTCACCACCGTGCAGGCGCGGCTGCTCTTTCCCCTGCTCGGCCTCATGCGCGTGGCCCTGGACCTGCAGACCTCCAGCGCGCTCTTCGCGCGCATCTTCCAGTACCTCGACCTCACCCCGGCCATCAGTGACGCCCCGGACGCCAAGCCGGTGCCCGCGGTGACCGGGCGGGTGCAGTTCGACGCCGTGACCTTCGCGTACCCGGATGCGTCCGCCGAATCGAGACCGACCCTTGATGCGGTCTCCTTCACGATCGAGCCCGGCGCGTTCGCCGCCTTCGTGGGGCCCAGCGGGGCGGGCAAGACCACGGTCTCGTACCTGATCCCACGGTTCTACGAGGCCACCGGGGGCCGGGTGTTGTTCTCCGGCGTGGACGTGCGCGACCTGGAGCAGGAATCCCTCGTCTCCCACATCGGCATCGTCAGCCAGGAGACCTACCTCTTCCACGCCACCATCGCCGAGAACCTGCGGTATGCCAAACCCGACGCGACGGATGCCGAACTCGAGACGGCGGCGCGGGCCGCGAATATCCACGACACCATCGCGTCGTTCCCGGACGGGTACGACACTGTCGTCGGCGAACGCGGCTACCGGCTCTCCGGCGGCGAGAAGCAGCGGGTCGCGATCGCCCGGGTGCTGCTCAAGGACCCGGAAGTGCTGATCCTTGACGAGGCCACGAGCGCCCTCGACGCGATCTCGGAGCGCGTCGTGCAGGCCGCCCTGGACACCGCGTCCCGCGGACGCACCACCATCGCCATCGCGCACCGCCTGTCGACCATCGTGACAGCCGACGTGATCTTCGTGGTTGACGCGGGCCGGGTGGTCGAGTCGGGCACCCATCAGGAGTTGCTCGCCGCCGGCGGCACCTACGCCGAGCTCTACGCCGAGCAGGCCCCCGAACGGCTTTCCGAACTGTGAGCTAAGCCCCGAAAAACCCGGGTTTGTGGGGCTTAAGTCACAGTTCGCGGGCGGCGAGCATGGACTCCATGAGGTTGATCTCGGACTCCTGGGAGACGATGACCGAGTTGGAGAAGCCGAGGATCGACGGGTTGTTGGCGCGGTCCTGCACGGCCTCGGCCATGTCGACGGCGCCCCTGTGGTGCGCGATCATCAGGGTGAGGAACATCCGCTCGGCGTTCGCACCTGTGGACGCGGTGAGGGCGGCGATCTGGTCGTCGGTGGCCAGTCCGGGCATCCGCTGCCCAGGGGTGTGCGCCCCGCCGGTGTGGCCGTGGCCTGAGTCGGAGCGGCCGGGTCGGGTCATCCAGGTCATCGACGGCTCGGGGCCGGCCTGGGTGAGGTTCCACTCGGTGAGCCAGCCGTAGAGCTGGCCGGCCTGCTGGGACTGGGTGAGGGCGATGTCGTAGGCGAGCCGGCGCACCTCCTCGTCGGCGGTGCGGTCACGGATGATCATGGCCAGCTCGGCCCCCTGCAGGTGGTGCACCTGCATATCGCGGGCGAATCCGGCCTCGGCACTCGTCGCGGTGGGAGCGGGGCTGTCGATCGCGCTCAAACGGCCCACGGAGTAGCCGACCAGCGCGACCATCGCGACCGCGATCGCGGCGGCGATGATCAGGGTGACGCGCCTGGCGCCGACGCTACGCCTTGCCGGGGCCATCGATACCGCCGGTGCACGGGGAACCGGGCTCCGGAACCGAGGTGCTCTGCCAGTACTCCTGGATGAAGGTCGGGATGCGCTCGTCGTCGACCGAGTCGACCGCCAGCTGTGTGTTCCAGCCGCTGAGCACGATGGGGGAGTCGAGTCCCTCGAACGGCGACAGGATCACATAGGTGGAGGGCAGCAGGCCGCGCAGCGTGGCCAGGTCGTCGTCGCTGAGCGAGGAGTCGTAGGTGATCCACAGAGCCCCGTGCTCCTGGGAGTGCACGGCGTTCTCCGACGGAACCTGCTCGGTGTACACGCCGCAGTTCAGCCAGGCCGGGTTGTGTTCGCCGCCGGCGGGCGGGGTCTGCGGGTAGGTCACGGCGGTCTGCACGTGGGCGGCCGTGTTCTGGAACGTCTGCACGCCCTCGATCTCGGCGCCCGTGCCACCGCCGGCGGTGTAGCTGGCGCTCTTGGGGGTGAGGACCACGGACGTGATGACCAGGCCCACCACGGCGACCACGGCCGTGATGCCCGCGATCAGGCCGATGCGCCGGTTGCGAGCAGTGCGCTTCTGCTCGCGGTGGTACTGCTCGAGCTTGGCGGACCGTTGCGCCGCGCGCTGAGCCTTGACGCCGGGCTTGGGGGTGGATGATCCGGCTGAGGAGCCGTTGGGCGGGGCAGGGGTCACGAGGGCCTCTTTCGGTTGCTGTTCTCTCATTCGAACGTATGGACCGCCGCCCGCGCTTCCCGAGTAGGGCATCTCACAGTTGGTTCACAGTCTGGTCGGGACTCCCGGGCGGCGACTAGAGTGAAACCGTGATCATCCTGACGTCGTGTCCCTGTTGCTGCTTTCGCTAGCCGACTCGCACACCCGTATTCACCGGTTTCAGACCGCCACCAGGCCAGCGGCCACGCCGGCATCGCTCCGCGCCACGTCACTCACGTTCGAAGGATCCCTTCATGAAAATCGCTGACACCATCCTCGACCTCATCGGCAACACGCCCCTGGTCAAGCTGCACAAGGTCACGACGGGCATCTCCGCCACCGTGCTCGTCAAACTCGAATACCTGAACCCCGGCGGGTCTGCGAAGGACCGCATCGCCACCCGCATCATCGACGCCGCCGAGCGTGACGGGCACCTGTTGCCCGGTGGCACCATCGTGGAGCCCACCTCCGGTAACACCGGGGTCGGCCTGGCCCTGGTGGCTCAGCAGCGCGGGTACAAGTGCATCTTCGTGCTGCCCGACAAGGTGGGCGAGGACAAGCGCAATGTGCTCACCGCGTACGGCGCCGAGATCGTCGTGACCCCGACATCCGTGGCGCCGGACGACCCGGAGTCCTACTACAGCGTCTCCGACCGGCTCGCCCGCGAGACCCCGGGCGCCTTCAAGCCCAACCAGTACTCCAACCCGAACGGTCCGCTCAGCCACTACGAGTCCACCGGACCCGAGATCTGGCGCGACACCGACGGTACCGTCACCCACTTCGTTGCCGGCGTGGGCACCGGTGGCACCATCACCGGCACCGGACGGTACCTTCGTGAGGTGTCGGACGACACCGTGCGCATCATCGGCGCCGACCCGGAGGGCTCGGTGTACTCCGGCGGCAGCGGCCGGCCCTACCTGGTCGAAGGTGTTGGCGAGGACTTCTGGCCGGGCGCATACGACCCGGCCGTTCCGCACGAGATCATCGCGGTCTCGGATGCCGACTCCTTCGCGATGACCCGCCGGCTCGCCCTCGAAGAGGGCATCCTGGTCGGTGGCTCCAGCGGCATGGCCGTCGTCGCGGCGCTCCGCGCGGCGAAGGACCTCCCCGCCGATGCCGTTGTGGTCGTGCTGCTGCCCGACGGCGGCCGCGGCTACCTGGGCAAGATCTTCAACGACGGCTGGATGCGCAGCTACGGCTTCTCCAACGCTCCCGCCGGTCACACCGTGGCCGACCTGCTGCGCTCGAAGACCGGCACCCTGCCGGCGTTCGTGTACGTGCACCCGAACGACACCGTGCGCGACGCGATCGAGACCATGACCTCCTCGAGTGTGTCCCAGGTGCTTGTCCTCGCGGCCAAGCCGCCTGTCGTGATGGGCGAGGTCGTCGGCTCCGTCGACGAACGCAGCCTGATGGCCCGGGTCTTCTCCGGGGAGTCGCAGCTCACCGACAAGGTGGGCTCGATCGTGGGTGACGCCTTGCCGTTGATCGGTGTGAACGAACCGGTGGGGTCGGCCCGGGCCGCGTTCGCCGAACACGACGCCCTCCTCGTCACCGACGGCGGCAAGCCGCTCGGTGTCATCACCCGGCACGACCTCCTGACCTACCTCAGCGTCTAGCTTCGTGCGGGTCCGTCCCGCCAGCCGAGCGTAGACATCCGACTTTCTTCGAAAAGAGACCCACCATGAGCCACTCCGTGAACCAGAAGTTCAGCACCATCGCCATCCACGCCGGCCAGGAATTCGACCCCACCACCGGAGCCGTCATCCCGCCGATCTACCAGACCTCCACCTACGTGCAGGACGGCATCGGGGGCCTCCGCGGCGGCTACGAGTACAGCCGCGGCGGCAACCCCACCCGCACCTCGCTCGAGACCATGCTCGCGGCGCTCGAGGGCGGCAAGCACGGCCTCTCGTTCGCCAGCGGCCTCGCCGCCGAAGACAGCCTGCTGCGCGCCGTGCTCGTGCCCGGCGACCACGTGGTGCTCGGCAACGACGTCTACGGCGGCACCCACCGGCTGATCAACCGGGTGCACGGCGCCTGGGGTGTGCGCAACACCACGGTGGAGATGAGCGACCTCGCCGCCGTCGAGGCCGCCATCATCCCCGGCGAGACCAAGATCCTCTGGGTGGAGACGCCCAGCAACCCGCTCATGAAGATCAGTGACATCGCCGGCCTGGTCGAGGTCGGCCACCGCCACGGTGTGGTCGTTGTCGTCGACAACACCTTCGCCTCGCCCGCCCTTCAGCAGCCGCTCGCATTCGGCGCCGACGTGGTCGTGCACTCCACCACCAAGTACCTCGGCGGTCACTCCGACGTGATCGGCGGCGGCCTCGTCATCAACGACGACGAGCTCGCCGAGAAGACCAAGTTCATCCAGTTCGCTGCCGGCCCCGTCTCGGCGCCCCTGGACGCCTGGCTCACCGTGCGCGGCATCAAAACCCTCGCGGTGCGGATGGAGCGGCACAGCAGCAACGCCCTGGCCATCGCCCGGTACCTGGAGACGCACCCCGCGATCGAGAAGGTCTACTACCCGGGCCTGGAGAGCCACCCCGGCCACGAGCTCGCCGCGTCGCAGATGAGCGCCTTCGGCGGGATGCTCTCGCTGGCGTTCCGCGGAGGCGAGCAGGCGGCCCGGCTCTTCGCCGAGTCGATGCACCTCTTCCAGCTGGCCGAATCCCTCGGCGGCGTCGAATCCCTGGTCAACTACCCGTCCGAGATGACCCACGCCTCGGTGCGCGGTACCGAACTTGAGGTGGCGACCAACATCGTGCGGCTGTCCGTCGGCATCGAGGACCTCGACGACCTGCTGGCCGACCTCGCGCAGGCTCTGCCTGCCAGCTGACCGGCCCTACATCGCGGCCCAACTGCAGCCGCGTCGGTCAAATGCACCCGGCACGCCGGGTGCATTTGACCGTTCGGGTAACAGTTAGGAATGGGATCGGCGCCCGCACCTACCGAGGGCTGCGCACCACCCGGGTGAGTCCGGCCGGCACCAGCACGGTACCGAGGACCTGCGTGTTTGTGATCAGCTCGGTGCCGGCGGCCTCGATGGCCTGGTCGGCATCCGTGTGGTTGATCAGGAACCTGAAATCGTCGGTTGCCGACGACCGGGTGATCGACTCCACACCGTCGACGCCGCGGGCCGCCTCGATACCGGCGCTGTTGAGTACGTCGAGCAGCAGGGAGTCGAGGTCGGCACCGTCGAGCTTCGTCGACACGTACCAGGCCGCACCCGCACCGAAGCTGTTGCGGGTGATCGCCGGGCCGCCGGAGGCAGGGCCGTCCACGTAGCGGGCCAGCACCTCGGCGCTGGAGACGACGATGTCGTCGGTCCAGGCCGTGCCGGTGCGTGAATCGCTCAGCGTGACAGTCTCCGTCTCGTGTAAGGGCAGGAATTCCGGGATGGTGAGGCCGAGGACCTCGCGGAGGGCTCCGGGGGCGGCGCCGGCGTAGACGGTGTCGTTCTCGTCGACGATGCCGGAGAAGTACGACACCAGGAGGGTCCCGCCGCCGCGAACGTAGCCGGTGATGTTCTCCGACGCGGCCGGCCCGGCGAGGTAGAGGCTCGGCGCAATCACGAGCGCGTACGAGTCGAGGTCCGCGGCGGGGTGCACGAAGTCAACCGTGACATTGCGCTTCCAGAGCGCGCTGTAGAACGCTTCGATGCGTTCACGGTGGCCCAATTCCACACTCGGTCGCCACTCGAAGTCCTGGGCCCAGAAGGACTCGGTGTCCCAGATCAGCGCCACCCGCGCGTGCACGCGGGACGAGCGCACATCGGCCAGCGCTCCCAGCGACTGCCCGAGGGCGACCACCTCGCGCCAGATCCGGGTGTCGGCGCCGGCGTGCGGCAGCATCGCCGAGTGGAACTTCTCGACCCCGAAGCGGGAGGCTCGGAACTGAAAGAACAGGATCCCGTCGGCGCCTCTGGCGAGGTGTGACAGTGAATTGCGGGCCAGCTCGCCTGCGCGCTTGGCGATGTTGCGCGGCTGCCAGTTGACGGCCCCGGTGGAGTGCTCCATCAGGATCCAGGGCGCCCCGCCGGCCAGCGACCGGGTCAGGTCGGCATCCATCGCCAGCAGGATGTGGTTGTCGGCACGCTCGGCGACCAGGTAGTGGTCGTTGGCGACGACGTCCACCTCCCTGCTCCACTTCCAGTAGTCGGCGGAGAGGCAGTTGGTGGCCATGAAGTTCGTGGTCACGGGGATGTCCGGGGTGAAGCGGCGGATGACGTCGCGCTCGTTGATGTAGCACTCGAGCAGCGCATCCGAGGTGAAGCGGTGGAAGTCCAGTCGCTGGGCCTGGTTGCTCACCGACGCGGACTGGCGGGGCGCATCGATCTCGTCCCATTCACCGTAGACCTGGCCCCAGAAGGTGGTGCCCCACTTCTCGTTGAGCACCTCGAGGGTGCCGTAACGGGCCTGCAGCCAGGCCCGGAAGGCCAAGACGGAGTGCTCGTCGTAGGAGTCACTGATCGGTGCGCCGTATTCGTTGTGTACGTGCCAGAGCACGAGCGCGGGGTGGTTCGCATACCGTCGGGCCAGCTGCTCCGTGATGGCCGCGGCGGCGCGGCGGTAGTCGGGGCTGGACGGGCTGACCATACCCCGGGAGCCGTTGCCCAGGGTGATGCCGTCCCGGGTGACCGGACGTGAATCCGGATACTTCTTCCAGAACCAGGCCGGCGGTGCGGCTGTGGGGGTCGCCAGATCAACGTCGATACCGGCCTCGTGCAGCAGGTCGATGATGTCATCGAGCTGGGTGAAGTTGTACTCGCCCTCGCGCGGTTCCAGGATGCCCCAGGCGAAGATGGCGACGCTGACCAGGTTGATGCCCGCCTCCTTCATCAGCTCGATGTCCTCGAGCCAGGTGGCCCGTGGCCACTGTTCCGGGTTGTAGTCGCCGCCGTAGCGGATGCCGGTCGCACCGTGCAGCAGGCGCTGCATGGCGGGGGAGCTGACGGGGGTGGGGGTATCGATCGGCATGGGCCTGGGGCTCCTTCTACTGTGTGCGCTCCCAGTTCTAGCACAGCAAATGCGCTAAGACCAGATGACATTCCCACGTTGACAACGCTGGAATTGTGTGAATTACTAGTACCGCTCCCAGCCGCTGGCGAAAATCACCGGCGATATTCCCGGGCGCCACTCACAGCACCAGCTTTCATCAAGGAGGACGAATGCGCACGTCAATTCGGGTCGGGGCCGTGGCCATGGCCACAGCGGCAACGCTGCTCATGTCAGGTTGTTCGGCGAACACGGGTGGCGGTGACGACGGGCCGGTTGAACTCAACTACTGGGCGTGGGCGCCGAACCTGGAGCAGGTCGTGGACATCTGGAACGAAGACAACCCCGACATCCAGGTGACCGTGCAGAAGCAGGATGGCGGCGACCCCGCGATCACCAAACTGCTCACGGCCATCAAGGCCGGCAGCGGTGCACCCGACCTGATCCAGGCGGAATACCAGAAGATCCCCACCCTGGTGTCCTCCGATGCGCTTGCGGACCTGAGCGAGTACGGCGCCGGCGACATTGAAGACTCCTTCGCCGACGGCGTGTGGGACTCCGTCACACTGGGCTCTGACGCCATCTACGCGATCCCGCAGGACAGCGGCCCCATGATGTTCTTCTACCGCGCCGACATCTTCGAACAGCTCGGCCTGAGCGTTCCGACCACCTGGGACGAGTACGCCGAGGTCGCGCGCGCCGTGCACGCCGCCGACCCCGCCACGTACCTCGGAACCTTCTCGTCCAACGACGCCGGCTGGTTCACCGGCATGGCCCAGCAGGCGGGTGCCTCCTGGTGGGGTATCGACGGCGAGTCCTGGAGCGTCGACATCGACAAGACGCCGACCGAAACCGTGGCCGGATATTGGGGCGGCCTCGTCGAAGAGGGCGCCATCGACAACAAGCCGATGTACACGCCGGAGTGGAACGCCGGGCTCAACAACGGCAACCAGGTCGGCTGGCTGAGCGCAGTCTGGGCCCCCGGCGTGCTCGGCGGCAACGCGGCCGACACGGCCGGGCTCTGGAAGGCGGCCCCCATGCCACAGTGGGACGCCGACGCACCCGCCACCGGCAACTGGGGTGGCTCGTCCACGGCAGTCACCACGCAGTCCACGCACCAGGAGGCGGCCACGAAGTTCGCGACTTGGTTGAACACCGACGCGGAGGCCGTTCAGGCACTCGTCACGACCTCGGGCATCTACCCGGCCGACGCCGCCCAGGCCAAGGCGGCCCTGACCGCGCCTCCGGAGTTCTTCTCCAACCAGCCTGACTTCTACGACGTCGCCGCCGACGTGGCCGCCACCGTGAGCCCGTTCACCTACGGGCCCAACGTGAACGTGGCCTACAGCGCCTACAACGACGAGTTCGCGAAGGCGGCCGACGCCAAGACCCAGAGCGCATTCCTGGATGCCGTCGCCGCGATGCAGAAGATCACGACCGACGACATGAAGAAGAGCGGCTTCACCGTCAAATAGCAGGGCACATAGCCCCGTATCCCCGGGTCCGCCGACGATCGTCGGCGGACCCGGACCCCCCCCATCCACGACCCCACGATTGAGGACAACTCGTGTCAGTGACAGAGGCCCCCGCGGCCGCCAGGACCAGCACGCCCCCGGTGCGTCGAGGCCGAGGCACCTTCCGATCCCGAGTGCTCGTGCCGTACGCGATGCTCGCCCCCGGTATCATCCTGTTCGTGGCCTTCATGGCCGCGCCCATCGTCTACACCCTGTTCCTGAGCTTCCAGAAGACCAAGGTCTCGGGGCTCGGGCTCGGCTCCGGTGCGCGCACCGCGGTCTTCGCCGGGATCGACAACTATGTGACCACGCTCACGAACACGGAGTTCGGGGCCAGCGTCGGCCGGGTGCTGCTCTACGGCTTCATCCTGATCCCGCTGATGCTGGGTCTGGCATTGCTCTTCGCACTGCTGCTGGACTCGCGCCGCACCCGCGCGGCCGGCTTCTCCCGCACCGCCATTTTCCTTCCCTACGCCGTCCCCGCCGTGATCAGCTCGCTGCTCTGGGGCTTCCTCTATCTGCCCGCGGTGAGCCCGTTCTACTTCGTGTTCGACAAGCTGGGCTGGGACGTGCCGTCCCTGCTCTCCGCCGGCGGCGTGACCTTCGCTATCGCCAACATCGCACTCTGGGGCGGTGTGGGCTTCAACATGATCGTCATGTACACCTCGCTCAAGTCGGTGCCCTCCGACATCTACGAGGCGGCCAAGCTGGATGGCGCGAGCGAGATCCAGATCGCGCTGCGCATCAAGATCCCGATCATCGCCCCGGCCATCGTGATGACCGCGCTGTTCTCCATGGTCGCCACGCTGCAGGTCTTCGCCGAGCCCACCACGCTCCGCCCGCTCACCAACTCCCTCTCCACAAGTTGGTCGCCGCTGATGTTGGTCTACCGGGATGCTTTCACCCGCGACGACATCTACTCCGCCGCCGCCACCTCGATCGTCATCGCCCTGGTGACCTTCGCCTTCTCGTTCCTGTTCCTGCGCGTCGTGCAGAAGCGTGCCTTCGGCCAGGAGGACTGACCATGACCACCTCATCCACCCTCGTCCGGCCCGACCGTGCAGAGCGCAAAGCCCAACGTGACTCGGCGCGCACCTTCCGGCAGAAGGCCAGCCCGGTCTCCACCGGCATCCTCATCATCGGCGCGATCTACTGCCTGTTCCCGGTTTTCTGGGTGCTGATGGCATCGAGCAAGGACAGCTCCGAGCTGTTCTCCACCTTCACCCTGATGCCCAGCAGCCACCTGTGGGACAACATCGTGGAGCTCAGCCAGTACCGCAACGGCTTGTTCTGGCGGTGGGTGCTCAACACGGCCATCTACGCCGGCGTCGGCGCACTGGCGTCCACCTGGATCTCGGCGATCTCCGGTTACGTCCTGGCCAAGTTCGAGTTCCCCGGCAAGAAGGTGGTCTTCTCGATCCTGCTGATGGGTGTGCTCGTGCCGGGTGTGATCCTGGCGATCCCGCAGTACTTCCTGCTCGCCGAAGTGGGGCTGACCAACACCATGTGGTCGGTGCTGCTGCCCCAGATCATCAGCCCTTACGGCATCTACCTGGCCCGGATCTATGCGGCGGCCTCGGTGCCGACCGAGGTCATCGAAGCCTCCAGAACCGAGGGGGCCGGTGAGCTGTACATCTTCAACCGCATCGCCCTGCCGATGATGGGCCCGGGTCTGGTGACGATCTTCCTGTTCCAGTTCGTGGCCGTGTGGAACAACTTCATGCTGCCGTACATCATGCTCGGCGACGACAAGCTGTTCCCGGTCACCGTCGGCCTCAGTGGCCTGCTCAACCAGGGCGCCTCTGCGCCGTCGATGTACACCCTGGTGATCACCGGAGCGCTGCTGTCCATCATCCCGCTCATCATTCTGTTCCTGGTCTTGCAGCGCTACTGGAAGGTGGATCTTGCCGCCGGCGCGGTCAAGGCCTGACGATCGCTAGGATTCACACGTGACCCCGCCCCCCGCGAAGCGCCGCCCGACCATCGACGATGTGGCCGCGGCCGCCGGCGTGTCCCGCGGCACGGTGTCCCGGGTGCTCAACGGCGGTCACTGGGTGAGCCCGGATTCCCTCGCCTCGGTCAACGCCGCGATCAAGAAGACCGGCTACCGGGTCAACCCGCACGCCCGGAGCCTCGCCACGAGCCGCGCCAACTCCGTGGCGTTCCTCCTCACCGAAGCCCACGAGCGCCTGTTCGAAGACCCCAACTTCGCCGTCCTGATGCGGGGCGCCTCCAAGGCCCTGTCTGCCCACGATATTTCGCTGGTGCTGATCATGGCGGGCAACGAAGACGAACAGCGCCGCGCCACCGAGTTCATCACGGCGGGCCATGTCGACGGGGTGCTGCTGGTCTCTTCGCACAGCAGTCGTCGCGGCCTGATCTCCGAGATCATTGCCGCCGGTGTTCCGGCGATCGCGTGTGGCGTGCCGTTGGGTTTCGAAAAGAAGATGGGTTACGTGGCCGCCGACGACTACGACGGTGCTGGCGAAATGGTGCGTTACCTCGCCGGCCTCGGACGCACGCGGATCGCCACGATCGCCGGCCCTGAAGATACCTCGGGCGGCATACGTCGGTACGACGCCTACGTCGATGAACTCGGCGACGCCTTCGACGCCTCGCTGGTGGCGCGCGGCGACTACAGTCGGGCCAGCGGGGCGCTGGCCATGACCGAGCTCTTGCTGCGCAACCCCGACCTGGACGCGGTCTTCGCCGCCAACGACGTGATGGCCGCCGGCGCCATCGACGTGCTTCTCGCCCAGGGCCGGCGAGTGCCCGAGGACGTCGCCGTCGGCGGGTTCGACGATGCCCCGATCGCCACCATGACCACGCCCGCCCTCACCACGATGCACCAGCCGTTCGAACGGATCAGCGAGGAGATGGTGCGTCTGCTGCTCCGCGTCATCGACGGAGAGCGACCGGCGGCCATCGTCCTGCCCACCGACCTGGTGGTGCGCGCGAGCGCGTAGACCGCCTCCGACGGGCCAGTTTGCAATTGTGACTGTCACATTTGCCGTGCCACCCCTCATGTGACTGTCACATCGTGGCTGCCGTGCGGGTCCGACCCGTGCATAATTGGGGTGCGTTCACATTTGTGACCGTGCACATTCGAACGAGGCCTGTCCCGTGTCAGCTGAATTGCCCAAGAGTCGCGCACCCAGCATCCGGGATGTCGCGCGCCTTGCCGGTGTCTCGCACCAAACGGTCTCGCGAGTGCTGAACAACCATCCGAGCATCCGCGATTCCACCAAGGCCCGGGTGCAGCAGGTCATGGAGGATCTGCAATACCGACCCAACCGTGCCGCTCGGGCGCTCTCCCGTGGCACCTCGCGAACGATCGGTGTTCTGTCGGCGTCCAGCTCGCAGTACGGACCGGCCAGCAGTATCGCGGCCATCCAGGATGCTGCCAGGGACGCCGGGTACTACGTGAACACGGCCAACCTCACCTCGGTCGATCCAGAGTCGATCGAGGCGGCCCTCGACCACCTGATGCTGCAGTCCGTGGAGGGGATCGTCGTGATCGCCCCGCAGATGCGGGTCTTCGACGTGCTCGAGCAACTCTCGATCGCGGTGCCCTACGTCACCCTGCAGTCCACCGGGCGGCTGAACGACCACGGACTCTCCGTCGACCAGATCTACGGTGCCCGCTTGGCCACCCGGCACCTCATCGACCTCGGGCACCGCAACATCTACCACCTCGCCGGCCCGCAGGACTGGATCGAGGCGGAGGCGCGCATGCGCGGTTTCCTGGACGAGATGGGAGCAATGGACGTGCCGACAACGGCACCGATCCTGGGCGACTGGACGGCAGACTTCGGTTACTACGCCGGCCGGGAACTCCTGCGGGTGCGCGATTTCACGGCCATCTTCTCCTCGAACGACCAGATGGCGCTCGGCCTCATGCACGCCATCCGCGACGCCGGGCTCGATATCCCGGGCGACGTCAGCGTGATCGGTTTTGATGATATTCCGGAAGCGGCACACTTCTGGCCGCCGCTCACCACCGTTCGCCAGGACTTCTCCGAGCTCGGCCGGCGCTGTATGGCCCTGCTGCTCGACGACATCACGGACGGGCCCGCAGAGCAGCGCAGCGCCATCATCCCGGAGCTCATCGTGCGCGCGTCCACAGGCCCGCCCGCTTTCTGACCGGCCGGCGACTCAGCGGCCGCGACCCCGATTCGGGACCCCGGGACCGGGCGTTACGCAAAAGTGACCAACCGAACTTGACAGATGATTCCCAGATGCGGCTAACATGAGGTCAGCAATGTGACCGTTCACATTTGGTGTCACATTCGCATCACCAGCACCACCTCAGACAAGGGAGTCGATTCTGTGAGCACGTCCACCGCTCAGCACGCCGCACCGGCAGCCGCTGCAGACGAGTCTTACGTCACCGGAATCGACCACGAACCTTCTTCGGACCGGTCCATCGCCGTCGACATCGAGTCGGTGTTCGCATGAGCACTTTTGGACCGCAGATTGAGGTGGCGATTGCCCGGGTGCGGGCGGATATCGCTCGGTTGCACGGGGAGCTGACCGCGAATGGCTTGGTCGTGTGGACTGGCGGGAATGTGTCGGGTCGGGTGCCGGGTGCTGACCTGTTCGTGATCAAGCCCAGCGGGGTGGATTACGCGGATTTGGCGCCGGAGAACATGATCCTGTGTGATCTGGATGGCGTTGTCGTTCCGGAGACGCCGGGTTCGGACCGGTCGCCGTCCAGTGACACGGCCGCGCACGCGTACGTGTATCGGAACATGCCCGAGGTCGGTGGTGTGGTGCACACGCATTCGACCTATGCGACGGCGTGGGCGGCTCGGGGTGAGGAGATCCCGTGTGTGATCACGGCGATGGCTGATGAGTTCGGCGGTCCCATTCCGGTGGGTCGGTTCGCGATCATCGGTGACGACACCATTGGGCAGGGCATCGTCGAGGCCCTCGCCGGGCACCGCTCGCGTGCGGTGTTGATGCAGAACCATGGCCCGTTCACGATCGGCAAGGATGCCCGCGATGCGGTCAAGGCCGCTGTAATGGTCGAGGACGTCGCCCGTACGGTGCATCTGGCCCGTCAGGGCGGGGACCTCATCCCGATCCCGCAGGCCGCGATCGATTCTCTTTTCAACCGTTATCAGAACGTCTACGGACAAGCACCGCAAGGAGCACTCAAGTAATGTCACTCTCCACCCCCACCGCCTTGGCCACGACCCTGGATTCCTATGAGGTGTGGTTTCTCACGGGAGCCAGAACCTCTACGGCGAAGAAACCCTGCGGCAGGTCGCCGAGCAGTCGAAGGCGATCTCGGACGCGTTGAACGCGTCGAGCGCTGTGCCGGTCACGGTGGTGTGGAAGCCGGTGCTGAAGGACGCCGAGTCCATTCGCCGGGCCGCTCTGGACGCCAACAGTGATGACAACGTGATCGGGTTGATCGCGTGGATGCACACGTTCTCGCCGGCGAAGATGTGGATCGGTGGTCTCGACGCGCTCCGCAAGCCCCTGCTGCACCTGCACACGCAGGCCAACGTGGAACTGCCCTGGAGCGAGATCGACTTCGACTTCATGAACCTGAACCAAGCCGCGCACGGCGACCGGGAATTCGGCTACATCCAAACCCGTCTCGGTGTGTCGCGGAAGACCGTCGTGGGCCACGTGTCGAACCCGGCCGTGACCGCGTCGATCGGCACCTGGACCCGCGCTGCGGCCGGGTGGGCGGCATCACGGAGCATGAAGCTGGCCCGGTTCGGCGACAACATGCGTTACGTCGCCGTCACCGAGGGCGACAAGACCGAAGCCGAACTGCGGTTCGGCGTGCAGGTGAACACCTGGTCGGTCAACGAACTCGCCGACGCCGTGCACGCCGCCTCGGATGCCGACATCGACGCTCTCGTGGCCGAGTACGAGACCCTCTACGACGTGGTCCCGGAGCTTCGGAAGGGCGGGGACCGGCACGAGTCGCTGCGTTACGGCGCCGCGATCGAACTGGGCTTGAAGTCGTTCCTGGAAGCGGGCGGGTTCAGCGCCTTCACCACGAGCTTTGAAGACCTGGGTGCGCTCAAGCAGCTGCCCGGCCTGGCCGTGCAGCGCCTCATGGAGCAGGGCTACGGCTTCGGCGCCGAGGGCGACTGGAAGACCGCGATCCTCGTGCGCGTGGCCAGCGTCATGGGCGCGGGCCTGCCCGGCGGGGCGAGCCTGATGGAGGACTACACCTACGACCTCACCCCGGGAGCCGAGCTCATCCTCGGCGCCCACATGCTCGAGGTCAACCCCGCCCTGTCCACCACCAAGCCGACCCTGGAGATCCACCCGTTGGGCATCGGTGGCCGCGAAGACCCGGTGCGCCTGGTCTTCAACGCCGACCCCGGCCCCGCCGTGGTCGTCGCGATGAGCGACATGCGCGACAGGTTCCGCCTCGTCGCCAACGTCGTCGAGGTCGTCGAACCCACCGAAGCCCTACCCAAGCTCCCCGTGGGCCGCGCCGTCTGGTCGCCGAACCCGACTTCGCGACCTCCGCCGCAGCCTGGCTCACCGCCGGCGCCGCCCACCACACCGTCATGTCGACAGCCGTCGGCATCGAGGTGTTCCACGATTTCTCCGAGATAGCCCGCACCGAGCTCCTCGTGATCGATAAAACCACCACCCTGCGGGACTTCACCCGCGAGGTGCGCTGGAACCAGGCCTACTACCGCCTCGCGCAAGGCCTGTAACACCACTGCATCACCAACACACAGCACCATCAGCTTTTTACGTATTGACATCAATGTCGATTGACAACACGAAAGGAAACACCCAGTGAAGTTCAAATCACTCCTCGGCGTCCTGGCGACTGGAGCCATGGTCGTATCCCTCGCAGCCTGTTCAGGCGGAGGCTCCGGCTCTGACGCGGGCGCCGGCGACGGCGGTCTCGTGGGCGTCGCGATGCCCACGAAGTCCTCTGAGCGCTGGATCAACGACGGCAACGCCGTCAAGGAACAGCTCGAAGCCAAGGGCTTCAAGGTCGACCTGCAGTACGCAGAAGACGACATCCCCACCCAGGTCTCCCAGATCGAGAACATGATCACCAAGGGTGCAAAGGCCCTGATCGTGGCCTCCATCGACGGCACCACGCTCACCAGCGTGCTCCAGGACGCCGCAGACGCCGACATCCCCGTCATCGCCTACGACCGACTGATCCGCGACACCGACAACGTCAGCTACTACGCCTCCTTCGACAACTTCAAGGTCGGTCAGCAGCAGGCGTGGTCCATGCTCAACGGCCTCGGCCTCGTTGGGCTCGATGGAACGCCCACCGACGGTGCCCCCGCCGGACCGTTCAACGTTGAGCTCTTCGCCGGTAGCCCGGATGACAACAACGCCACGTTCTTCTACAACGGTGCGATGGACGTCCTCCAGCCGCTCATCGATGACAAGACCATCATCGTCAAGAGCGGCCAGACCGACTTCAACACGGCGGCGACGCTGCGTTGGGACGGCGAAGAGGCACAGAGCCGCATGGAGAACATCCTGACGTCGACGTACTCCGACGGCAGCAAGGTCAACGGCATCCTCTCCCCGTACGACGGCATCTCGCGAGGCATCATCTCTGCTCTCGAGGGTGCCGGCTACTCGACGGGTGCCGAATGGCCCGTCATCTCCGGCCAGGACGCCGAGCTCGACTCGGTCAAGGCCATCGTCTCCGGTGAGCAGTACGCCACCATCTTCAAGGACACCCGCAAGCTGGCCGAGGTCGCCGTCTCGATGACCCTCGCCCTGCTGAACGGTGACACCCCGGAGATCAACAACACCACCGACTACGACAACGGCGTGAAGGTTGTGGACTCCTACCTCCTCGACTCCGCAATCGTGGTCAAGGACAACATCACGGAGCAGCTGGTTGACAGCGGCTACTGGACCCAGGCCGAGATCGACGGCTAAGAGTCACGTGTTCTGACCGGCCGGCGGGGCTCACGCCCCGCCGGCCGGTCACCACAAAGCATTAGACCTCAGAAAGGAACGCACGTGACCACCAACATCCTCGAGATGCGCGGTATTACCAAGACCTTCCCCGGCGTCAAGGCGCTACAGGACGTGACGCTCAATGTCGCTCGCGGCGAAGTTCACGCCATCTGTGGTGAGAACGGCGCGGGCAAGTCCACGCTTATGAAGGTGCTCAGCGGCGTCTACCCGCACGGCACCTACACCGGCGACATCGTCTTCGAAGACGAAGTCGTGGAATTCAAAGACATTCGGGACAGCGAAGCCAAGGGCATCGTCATCATCCACCAGGAACTCGCCCTGAGTCCCTACCTCTCCATCGCGGAGAACATCTTCCTCAACAACGAACAGCGCGGCGCTCTCGGCCTGATCGACTGGAACAAGACCAACAGCGAGGCCGTCAAGTTGCTCGCCCGCGTGGGCCTGCGCGAGAACCCGACCACCAAGATCATGGACATCGGTGTTGGCAAGCAGCAGCTCGTGGAGATCGCCAAGGCCCTCTCCAAGCGCGTGAAGCTTCTCATCCTGGACGAGCCGACGGCCGCCCTCAATGACGAGGACTCCGACCACCTGCTCAACCTGATGCTGCACCTCAAGGGCCAGGGGATCACCTCGATCATCATCAGCCACAAGCTGAACGAGATCAAGAAGGTCTCCGACGCCGTCACGGTCATCCGCGATGGCAAGGCCATCGAGACGATCGCAAAGCAGGAGGTCACCGAAGACCGCATCATCAAGGACATGGTCGGCCGCGACCTCGAACACCGCTACCCGGACCACACGCCCAACATCGGCGAGGAGATCCTGCGGGTCGAGGATTGGACCGCCCACCATCCCCAGGACCCCAACCGGGTCATGGTCGACAACGTGAACTTGAACGTGCGCCGCGGCGAGATCGTCGGCATTGCCGGCCTCATGGGCGCCGGACGCACCGAGTTCGCGATGAGCCTGTTCGGTCGTACGTATGGCAGCCGCATCAGCGGCAAGGTCTTCAAGGCGGGCAAGGAGATCAAGACCCGCACGGTGACCGAGGCGATCGACAACGGTATCGCCTACGCCACCGAGGACCGCAAGACCTACGGCCTCAACCTCATCGAGGACATCAAGCGCAACATCTCGATGGCATCCCTCGGCAAGCTCGTCAAGGGTGGGCTCGTCGACGACAACGAAGAATTCAAGATCGCCAACGAGTACCGCACGAGCATGAACATCAAGGCACCGACCGTGCTGGCCAAGACCGGGAAGCTCTCCGGTGGCAACCAGCAGAAGGTCGTGCTGTCGAAGTGGATCTACTCGAACCCCGATGTGCTGATCCTGGATGAGCCCACCCGCGGTATCGACGTCGGTGCCAAGTACGAGATCTACGCGATCATCAACGCCCTCGCTGCCCAGGGCAAGGGCGTCATCGTGATCTCGTCCGAGTTGCCGGAACTGATCGGCATCTGCGACCGCATCTACACCCTTTCCGAAGGACGCATCACGGGAGAATTCCCCATCGACGATGCCACCCCGGAAACCCTCATCAAGCACATGACCATGGAAAAGGCCCGTTAGCGTCGGCGCTATCGGAATAGGAGAAACGTCAAAATGAGTGATCTCGACACCAAGCCGGCGAGCAACACGGCCGCAGGCGCACAAGTCAATCCCAGCAACTCCAAGGTGGGGGCCTGGCTCAGCCACGTCGTCACCGACCTCGGTAAGAACGGTATCTTCATCGCGCTGATCGTGGTGGTCGTGCTGTTCAGCTTCCTGACCGACGGCATCCTGCTGCGGCCGCAGAACATCTCGAACCTGATCGTGCAGAACGGTTACATCCTCGTTCTCGCGGTGGGTATGGTGATGGTCATCATCGCCGGCCACATCGACCTGTCGGTCGGATCGGTCGCCGCCTTCGTCGGTGCCGTGTCCGGTGTGTTCGCGGTGAACTGGGGTCTGCCCTGGTGGCTGTCCGTCATCCTGTCGCTTTTGGTCGGCGCCCTCGTGGGTGTCTGGCAGGGCTTCTGGATCGCGTTCGTGGGCATCCCCGCCTTCATCGTGACCTTGGCCGGCATGTTGATCTTCCGCGGGCTCGCGCTCGTGGTGCTCGGCAACGCCAACATCGGTTCCTTCCCGGCCGAGTACCGCGCGCTGGGTAACGGCTTCCTCACGGACATCTTCGGCGAGTTCGAGCTGGACCCGCTGACCTTGGGTGTGGCAGCACTGGCGGTCATCGCCCTGATCGTGCAGCAGGTGCGCACCCGTCGCGGCCGTGCCTCGTACGGCCAGGAGGTCGAGCCGCTCGCCTGGTTCATCGCCAAGCTCGTTCTGATCACCGCCGGTATCGGTCTGTTCGCCTACGCCCTCGCCTCCTACAAGGGCATCCCGGTCACCCTGATCGTGCTGGCCGTGCTGGTGCTGGTCTACGGCATCATCATGAACCGCAGCGTCTTCGGCCGTCATATCTACGCCATCGGTGGCAACCTGCACGCCGCTGAGCTTTCCGGTGTGAAGACCCGCAACGTGACGTTCTGGCTGTTCGTGAACATGGGCGTGCTCGCTGCCCTCGCAGGCCTGATCTTCACCGCCCGGCTCAACCTGGCCGGCCCGAAGGCCGGTGACGGCTTCGAGCTCGAGGCCATCTCCGCCGCCTTCATCGGTGGCGCGGCTGTTCAGGGTGGTGTCGGCACCATCGGTGGCGCCATCATCGGTGGTCTGATCATTGGTGTGCTGAACAACGGCATGTCGATCATGGGCATCGGCATCGAGTGGCAGCAGGCCGTCAAGGGCCTCGTGCTGCTCCTCGCCGTGGCCTTCGACGTCTACAACAAGCGTCGCGCCGGCGGCCGCTAACTGCCCCGCCCCATCCGGCCGCTGGCCCCGCATCCTCTCTACGGACGCGGGGCCAGCGGTTTCTCTGCGCCCGTCCCGCCCCGCCCCGCCTGTGCGTACGCTCGCTCGCAGCAGATGAAAGTGCTCGCGGCAGGTGTTAATGCTCGCAGCACGTGTTAATGCGCCACTTTTCGCACGCTGCGAGCACTTTTGCACGCTGCGAGCACTTCCACACGCCGGGAGGAGGGACCGCGTGCCGGGTAGACCTCCACAGGGGCGGATGTGCACGGGTTGTGCACCGAGCGTGGGTGGGGCCCGCGCCGCGGCGGCGGGGGAGTGACGCTGGCAGCATGGTCACTTCCCAGCGTCCCACCCCATCTCACCCGGTTCTCCGTCTCACCGAAGTCGTGGCACTGCGTTTTGACGGATTGCTTCCGTCCGCGGCCCTGCGGGAAGCCGGGGTTCCGCCGCACAGTTTCCAACGCCTCTGCGTCGAGGGCGTGCTGCACTGCATCCGCCGCGGCGTCTATGTGACGGAGGAGCGTTGGCGACGAGCGGATGCCGGCGAGCGGTACCGGCTTCTGGTTCGGGCGACCGCCCTGGCGGCACACAGCCAGCCCGTTTTCTCGCACCAGTCCGCGGCGGTGCTGCACGGCCTCCCGATCATCGGCGGATGGCCCGACACGGTGCACACCATCACCTCCGGTGCCAGCGGAGGCAGTAGAAACCGATTCACCACCGGACATCAGGGGCCTTCTCCGGAGGTCGTGGAGACCACATCAGGCTGCCAGCTCACATCGCTAGCGCGCACGCTCGTCGACGTGGCGGCGTCATCCTCGCTGCTGGTCGGGGTGACAATGCTGGACCATGCGCTGCGAGTGGGGCAGGAACGAGCCGCGCGGGCACGGGGCCCACGTGACGGCGGCCTCGCGGAGTCGACCCTGCCGGGGGTGACCAAGGAGGAACTGTACCGCGAGCTGGACGCCGTGAATCCTCGGACGGGGCGGCGTCGGGCGGAGCAGGCGATTGCGTTTGCGAGCCCGCTTGCGGCGAACCCGGGGGAGACGCTCAGCCGGGTGCGGATCTTCGAGCTGGGCTTCGAGGTGCCGGAACTGCAGGTGCGGTTCCCCGACATCCTGGGCGGTGACGCCTGGGTGGACTTCTTCTGGCGCCGGGTGCGCAAGATCGGCGAGTTCGACGGGTTCCTCAAGTACGGATCGGGACCGGTGCTCGGCGACCGCGACCCGAGCTCGGTGGTGTGGGCGGAGAAGCAACGCGAGGATGCCCTGCGGGCCCGCGTGGACAGTTTCGACCGGTGGGGTTGGGAGGTGGCTTTCTCGTCGGCTCGGTTCTTCGCGTTCCTGACGGAGCGGGGTGTGCCCCGGGCGTGAGCAGGTGGCAGGTGGCAGGTGGCAGGTGGCAGGTGGCAGGTGAGCAGGTGGCAGGCGGCCGCGGGGCTGCCAGACGCCGGCCTCCGAATCGTCCGATCCACGGGCGATCTGCCGGCGCGATCCGTCAGCGCGATCCGTCAGCGCGGGCGGTCACGCGGTGGCTGACCGGCGTGCACTGGCCGTAGGCCGGAGGTCGTCGTGGGGGTCGGGCGGGTAACTCTGGGTAGATGCGCGCTCGATCAGTTCGGGGACCGACTGGCGAATGATCGAGTCGGCGCCGTTGATCCGGTCGAGGAGGGCGCTGAGCAGGTCCCGGCCGATGCGCTCGAAGTCCTGCCTCACGGTGGTGAGCGGGGGAGCCAGGTATTCGGCCTCTGGGACGTCGTCGAAACCGATCACGCTGATGTCGCCGGGAACCGATCGCCCCCGCACGGTCAACGCGTGCATGAGTCCTATCGCCATCTGGTCGTTCGCCACGAAGACCGCGCTGAGGGTGTCGAGGTCGCATTCCATGCCGAACCGGTACCCGGCCGACGGCGACCAGTCGCCCGTTCCGATCACTCGGGTCTCGAGGCCTCGGGAGGCCAGCTCGTCGCGCCAGCCCCGCTCGCGTTCTCGCGCATCGACGGAGTCCCGGGGCCCGGCCAGGTGCGAGATATGCCGGTGACCCAGTTCGGCCAGGTGGGCGACGGCGCTGCGGGCGCCGGTGTACTGATCGGCACCCACTGTGGTGATGCCGGTGCGCGGCGTGGCCTCCAGCGCGACAACCGGGATGGCCAGTTCCATGCCCGCGACGACGTCGACGATGCCCTGGTGGCTGGTGATCACGGCGATCCCCTCCACGTTCTGGCGCAGAAAAGCTTCGACCACAGCCCGGATGGACGCCGGCTCGCTGTCGATCATGCTGGCGGTGAACACCGACCAGGACGCATCCCGGGCCGCGGCGTTGAAGTAGAGCTGGGTGGATGAGGGGCCGAACTCCGGCACGCCCGTGGCCATCAGCCCGATCGTGCGCGAGCGCCGGGTGACGAGTGCGCGCGCGGCCGGGGAGGGCACGTACCGCAGTTTCTTGATCGCCTCTTCGACGCGCACCCGCGTGGAGGCCCGCACATTGGGCAGGTCGTTGAGCACCCGGGAGACCGTCTGGTGGGACACCCCGGCGAGACGGGCGACGTCGAAGATCGTCGCCTGACGAGGTGTGTCCTCTCTCACTGGGTTCCCTCTTCCGGCGGCCTGTATCGCCCCGCGACAGCGGGGCCGGACGACTCACGCCGGAGGTCGACAGCCCCCGCCGGATAGTGTCCTAAAACGAACTGTAGTCGAGTGCCCGCGCGGTCAAGTGTCCCGCGCCGACCGGTCAGCGTCCCGCCCTCCGATCTCTCGGCTCGGCGATGCCGGCCCCCTCGGCGCCATCCTCGCCACCGTCCGCGATGGCGGCGAGCAGCCGGCCGACGGTGAGGTCGTTATTGGTGAGATCGCCGACCTTCCGGCGGTCCCGGAGCACCGCGACTCGGTGGCTGATCCGCAGGACCTCCTCGAGCTCGGCCGAGATGAACACCACGGCCAGGCCGTTCTCGGCCAGGTCGGAGACGAGCTTCTGGATCTCGGCCTTGGCGCCCACATCGATGCCGCGGGTGGGTTCGTCGAGGATGAGCAGGCGCGGCGCGATGGCCAGCCAGCGGGCCAGGAGGACCTTCTGCTGGTTGCCGCCGGACAGGTTGCGTACCAGGGCGTTCGGGTCGTTCGGGCGGATGTTGAGCGCCTGGATGTAACTGGCCGCGAGTTCGTTCTGCCGCTTGCGGGGTATCCGCCGCGCCCAACCCAGGTCGGCCTGGAGGGCCAGTGCGATGTTGTCGCGGATGGTGAGATCGCCGATGATGCCCTCGGTGCGGCGGTCCTCCGACGCGTAGGCGATGCGCTGCCGCAGGGCGTTTCGCGGGCTGCGGAACCGCCGGACCCGCCCGTCGACGCGGATCTCGCCGGTGTCGGGCCGGTCGATGCCCGCGAGCAGCCGCGCAAGCTCGGTGCGACCCGAACCGAGCAGGCCGGCCACGCCGACGATCTCGCCCTCGTGTACCGACAGGTCCAGTGGGGTGATGCCGCCGTCGCGGCCCAACCCGATTGCGGTGAGCAGTGGCGGATCGACGAGCAGATTGTCTTCGAGGTCGCTCTCGCTGGTGCGGGCCTGGATGTCGACGAGCACCGAGAGGTCCTTGCCGATCATCTTGTGCACAAGGTCGATGCGGAGGAGTTCATCCGTGAGGTACTCGCCCACGAGCCGGCCGTCCCGCAGCACGGTGAGCCGGTCGGAGATTTCGTAGACCTGCTCCAGGAAGTGGGAGATGAAGAGGATGGCGACGCCGGACTCCTTGAAGCCGGCGATCACCCGGAACAGCTCGGTGACCTCGTCGTTGTCCAGGCTCGAGGTCGGTTCGTCGAGGATCAGCACCTTGGGTCGCACCACGATGGCCCGTGCGATGGCGACGAGCTGCTGCACGGCCGGGGAGTGGTCGGACAACCGCGACGACGGGTCGATGTCGAGGTTCATGGTCTGCAACAACTCGGCGGTGCGCCGCCGGGCGGCAGGCCAGTCGATGGTGCCCCACCGGCGTCGGGGTTCCCGGCCGAGCATGACGTTCTCGGTCACGCTCAGATTCGGCAGGAGGTTGACCTCCTGATAGACGGTGCTGACCCCTGCGCGCTGGGCGTCGGCAGGCCCGGTGAAATGCACCGGAGCACCATCGATCTCGATGGAGCCGTGGTCGATCGACTGAACGCCCGTCAGGGCCTTGATCAGGGTGCTCTTGCCCGCGCCGTTCTCGCCCATGAGCGAGTGCACCTCGCCGGGGAACATCCGGAAATCCACGTCGTCGAGAGCCCGTGCCCCGGGGAACTCCACCGTGATGCCGGTCATCCGCACCAGCGGTTCAGGCGCGCTCACGGCGCCCGCCCGGCCGCATTCGTGCGCCGGCAGGCAGCAGCGTCACTGCACGTGTGCACTCTCGCGAACCTCCTCGTCCACCTGAATGTTAGGGTTCACAACCGGATGCCGCAACTGCGCGGCCCCGCGCTCGGCCGCTGGAGAAAGGGCCTTGACAATCTGAAGGGCCCAGTTGTAGCCTCCGTGTGACGCAATTGTGAAGGCTAACAATTCGAAAATGACGACGAGGTCAGCGATGACCGACCTGCACACGTCGCCCAATTGTTAGCGATCACAGGACGCTTTGCACCGAAGCCAAGTCCAGTTGGACGCATTCACACTGTTGACACGTAGACCGTGTCGGCAGATCTCAAGGAGGAGATCCATGGCACACACAGCACGATTCCGGGCATTCGCGGGTTTGGCCCTCGCCGGAGCGATGGCATTGAGCATCACGGCCTGTTCTGCAGGCTCAAGCGACGAGGGGTCCGCCCCGGCTGGCGATGACATCGTCACCGTCGGTTTCGTCGCCGTCGGCCCCGAGGGCGGCTGGCGCACCGCGAACGAGAAGAACATCCAGGACTCGTTCTCCACGGAGAACGGCTTCGACCTCAAGTACGCACCGGCCACCAATGGAGACCAGAACTCGCAGATCACCGCGTTCACGTCGTTCATCGACGAGGGCGTCGACGTGATCCTGCTCTCCGCCACAGAGGCCACCGGCTGGGAGGACGTGCTCAAGCGGGCTCAGGAAGCCGAGATCCCCGTGGTGCTCCTCGACCGCGGCATCGAGCCGAACGACGAGAGCCTGTACACGAGCCGCATCGCACCGGACAACGTGGGCATCAGCGCGTCGGCCGCCGAATGGGCCAACTCGCAGTTCCCGGATGGCGCCAACTACGTGGTCCTCGAAGGCCCGCCCGGCCTGTCGGTTGTGAACGACCGCAATAAGGGTTGGGACGCGAACGTGGCCGACAACCTGGTCAAGCTCGAGAGCCAGTCCGCCAACTGGTCCACCGAAGAAGCCAAGAGCGTCTTCGAGACGATGCTCAAGGCCAACAACAACAACATCCAGCTCGTCTTCGCCCAGAACGACGAGATGGGCCTTGGCGCCGCCCTGGCCGTTGAGGAAGCCGGCCTCAAGCCCGGCACCGATGTGAAGATCATCACCATCGACGGCACCAAGGCCGCGCTCGAGGCACTCGCTGCCGGACGGCTCAGCTTCGTCGCCGAGTACAACCCGCTGTTCGGTGATGACGCCATCTCCGTGGTGAAGGCCGCACTGGCCGGCGACTCCGTCGAGTCCAGCATCGTCGTGCCGAGCACGACGTTCGACTCCCCTGAAGCGGCCACCACGGCGCTGCCCGACCGCCAGTACTAGCTCCGACAGTGCCCGTTCCCGTGGCCGGTGCCACGGGAACGGGCACGCCCCATCCGTGGCAGGTGCCACGCAACTCAACGACGAGGCCGGCCGACCGGCAGAACGACCAGGCAAACATGGCAGCGACAGAGCCGATCGTCGAGATGGAGAACATCTCGATCGAGTTCCCGGGGGTCAAAGCCCTCCAGGACGTGAACTTCCGACTCTTCCCCGGCGAGGTGCACACCCTGATGGGTGAGAACGGTGCGGGCAAGTCCACCCTCATCAAGGCCCTCACCGGCGTGTACAAGATCGACTCCGGCAGCATCAAGGTCGCCGGCGGGCCACGCCGGTTCACCGGAACGGCCGACGCGCAGAGCGCCGGCATCTCGACCGTGTATCAAGAGGTCAACCTCTGCGACAACCTCACCGTCGGCGAGAACGTGATGCTCGGCCACGAGGTGCACGGGCGGATGGGCATCAATTGGCACAAGACCAACCTCGCCGCTCACGATGCCCTGGTGCGGCTGGGCCTGGGCGGTCTGGACCCCAAGGCCCCGCTTTCCAGCATCTCCCTCGCGCTGCAGCAGCTCGTCGCGATCAGCCGCGCCATGGTCACCAATTCCAAGGTACTGATCCTCGACGAACCCACCTCGAGCCTCGACGCCAACGAGGTCGAAGGCCTCTTCGCCGTGATCCGGCGCCTGCGCGACGAGGGTGTCGCCATCCTCTTCGTCTCGCACTTTCTCGACCAGGTCTATGCCATCAGTGACCGGCTCACGGTGCTGCGGAACGGCGAATTCGTCGGCGAGCACATGACCCAGGACCTCGCCCGCGGCCAGCTCATCTCCATGATGATCGGCAAGGACGTCGATACCCTCAACTCCCTCGGTTCCAACCGCGGCCGGGCCGAGCATGCCGTGGGCGCGCCGTACTACAGCGCCAAGAACCTCGGCCGGCAGGGGTCCATCGAACCCGTCGATATTGACGTGCACGCCGGCGAAGTGGTCGGCCTGGCCGGACTGCTCGGCTCCGGCCGCACCGAACTCGGCCGCTTGATCTACGGCGCCGACCGGCCCGACTCCGGTGACGTCACGATCGACGGCGTCGCGACCGAGGTGCACACGCCGGTCGCCGCGCTGGCCCGCAAGATCGCCTTCTCCACCGAGAACCGCCGCGACGAGGGCATCATCGGCGACCTCACCGTGCGCGAGAACCTGATTCTGGCCGTCCAGGCCAGACGCGGATGGGCCCGGCCGCTGTCCCGTCGCGAACAGAACGAGATCTGCGCCAAGTACCTCGTAGAACTCAACGTGCGGCCCGCCGACCCCGAGCGCGCCATCCGCAATCTCTCCGGCGGCAACCAGCAGAAGGTCCTGCTGGGCCGCTGGCTCGCCACCAACCCTGAGTTGTTGATCCTCGACGAACCGACCCGGGGGATCGACGTGGGAGCCAAGGCCGAGATCCAGGAGACCATCGCCGCACTCGCCGAAGACGGCATGTCAGTGGTGTTCATCTCCTCGGAGCTCGAAGAGGTGGTGCGGCTGAGCGAACGCATCATCGTGTTGAAGGACCACCGTAAGATCGGCGAGATCACCAACGGACCACTCGTCACCGCCGAAACCATCGTCGACATCATCGCTTCCGAAGGGAGCAGCGAATGAGCGCCCCCGTGTCGCGTCAGCCGTCAGCCATGCAGTTCGTCACCCGGCTCTTCCACCAGCCGTACGTCTGGGCGATCGTGGCCCTGCTCCTGCTGCTGGTGATCAACCTGACCAAGAACCCCGGTTACCTGGGGGTGTCGGTCAACCCCGCCACCGGCAACCTGTCTGGAAACGTCATCGACATCCTGCGGGCGAGCGCGCCGATCATGATGATCGCCGTGGGCATGACCCTGGTGATCGCCACCCGCGGCATCGACCTGTCGGTGGGGTCGGTGATGGCCGTGGCCGGCGCCGTCTCGATGGAGTTCATGCAGAACGCCGGCACCGGCAGCTTCGGTACCGCAGCGATCGCCGTGATCCTGGCGCTGGGAATCAGCGCGGTGCTCGGCACCCTCAATGGCATCCTGGTGTCGATCGTGGGCCTGCAGCCGTTCATCACCACCCTGGTGATGATGCTCGCCGGGCGCGGCTTAGCCAAGGTGATCACCTCCGGCCAGAACACCTCCGCCACCAACGAGTCGTTCCGCTGGCTCGCCAACGGCACCGTGCTGGGCTTCCCGGTGGTGTTCGTGATCGCCGTCGTGATCGTCGCCGTGCTCGCGGCCCTGGTTCGCCGCACGGCCCTGGGGCTCATGATCGAATCCATCGGTATCAACCCGAAGGCCGCCCGGATGGCCGGTATTCGACCGGTGGGCATTCTGATCTCCGTATATATAGTGAGCGCCGTGCTCGCCGGTGTGGCCGGGATCTTCAGCACCGCCAGCGTCATGACCGTCGAGGTCGCCAAGACCGGCATGACCGCCGAGATGGATGCCATCCTGGCCGTCGTGATCGGCGGCACCTCGCTGGCCGGTGGCAAGTTCTCGCTGACCGGCAGCATCATCGGCGCCCTGCTCATCGCGACGCTCGACAAGACCATCGTCTACATGTCGATCCCGTCATCGGCCACGCCGGCGTTCAAGGCCATCGTGATCGTGGTGATCTGCCTGCTGCAGTCGCCGCGGGTGCGCGCACTGTTCAACCAACGAAAAGCCAGCACCACCAGACCCCACACCCGGAAGGAAGCCGTGTCGGCATGACCACCACGCTGATCGACAAGCCGGCTGCGCCGTCACGATTCTCACGCCTCAAGCCCAACCTGGAAACGCTGCCGACCCTCGCGGCCGTGGCGATCTTCATCGGCATGCTCATCTACGGTGAGATCGCCTACGGCCGGATCATGCAGTTCAGCACCATTTCCAACCTGCTGATCAACAATGCCTACCTCATCATCCTGGCGGTGGGACTCACCTTCGTGATCCTCACCGGCGGCATCGATCTCTCGGTGGGTGCGGTGATTGCCATCAGCAGCCTCGTGGGGGTGATGCTGGCCAATGCCGGCTGGAATCCCATCGTCGTGATCGTGCTGATGATCCTGATCGGGTCCACCTTCGGTCTGGCCTCGGGTGTGCTGATCCAGTACTTCAATGTGCAACCCTTCATCGCGACGCTCGCGATGATGTTCCTGGCCCGGGGCCTTGCGGCTATCCTGAGCACCACCCCGCAGCGACTGGAAGACGACTCGCCCATCCGTACCCTCTCCACGGAGTGGAAGGTCTACGACGGGCCCAAGATCAATGACCTCGTCACGACCCCCAACGTGCTCATCGCGGCCGTCGTCGTGATCGTGGCGTTCTTCCTGCTGCACCGCACCCGGTTCGGCCGCACCGTCTACGCGATCGGTGGCTCCGAGCAGTCCGCGCTGCTGATGGGCCTGCCCGTGGTGCGCACCAAACTGCTGATCTACGTCATCAGCGGCTCCCTCGCTGGACTGGCCGCCGTGGTGTACACGTCCAAGCTCGGCATCGCGCAGAACATCACCGGCGTCGGCTGGGAGCTCGACGCCATCGCCGCGGTGATCATCGGCGGAACGCTGCTGACCGGCGGCGCGGGTTTCGTGCTCGGCTCGGTGATCGGCGCCCTCGTGCTCGGACTGATGAACGTGCTCGTCACCCGCGACGGCGGCATCCCGCCGGAAGCCACCACGATCATCACCGGTGGCATCCTGCTGGCCTTCGTGCTGCTGCAGAGAGTGGTCGTGTCGCGCAAGCGCAAGACCTGAGCCGCTGAGGGGAGAGGAATGAGGCCCCGCGGGCCCCGCGGTAGACACCGCCGCAGGGCCCGCGGGGCCTCTGTCGTTGCCGGGGTAGCAGAGGCATTCACGTTGCAGCCCAGGGCGGGGGACGGATCCGCTGGTGACGCGCCCGACGCGCCCGACGCGCGCGAAGCCGGATTCCACAGGGTGAAATCCCCACTTCCCCGAACCTGTGGATAACTTGGCCGTCGGCCGCGTAATCCTGCGGTGTCAGACGGTCGCGCCCTGTTGACAACCGGTGGAATGTCGGTGGATAAGTACATAATTGTAATTCCCGCATGTAGTGGCCGTTCCCATTGTGGATCACTAGATGTAGTATTGAAGTCCAAGCAATCGCACAACGCCTGAAACTGAACTTCGCACCCCGCGGGTGCATTTCCACCGCATATTTCCACCACATTTCCATCACGTCTTCACCACGGTTTTTGCTCAGCTTTGCCCACGGTCCTGAACGACGAGAACGATACGAGAGGCCTCTCCATGGCAATCACCGTTTACACCAAGCCGTCCTGCGTGCAGTGCACCGCCACCTACCGCGCCCTGGACAACAAGGGCATCGAGTACAACATCCTCGACCTGTCGGCCGACGAGAACGCACTCGAAGCCGTCAAGGCGCTCGGGTACCTGCAGGCGCCCGTCGTCATCACTGACGAGGACCACTGGTCGGGCTTCCGCCCCGACAAGATCAACGAGCTCGCCGCCCGCCTGGCGTAGCGATCACCGCGCCTGGGGGGCGCCGCCCGCCGCATGCCCGATGAGGGCGTTCGCACAACTTGCACGAAAAGGGGACCCATGCTGCTTCAGGCTGATTCCACTCGCGAGTCCACCGCCGAGAGCGCCGGAAGCGCCGAGGTTGACATCATCTATTTCTCGAGCCTCTCCGGCAACACCAAACGGTTCGTCGAGAAGCTCGGGCGGCCTGCCGCTCGCATCCCGCTGTACCCCAAGGATGCGCCGCTCGTCGCCGAGCAGCCCTATGTGCTCGTCGTGCCCACCTATGGCGGCGGCATCGAGGGGTCTGCGGTACCCAAGCAGGTCATCCGTTTTCTGAACGACGAACGGAACCGCTCGCTCATCCGCGGCGTCATCGGCGCCGGGAACACAAATTTCGGTGAGGCCTACTGCCTCGCCGGGGACATCATCGCCCAGAAGTGCGGTGTGCCCCATCTGTATCGCTTTGAAGTATTCGGCACACCGGACGACGTAGCCACCGTTCACGAGGGATTGGAAGAATTTTGGAAGCAACAGCCGTGAAGGTCAGCCCGATCAGCCCGCCGTCAGGCCTGGACATGGACTATCACTCCCTGAACGCCATGCTCAACCTGTACGGACCGAGCGGGGAGATCCAGTTCGACAAGGACCGCGAGGCTGCCCGGGAGTTCTTCCTGCAGCACGTGAACCAGAACACGGTGTTCTTCCACTCCCTGCGCGAGCGCCTCGACTACCTGGTCGAGAAGGAGTACTACGAGAAGGCCGTTCTCGACATGTACAGCTTCGAGTTCATCACGCGCCTGAACGACCTCGCGTACTCGAAGAAGTTCCGCTTCCAGACCTTCCTCGGCGCGTTCAAGTACTACACCTCGTACACGCTGAAGACTTTCGACGGCAAGCGTTACCTCGAGCGCTTCGAAGACCGCGTCGTCATGAGCGCTCTCGGTCTCGCCCAGGGCGACGAGAAGCTCGCTGTGGCCCTCGTCGAGGAGATCATCGCCGGCCGTTTCCAGCCTGCCACCCCCACCTTCCTCAACTCCGGCAAGGCCCAGCGCGGCGAGCTGGTCTCCTGCTTCCTGCTCCGCATCGAAGACAACATGGAGTCCATCTCCCGCGGCATCAACTCGTCGCTGCAGCTGTCCAAGCGCGGCGGCGGCGTGGCCCTGCTGCTCTCGAACATCCGTGAGTCCGGCGCCCCGATCAAGCAGATCGAGAACCAGTCCAGCGGCATCATCCCCGTGATGAAACTGCTCGAAGACTCCTTCAGCTACGCCAACCAGCTCGGTGCCCGCCAGGGTGCCGGTGCGGTGTACCTGCAGGCGCACCACCCCGACATCATGCGCTTCCTCGACACCAAGCGCGAGAACGCCGACGAGAAGATCCGCATCAAGACCCTCTCCCTCGGTGTGGTCATCCCCGACATCACCTTCGAGCTGGCCAAGAACAACGAGGACATGTACCTGTTCTCCCCGTACGACGTCGAGCGCGTCTACGGTGTTCCGTTCGCCGACATCTCGGTCACCGAGAAGTACCACGAGATGGTCGACGACCCGCGCATCAAGAAGTCCAAGATGAAGGCGCGTGACTTCTTCCAGACGCTCGCCGAGATCCAGTTCGAGTCCGGCTACCCGTACATCATGTTCGAAGACACCGTGAACGAGGCGAACCCCATCCAGGGCCGCGTCAACATGTCGAACCTGTGCTCGGAGATCCTCCAGGTCAACACCCCGACCACGTACAACGAGGACCTCTCCTACGACACCATCGGCAAGGACATCTCCTGCAACCTGGGCTCGATGAACATCGCGCTGGCCATGGATGCGCCCGACTTCGGCCGGGTCGTCGACACCGCCATCCGGGGCCTGAGCGCCGTCTCCGACCAGAGCCACATCGCGTCGGTGCGCTCGATCGAGAGCGGTAACGACAAGTCGCACGCTATCGGCCTGGGCCAGATGAACCTGCACGGCTACCTCGCCCGTGAGCGGGTGTACTACGGCAGCGAAGAGGGCATCGACTTCACCAACATCTACTTCTACACGGTGCTGTTCCACGCCCTGCGCGCCTCGAACAAGATCGCCATCGAGCGCGGCGTCACGTTCGAGGGGTTCGAGAACTCCACCTACGCCTCTGGCACCTTCTTCGACAAGTACACCGACCAGGTCTGGGAGCCGGCCACCGCCCGCGGCGCCGAGCTGTTCGCGAACTCCAACGTCGAGATCCCCACGCAGGCCGACTGGGCCGAGCTCAAGGCATCCGTCATGGAACACGGCATCTACAACCAGAACCTGCAGGCCGTGCCGCCGACCGGGTCGATCTCGTACATCAACAACTCGACAGCGTCGATCCACCCGATCGCCTCGAAGATCGAGATCCGCAAGGAAGGCAAGCTCGGCCGCGTCTACTACCCGGCGCCGTTCATGACGAACGACAACACCGAGTTCTACCAGGATGCCTACGAAATCGGCTACGAGAAGGTCATCGACACCTACGCCGCCGCCACCCAGCACGTGGACCAGGGCCTCTCACTGACGCTGTTCTTCAAGGACACCGCCACGACCCGCGACATCAACCGCGCGCAGATCTACGCGTGGAAAAAGGGCATCAAGACGATCTACTACATCCGTCTGCGCCAGATGGCCCTCGAGGGCACGGAGGTCGAGGGTTGCGTTTCCTGTGCGTTATGAGTGAGTTTGCTGTGAGCGCCACTAGTACCACCCCTTCTGTGACTGGCCTAAAAAGGACAACAAATGATTGACAAGCTCAAGCTCGTCTCCCACGTTGACGCGATCAACTGGAACAAGATCGAAGACGAAAAAGACGTCGAGGTCTGGAACCGCCTCGTGAACAACTTCTGGCTGCCAGAGAAGATCCCGCTCTCCAACGACGTGCAGTCCTGGAACACCCTCACGCCGGTGGAGCAGCAGCTCACCATGCGCGTGTTCACCGGCCTGACCCTGCTGGACACCATCCAGGGCACCGTCGGCGCCGTGTCGCTGATCCCGGACGCGATCACCCCGCACGAAGAGGCCGTCTACACCAACATCGCGTTCATGGAGTCCGTGCACGCCAAGAGCTACTCGTCGATCTTCTCGACCCTGTGCTCGACGAAGGAGATCGACGAAGCCTTCCGCTGGTCGACCGAGAACGTCAACCTGCAGAAGAAGGCGTCCATCGTTATGGACTACTACCAGGGCGACGACCCGCTCAAGCGCAAGGTCGCCTCGACCCTGCTCGAGTCGTTCCTGTTCTACTCGGGCTTCTACCTGCCGATGTACTGGTCCAGCCGCGCCAAGCTCACGAACACGGCCGACCTCATCCGTCTGATCATTCGGGATGAAGCGGTGCACGGCTACTACATCGGCTACAAGTTCCAGAAGGGCCTCGAGAAGGAGACCCAGGAGCGCCGCGATGAGATCAAGGACTACACCTTCAATCTCATGTTCGAGCTCTACGAGAACGAGATCCAGTACACGCAGGACCTCTACGACGAGGTCGGTCTGACCGAAGACGTCAAGAAGTTCCTGCACTACAACGCCAACAAGGCCCTGATGAACCTCGGCTACGAGCCGATGTTCCCCAAGGCCGTCACCGACGTGAACCCGGCGATCCTCTCGGCGCTCTCGCCGAACGCCGACGAGAACCACGACTTCTTCTCCGGGTCTGGTTCCTCGTACGTCATCGGCAAGGCCGTCAACACCGAAGACGACGACTGGGACTTCTAGCCCCGACTTCTGTCTGAGCGCAGTCCGTTTCGGAAGAAAGCACCCTCGATCACATGATCGAGGGTGCTTTTTGCCGTAATGAGTGGCGGATGCCCCGCCGCTGCCACGAGACGCGGAGGAGGGTGGACCAGTCGTGGGAGGCGAGGGAGACGGCCAGCACGGACGCGAGAACCAGAGCCCCGGCCGGGGCCAGGACCGCCCACGGGGCACGCTCGGCGTAGCCGCTGCCCTCGGCGAGGATGAGCCCCCACTCCGGCGTGGGCTGGTCGCTGCCCAGGCCGAGGAAGCCCAGGGCCGCGAGGGTGAGCGCGATGCCGGGCAGACGCAGCATCGCGTGCCGGAAGACCGGCCCCACGACGGCGGGGAGAATGAACCGGAGCATGGTGCGCCTGCGCCCCACTCCGAGGACGGGCAGGATGCGAATGTGCGGTTGGGCCTTCGCCTCGGTGACGAGGGCCCCGGTGTGCGCAGCCAGGGGCGCCCAGCTCACCAGGGCCACCGCGATCGCGGCGCCCTCGATCGATGGACCCCAGAGTGCGGTCACGATGATGCCGGCCAGAATGGGTGGGGCGGCGTTGGCTACCTCGAGCGGGCCGATGGAGGCGTTCGGGAACAGCCCGATGACGATGCCAAGCACCAGGCAGACCAGCACGACCAGGAGGGCCACGCCGATAGTGGTGAGGGCGCCATGGCCGACTCGCCCGAGCAGGTCGCGACCGCTGGCGTCCGCACCGAACGGCAGAGCCCAGGACGGGCTCTGCAGCCGCTGGTGCGCTGAGGTGAAGGGGTCGCGGAAGAGTCCGGCGACGACGATCACGGCGAGCAGCGTCGCCGATACCACCGGCACCGTGAGGTCGCGGGGTCTGGAGGGCACACGGGCGTCCGGCACCGGCAGGGAGCCGAGGCGGAGGGCGGGGCCGAGCAGGAGGCGTCGGCCGAGCGCCACCGCGAGCCCCACGATCACGGCCACGACGAGCAGCGCGAGGATGCCGGCCTGCAGGGCCGGGATGTCCTGGCTGCTCGCGGCCCCGAGGGTGGCGCGGCCGAGGCCGGGGATCGCGAAAATCTGCTCCGCCGCCACCGCGCCACCGGTGAGCCCGATGAGCACCAGACCGATCTGGCTGAGTACCGACGGGAGCGCCCGCCGCAGCACCGCGACAACCGTGCGTGCACGTGAGAGCCCCGCCATGGCCCAGGTGGACACCCACCGTTCGGCGAAGGTGGCGGTGATCGCGTCCGACAACAGCCGGCCGATCAGGCCGCCGGCCGGGATGCCGAGCGAGAGGGCAGGCAAGACCGCGTACTCCCGGCCGGCCCAACCGTAGGGCGGGAACCAGCCCAACCACACCGCGCAGACGATGAGCAAGGTCGACGCGAGCAAGAACTCCGGCAGGGCGGTGAAGGTGGCCCCCACGACCCCCGAACCGCGAGTGGGTCGCCCCCGCATCCCCGCGCCCAGGGCGGGCATGCAGAGCACGACGGCGATGATGATCGCGACGATGATCGCGAATCCCATCAGCGTCACCGAGACGCCGAGGGCGCTCAGCGTGCCCGGCAGCACCGGTCGGTTGCTGATCCAGGACGTGCCCAGGTCGCCGCGGAAGATCCCGGCGACCCAGTCGACGAAGACAACGACCGGTCCGCGGTCGAGGCCGAGTTCCGTGCGCACAGCCGCCAGGGCTTGGGGGGTCGCCTCCAGATCGGCATACCGCGCGCGCAGGATCGTGTACTCGGGGCTCCGCCCGCTCAGCCAGGGCAGCATGCCCACCAGGAGCACCACCGCCGAGATCGCCGCTATGCGGGAGAGCGCGACGAGGGTGGCGGCCCACCCGCGAATCACTCGCGGTCCACGCTGGTCTTGTTGGTGATCAGCGTGCGTTCGCGGGGGTCCCGCGCCGCGTTGGTGACGCCGGCGGCCTCACCCTGGATCACACGCTCGTGCAGCATCGGGATGGCGGCATCGGCGGCGAGGATGAGCGCTTCGGCGTGCAGGATCGCCTCGCGACGGTCTTCGCCGGCCGGTAGTTCACCGGCGGCGGTGATCGCGGCGTCAACGGCCGGGTCGCAGAACTGCGAGATGTTGAACGAGCCGTCGCAGGCGAAGTCGCTGTACAGGTAGGCAACGGGGTCGCCGGAGTCGAGGACCGTGGCGCGGGAGAGGATGAAGGCGTCGAAGGCACCGTTCAGGGCATCGGCCTCGATGTACTGGTATTCCCGTACGTCCTGGGTCACGACGAACCCGGCGGCCTCGAGCTGCTGCTCGATGAGCACGGCCACCTCGGGCAGTTCGGCCCGGTCGGTGAACGTGCCGAGACTGATCGGCACGCCGTCGACCTGGGCTGCGGGCGCGCGGGTGCTGAGGGCATCCGTGTAGGTCTCGTCGTCACGGAGGTCGGCGGCCCAGTCGATGGCCGGCCCGAGCAGCCCGGCGGCTTCATCGGCGCGGGACTCGTAGACGAGCTCCACGATCGCCGCGCGGTCGATGGCGTCGCGGGCGGCGGCGCGCACGGCCGGGTCGCTGAACGGCCCAGTCTCGGTGTTCAGGTAAAGCGTGTTGGTGCGGGGCATTGGCACCTCGTAGATCAGGTCCTCGTCGATCTGCGCGGCCTGGCCCACCGGGATCGCCTCGACGATGTCGGCCGTGCCGGTGCGAAGCGCCGCAGCCCTGGCGGTGCCGTCGGGCACGAACTCCACGTCGATGCCGCTGGAGACGGCCCTCTCGCCCCAGTAATCGTCGTACCGGTCCAGGGTGGCCGAGGAGGTGCCGTTCACGGCGACGAGTTCGAACGGACCGGTGCCGGTGCCGATCGGGTCGACGACGCCGTCGCTGCCGTACGCCGAGGCGGCGAGGATGGCCAGCTGCGGGCTGGACAGGCGCTGCGCGATCAACGGATCGGGGGCATCCGTGCCGACGAGCACCGAATCACCGTCGGCGGTGGCCGTGAGTTCCACGCCATCGAGGATGCGCGGCTTGGGGCTGGCGGTGCTGGCGGCGGTCAACGAGGCCGCGACCTGCTCGGCCGTCAGCGCGGTGCCGTCGTGGAAGGTCACATCCTTTCGCACGTCGAACTCCCAGGTGAGGTCGCCGACCTGGGTCCACCCGGTGGCCAGTGCCGCCTGCGGGTCGCCGAGCGCATCCAACGTCACCAGGGTCTCGGCGGTGCTCCACCGGGACAGCTTGAAGGCATCATCGCTGAGCGGGGACAGCCCGGATCGGGGCGGCTGAAGCATGGCGAGGCTGATGCGGCTGTCAGTGCCCTGGGCCTGCGGGGCACCGGCGGAGAAGCAGCCGGTGAGGGCTACGGCCAGGCCAGCAGCCACTGCGGTGGCGGCCAATGGGCGGATCGATCTGTGAGTCATGGGTCCTCTTAGCTGTGGTGGGGGTGAATCGGAAGAAATCGGGGCAGGGTGAGGCCGCTCACCAGCGCGAGCCCGGCGAGCAGGCCCCAGCCCACGGCGGGGGAGCTGTCGAACAACGAGCCGAGCAGCACGCTGCCGAGCAGCACCGCCACGCCGCCGCAGGTGGCGAGCAGGCCGTAGAAGGAACCCAGCCGGGCGCCGCCGGCGAAGAGCGGCACGAGGTCCAGGGCCACGGGGAGCACGAGCATGTGCCCGAGGGCGAGGCAGGTCACCAGCGCCGCGGCGGGCAGGGTGTCTAGGACGCTGCCGGTGAGCGGCATGCTGCCGGCGGCGCCGACCGCGAGGAACCCGACCGCCATGACGGTGAATCCGGCCGCCAGCGCACGGGCTGCGCCGACGCGGCGGGCCAGGGCGGCGACCGGCCACTGTAGCGCCACGGTGAGCAGCGACACCAGGAGGAAGAGCGCGCCGAGGGTGCCGGTGCCACCGTCGGTGCGTTCTACCTCGAAGGACAGACCGAGGTAGAGCTGGTTGTACGCGAGCAGGTTGATGCTGGAGAGAGCCGCGAAGACGACAAATCGCCGATTGCGGATGCTTGCCCACGGGTCGGCGGGCTCCGGCGCGGCCCGGTCGGCGGCGGAGCCCTGCTCGGTGTGCGGCTGCTCGGCGGGGATGAGTCGCCACAGCACAATGCCGACGACCGTGAACACGGCGGCACCGGCCAGCACCGCGGCGGAGAAACTCAGGCCAAGCAGCAGGGCGCCGGCGACGGGACCGACCGCTGCGCCGAGCTCGCCCACGACGATCAGCGCGGCGAACAGCGAGGGCCGGCCGGCGGGCCGGGTCGGGCGGGTACGCGCATCCGCGGCGGCGACCAGGGTCTCCAGCGCCGGCGAGAACAGGGCGCCGCCGAGGCCGGTGAGCACGGCGCCGGCCAGGAATCCGGCGAACCCGTCGGCGGACGCCAGCAGGAGGTAGCCGGCCACGCGGACCGCGCAGCCGAGGGCGATCAGGGCCCGCGCACCGAAGCGATCGGTCAGGATCCCACCGGCCAGGAACAGGCCCTGCTGGAAGAAGGTGCGGGCGCCGAGCACCAGGCCGATCGCGGTTCCGCTGAGCAGGAAATCGGTGCGCATGGTCGACGCAAGAAAGGGGATGACGGCGTAGAAGCCGAGATTGAAGATCAACTGGCTCACCAGGAGCGTCGAGGCGTGCGGAGCCCCGGGGGTGCGCAGCAGGGTTGCCGAGGTCATGCCGCGGGCCCCTCGGCGAGCCGGGGAATGGCGTCCACGAGCTCCCGGGTGGCCGGATGCCGGGGATCGCTGAGCAGACGGCTGGTGGCCCCGTCCTCCACGATGCGTCCGTTGGCGAGCACCACGCTGCGCCGGCACAGGCGCACGACGGCATCCAGGTCGTGGGAGACGAAGACCAGTCCGAGCGAGCGGTGCTCGGCGAGACCGGCCAGCAGCTCGATGACGTGGTTGCGGAGCGGCAGATCTAGGCCGCTGATCGGCTCGTCGGCGAGCAGAAAATCCGGCGCGGTCACGATGGCGCGCGCAATGGCCACCCGCTGCGCCTGCCCGCCGGAGAGTTCTCGGGGGCGTCTGCCGGCCAGGGCGGAGACCAGGCCGACATCGTCCAGCGCCGCGGCGACCAGGGTGCGGTGATCGCCGGCCGCCCCCAGGCGCTTGAGCGGCTCAGCCACCGACTGGGCCACGGTCATCCGTGGGTCCAGGCTCGCGGCCGGGTCCTGGGGAACGTACTGCACCCGGCGCCGGTACCAGCGGAGCGACCGGGCACTGCCCGAGGTCACCTCGCGCTCGCCGAGATGAACCCGGCCTTCGTCGGGGCGGGTCAGGGCGAGCAGCGTGGTCAGCAGGGTGGACTTGCCCGACCCGGACCGACCGACGATCCCGACGGTCTCACCGCGCGAGACCTGAAAACTCACGTCGACCAGGGCTGGGGCCTGGTCGGGGGAGAGGGGCTGGCGGGATCGCGGGTAGCGGTGGGTCAGCCCGACGGCGCCCAGCACGTCGGTCACCGCGCGACTCCGCTCGTGGCCCGGGCCGGCGATGCCGCGGCCACCAGTGCGCGCGAGTACGGATGCTGCGGTCGGCTGATCAGGTCGGCCATCGTCGCTGACTCCACAAGACGCCCGCGCTCCAGAACCAGCGCGCGATCGCACAGCGACGCGGCCACCGCCAGGTCGTGGGTGATGAACAGGATTGCCGCCGAGGAGACGCGTGCGTAGTCGCGGAGGACCTCCACGACCCTGGCCTGGTTGACGACGTCGAGAGCCGTGGTCGGCTCGTCGGCGATCAGCAGCTTGGCTCGGCAGAGCAGGGCGAGCGCGATGCAGACGCGCTGGCGTTGGCCACCGGAGAGCTCGGCGGGATATCCTCGCAGGGTGCGCTCGGGGTCATCGATCCCCACCGAGGTCAGCAGGTCGACCACCGTGCGTCGTGCGTCTCGCACTGTGGACCCGCCGCTGGTGCGCCGGGCCTCCGCGCGCAAAACGGCGATCAGCTGGCCGCCCACGGTCACCAGCGGGTTCAACGCCGACAGTGAGTCCTGGTAGATCGCCGCAACGCTCCCGCCGCGGCCCCGCCCGAAACCTGACTCGTGGGGCGAACCGAACAGGGAGATCTCACCGGTGACGGCGAGGCCAGGGGCAAGGGAGCCGAGGATGGTCGCGGCGGTCAGGGACTTGCCGGAGCCGGAGGCGCCCAGCAGGGCGACTCGTTCGCCGGGGGCCACCTGAAAACTCAGGTTGTTCACGAGGGGCTCGGCGCCGACCGTGACGGACAAGCTCTTCACTGCTAGTGCGGGATACACGTGGACTTCCGTTCAGGGTGTTCCGCTTGCTCAGAACGACACGCATCACGTTACTGATAAGCGTTATCATTATCAAATTGGAGAGGTTGGCGCACTAGTTCTCCTCGGCACGGGAAGGTCGGCTCCGGTCTAAATGCTCAGGCGGCGAAGTCTGGTGAGTCGACGGAGGCCGACACCGAGTGCTCCGGTCGGTCCGGGGCTGACGGCTCGCTCCAGGTGTTCGCTCACGCCCTCCCTGTCTAGCTGGATGCCGATCGCGACGAGGCCGTCATCGCCCCGGTCAACCGGGTGCGGGGCGAGATGGATGTGCCGGCCGACGACGTTGACGGCGTACCGGCGGCGGCGTGCCCCCGCGTCGATGGTGACCGCGCCCTTGAGCCGATAGACCCCGGCGGGCGGTCGCTCGAGCAGGTCGGCGAGTCGGCCGGGGTCGACCGGGCGCCGGGTTGACACCGTCACGGCATCCGCGGGGGGATGGTGGTGGTCATGATCCGGGTCGGCGTCGGTGAGGGCGGCGAATGACAGCTCGCCATCCGGAGCCGGTTCGAGCGCGGCGTCGAACACCAGCAGCGGATCGATGCGACCCCGGGTGGTGGTGATGACCCGGGCGCGCGGATTGCGCTCCCGAATCCGCTGCACCATCCGCTCGATCACGGCCTCCCGCCGCGGTGGCGGGAGGCGGTCGATCTTGTTGATCACGATCAGGCCCGCGGCCGAATACCGGGCGGGGGCCAGACCGCCGCGGTCGATGGTGGCGAAGTGCTCCACGGCATCCACCACGTCGATGAGGCCGCCCGGGCGCACCCGGGCCACGGCGCTGTAGCGGATGAGTTGGGCCAGGGCCGACGGCTCGGCGACGCCGCTGGCCTCGACGATCACGGCGTCCAGCCGGAGCCGCGGCTCGGTGAGCCTCTCGAGTGCCGCGCCAAGGCCGCCGGAGTCGGGTAGGCAGCACACGCATCCGCCGCTGATGCCGGCCACCTCGTCGACCTGGCCGATTGCCAGGCCGGCGTCGACATTGAGGTCGCCGAAGTCATTGATGACCACGCCCAGGCGGGCACCGGGCGTCTGCAGCAGGTGGTTGAGCAGGGTGGTCTTGCCCGCGCCGAGGTGGCCGGTCAGGGCAATCACCGGAATCTGTCGCACAGAGCGGACCCTCCCCGTCAAGCGGTCAGGTCGGGGCGGGCACCCGCACCCGTCTCGGTGTCGGCGCCGCGCGCTCGAATGGGATGACCGATGCCGAGGATGGCCTCGCGCAGGGTGGTGGGCGCGTCGCGGGCGGGCAGGTCGGTGCTCGACGGTCCGCCGGAGTCGACCCACCCGAGCAGGGCGGCCAGGGTCGCCGGTCGGTCCACGCCGCCCAGCCAGACGGATGGCCCTGTCGTGCCGGTGCCGCCATCGCGGCGGGCCACGGCGGCGACAGCCCCGCTGGCGCAGGCTCCCAGGCAGGGGGTGCTGACGAGCACGGCGCCTCGGCTGCGGGATACGGTGGCGCGCAGTCGCTCAGTGCCGGTCTGGTCATCCGCCAGCCTGTGCAGAGCCTCGCAGCGGTGGCCCGCGCAGAGCGCGACGAGGGGGCCGCTCGCTTCGGGGGCTGGCGGCGTGCGCTTCGGGGTGCGAGTCATGGGGGTCTCCCTGGGTCGGTGGCGGGCGGCCTAGTCGGTGTCGAGGTCCCAGGCCGGGAATGGATCGGCCAGGGCGCGCCACTCGATCGGGCCGCCGATGAACTCGCGGTCGTCGAGCAGGCAGGCGTTGAGGTTCGCGGTGAGCCGGGCGCTGTCGAGGTCTCGGCCGAAGAAGGCGATCTCCTGGCCCCACGGTGACTCGGGGTCGTGGCTGCCCATGCCGGTCGGCTCGAATTCGATGCTCGGGCCGGCACTGTTCCACGAGCCGACGACGTGCGGGCGCGATGCCAGCCGGAAGAGCCCGCGGGACCGCAGGATCTCGCCCGAGTCGGTGGACCTGTCGCTGAGGAACTCGGCCAGCCGACCCGGATGGAAGGGGCGGGGATCCCGGTAGACCACACAGCCGAGGCCGGTGCGGCTCGCACCGAGCAGTCCCTCGCCGTTGAGCTGCCGAATCCAGCCGGGGCTCTGCTGCAGCCAGGCCAGCATGTCTTCCCGAGGCGGCAGCCATCCGCCCACCGAGCTGCGCCTGTGCCGAGCGAAGACCACCTGGCACGAGGGGTTCAGCAGTCGAACGAAATCACGCAGGTCCGCGCACTCGGCGGCGGTGGCGAGGTCGGTCTTGTTGATTACCACCACACTGGCCCACTCGATCTGTTGCACGAGGGCATCGGCCACGGTGCGGTCGTGCTCGCCGTGGGTGGCGCAGGGCACCGGGGGTTCGGGGGCGAGAGCGTCGCTGCGGATGTCGCGCCAGAATGTGGACGCGTCGAGCACGCTCACAAAATTGCCCAGCCGGATGGGGCCGGTGCCGGGATGCCGTGCCGGGTCACGGCCGGCGGCCATGACCGAGATCGCCACCTCGAGGGGCACGGCGGACGGGTGGATCTCCAGCATCACCTCACCCCGGGTGCCCGTGCCGGCGATGGCGCCGCTCACGGCGTCGTGATCGGCGCCGACCAGGCCGATGCTGGTGCGGCCGCTCGCGCGGGCGATCGAGGACTTGCCGGCGCCGGGGAGGCCGCTGACCAGATTCACGGTGAGGAAGGGCGGTGGTGTCATGCTGTTACTCTAATTGATATTCATTCTCAATAAGGAAGTCGTGGCCATGAAAGTACGCAATTCACTCAAAGCGCTCAAGAGGCTCCCCGGGGCCCAGATCGTGCACCGGCGCGGCCGGGTGTTCGTGATCAACAAGAAGAACCCGCGCCTGAAGGCCCGACAGGGTTAACGTGTCGGAGCAGACAGCGGTGCTCGACACCCTCGTGATCGGGGCCGGCCCGGCCAGCATCGGCACCGCCGTGGCCCTGCAGGCCGTGCACGGACTGGTGCACGGGGTCGTCGAACGAGGCCAGCTCGGCCAGAGCTTCCTCGATTGGCCGGAGCAGATGACCTTTCTGACGCCCTCCTTCACGGGCAACGGCTTTGGGGCGACCGACCTCAACTCGGTGCATCCGCAGACCTCGCCGGCCTTCAGCCTGGGGGTCGACTACCCCTCCGGCGCCCAGTACGCCAGGTACCTGCGCGGCGTGGCCCGGCACTTCGCGGTGCCGATCATGGCCGAGACCGAGGTCACCGGCATTCGGCCGACGACGGATGGTTTCGCCGTCGACACCAGCAGTGGTGCGGTCGCCGCCCGTACCGTGGTGTGGGCGGGCGGCGAGTTCCACACTCCCCGCCAGCCGAGCCTGGCCGGCGTCGACCACTCTGATCACTCCTCGGCGGCCGCGGCCTGGGGGCCCCGCTCCGGCCGGGTCGTCATCGTGGGCGGCTATGAGTCCGGCCTCGATCTGGCCTGCCACCACGTGGCCGAGGGCGCCAGCGTCACCGTCGTCGACCCTGGGCATCCGTGGGAGGCCGGCACCGGATCCGACCCCTCCTTTCGTTTGGCCCCACGCACCCGAGCCCGGATGAAGGCGGCTCTGGCCACCGGTCGGCTCACCCTGTCGTCGGCCGGGGCGGTCACCGGAATTCGGGCGGGCAGCACCGGGGCGTACACCGTGGCCATCGCCGGGGCTATGGCGCTCGTGGCGGACTCCCGGCCGATCCTGGCCACCGGGTTCGGCGCGGGTCTGGGGCCGGCCGCGGATCTCTTCGAGGACCGCGGCGACGGCTGGCCACTGCTGGACGAGAACGACGAATCCACTCTGACCCCCGGGCTGTTCCTGGTCGGCGCGGCGCTCCGCCATGGTGGGCTCACGTTCTGCTTCGTCTACAAGTACCGGCAGCGCTTCGCGCACGTGGCCGGGGTGATCGGGCGGCGCCTGGGCAAGGACTGTGCGGCGCTCGAAGAGTGGCGCACCGCCGGCATGCTGACCGACGACCTGAGCTGCTGCGGTGTGGAATGCGCCTGCTGACCCGCTGGGCGGCGCCCCGGGCATCCGCCCTGCCCGCCGTGGAGGCGGGGTCACGACCGTGGCTGCTCACGGCGCTTCTCCTGGGCGCGATCGTGGCCGGCTCCCTGTTGGGTACCTGGCGGCCCGGATCGGCGGCGGTGCTCTCCGCGTGGGTCGATCCCACGGTGCTCACGCTGCTGGTGCTTTTGTTCTTCGAGGTACGCTTTCTGGACGTGCGACGGCTGCGGGCGGCACCCCGTTTTCTGCTGTTGGCCTGGTGCGCCAATTTCCTCGTGGTGCCGCTGATCGGGGTCGGCGTCGCGTCGCTGTTCCTGTCGGGGGAGCCGCTGCTGTTCACCGGGCTGCTGATCTACTTCGTCGCCCCGTGCACCGATTGGTTCCTCGGCTTCACGCGGTTGGCCGGCGGCAACATCACGCTCGGCTCGGTGCTGCTTCCCCTGAACCTGCTGACCCAGCTGGCGCTGTTTCCGGTGTTCCTGGCGCTGTTCGCGCGCATCCCGGCCGGTCTGGACGTGCCCTCACTGCTGCAGACCCTCGGTCAGTGGTTCCTCGCGCCCATAGTGCTGGCAGCCGGCCTGCGCGCCCTGCTCGCCTGGGCGCTGCCTGCCGCGGTCTGCACGCGGCTGCTCGGTCTGGTCGGGCGCATGATTCCGGGGGTGATCGCCCTGCTGATCGTCGAGATCTTCACCGCCCACATCGGCACCATCCTCAATCGTGTGGACGCGTTCCTGGTCATCCTCGTTGCGGTCATGCTGTTCTTCCTCCTCACTTATCTGGTTGGCGACCTGCTGTCGCGCCTGTTCGGGTTGGACTACCCGGAGCACGCCCTGCTGACCATGACGACGGCAGCCAGAAACGCCCCGCTGATGCTCGGACTGACCACGGTGGCGCTGCCCGGTCAGCCCCTCGTGTACGCCGCGATCATCATCGGAATGCTCGTGGAGTTCCCGCACCTGACCGTCATCCGGGCGCTGCTGCTGCGCCGGCGGCTTAGGGTGGGGGAATGTCCCGAAGTGCGCGCCTGAAACCCCACGAACTGGTTGCGGCGTGGCCGGACGGGCCCGCCAGCGACGCTCTCGGGGAGGTAGCCCGGGTGTTTGCGGGTAACCTGCGCGAGGCCATCGGCGAGAAGAGCATCCGCTCCGCCGCCGAGGCCTGCGGCATGAACCACGCCACCCTGATCGGCATCCTGGACGGCAGGGCCTGGCCGGACATGGAGACCATCGCCAAACTCGAACGCGGCCTGGACGTTGCGCTCTGGCCCGCCCACACCCCCTCCACCTGACTCCGTTCGTTGATCGAGCCTGTCGAGATTCGGTGACGTGCGTTCAGAGGTCGGGTCGCGGGGTCTCGATGCTCCTATAGATGTCAAGCCGCGATGGGGTGTGTTTTTCGAGTTCGTGGCGGTGGCGGATGCTGATGAGGATTTGGAAGATCTCGCGGGCGACGTAGCGTTTGAGCATGCGCATGGCTTCGCGTTTGGTCTTGCCGCGGGCGAGGGATTTCGCGATGTAGTCGCGGGTTTGTTCGTGGGTTTTCATTCGGACCATCACGATCCGGTAGGCCGCTGAGTTGCCTTGCCGGTTACCGCCCCGGTTGAGGCGATGTCGGTTCGTTTTGCCCGACGATGCCGGTATCGGTGCTGTTCCGATCAGGTGCGCGAACGCGGACTCGCTCTCAAGTCGGTCAACGTTCTCACCAGCGACGATCAACATCGTCGCGGCCACGTCAGGTCCAACACCGTGCACTGCGAGCAGTTCCGGGGCGTGTTCTTTCACGATCGCGGCCAGGCGTTTCATGAGGCTGTCTGCCTCGACCAACAGCTCCAAGTAGCGTTTGCCGAGGCAACGGAGAACGTTCTCGTTTCCGTCATCACGAGGTCATCAGCAGCCCGTCTGGGCAGTTTTGAGCACAGCGTGGCCAACTTCTTTGCCTTCACGTTTGCCAGGCCCAGTCGTAGCTCCGCGGGCGCGCTCACGATCAGGCCCTGGAGCTGGTTCAGGCTCTCCGTGCGCTGCTTGACCAGTAACCGCCTGGAAGTACTCACCACACGTAACGCTTCAACGAAGCCGTCCTGAACCTTCGGGACCGCGGTCGCGACCTCGTTCAACACCGCACGGGCAGCGTTGTAAGCATCGATCGTGTCGGTCTTGCCCCGCAGACGACGCAGTTGCTTATCCGGGGCGATCACATCGATCACCGGGATCCCGCGCCGCGTGAGCTCACGGGTCAATCCCGCGCCGTAAGACCCGGTCCCTTCAACGCCAGCGCGACCAATCCGGCCAACGTCAGTGGCCCAACCAATGAGCTCGCGGTAGCCGGCAGGGGTGGCGTCGAACTTCCGGTCGGTGATCTTCTTCCCAACGTGATTGATCACCGCCGCGTGGTGAAAATCTTTGTGCGTATCGATGCCGAGGACAAGCTCTTTCGTGGAATACGTCATGCTGAATACAGCCCTTCTAACTAAGGGTCAGTGTTCAGGGGCGCCGTCAGACAAGTCAGTGAAGAGGCTGGAGCCAAGCTCCTATTAGGTCATGGTGACGTCCCTGAACACGACCAAACCATCGTGCGTTCAGGGGGCTGGACACCGGGCGACGCATCGAGACAAAGACAACCGCAGCGTCAGACAGGCTCAGAGTCAGACCAGACCAACCCCCTACAACCATCATCACTGACAGGCTCGACCAGCGGGGCGGGGGCGACCTGCGGGACAAGTCAGCGGTGGTTCTCGGTCTGCTCGACCTGGTCGGCGAGGTCGTCGGGGCTCAGCTCCGCGTTCTTGAACTCCGCCGTGAGCGGCAGCTCGAGGTGCAGATCGGTGCCGATGCAGATCTCGATGGTGCCAGAGAGCAGCCTGAAGTCGAGAACGTGGCCGCCGTGTCCGCGATCGGCGTCGATGTAGTGCACGTGCCCGCCCGGCACCCCAATGCCCTGCCCATAGAGCGGGGTGCGGAAGCCCGCGACGACGCCGGTGGAGCTGCCGAACTCGATCGTCTTCTCGCCGCGGATGGCCTCGGACATGGGCTGGTACGGCTTCTCTTGCCGCTCAACGGCCCGCACCCGCACCCACTCGAACTCCCCGGTGAGACGCACGGCATAGAGGTAGTTGGAGCTCTGCAGGGTGTCGGTGATCAGACAAACGGCCTCATCACGGGTCGCCGGCGCGGTGACCGGGATGCTCACCGTTGGACGGAACGCGGTGACGACGGCGAACGGCGTGCGCTCGTCACCCCCGGCCGGCGTCACCGTGCCATCGGCGCGCATCCGATAGCAGACGCCGTCGAGGATCAGCATTTCGCCGTCGAGCGCGTTGAAGGTGCCGAGCCCGAAATCCCCGTGTTCGAGCAGCGTGGCCACGGTGGTCTCGCCGTCGTAGATGCCGTCGAGCAGGGCGCTCATCAGGCTGGTCTGGTAGATCAGGTGGCGGCCGGCGGGTACGTCCACGATGGTTCCTCCTGTGTGGGTCTGCGGCTTAGAGCGAGGGAATCAGTTCGGGCACCCGGCAGGGCTGGCCGTGCGCAAGGTTGAGGCAGGCGTCGAAGACGTCGGGGTACGGGTCGGTTCCGCCGGGGCCGAACCAGGCCGTGTAGAACAGCCAGAAGTTGAGATTGCCGTGCGTGGAGCATCCGTCGCCGTCACTGTCGGGATCGGCCAGGGCGGCCTCGTTCGGCTGGTACGGCGTGTAGTTGTACAGGTTGGCGGTGGCCTGATTCTGGATGTCGACGGTGCTGGCACCGCACTCGGCGTCGGGGTTGAAGCCCACGTCGACGGCGCCGATCTTGTAGGCGCGATCGGGCTCCTGGGTGTACTGCCGGAACTGCCAGGCCGCGTTGTAGACCTGGTTGAAGAAACCGAAATAGTCCGCGTTGCAGTCGGCGGTGTCCGGGCAGCCGTAGCCGGTGGCGCGCAGGTAACCGGACTCGGTGGGGCGGCTGAGCAGGGACTGCTCCTTCTGCAGCAGCACCAGCAGCACACGGGGGCTGATCCCGCAGGCCTCGGCGACCTTGCTGAGGATGCGGCTGGCGTGCTCGTGGGCGGCGCCGGTATACGCGGCGCAGTGGCCGGCCCCTGCGGCGGGCTCGTCGGTGGTGGTCTCGCGATACTCCCAGAGGCACGGGGAGGAATCGGTGCGGATGCAGCTGCGCGATTGCAGGAAGGTCTGGATCTCGGCTTCGGTCATGGCCGCGGCGTTGTAGAAGCTGAAGTCGCTGAGGATGCGGCCCGGCTCGAAGCCGGCGAGGTCGATCGTGTCGGTGGCGACCGGAACGGCCGGCACGGCATCTGCCGTGGCCGGTTCGGCGCGGACGGCCGAGGTGACCAGCGCGGCACCGCCCAGCGTGACGATGAGAAGCGCGGCGGTGGCGAGCGCGGACAAACGGTGGCGCTCGAAGAAGCTCATCCCGCCACACTATCGAAGGCTCACGGACCCGTGATGGGAGGAGGCTGCGAGGTGGGTTCAGCTGGGCGGCCAGCACGTGTATTACGGGCGTCTAACGATGCGTGGGGCACCCCTAGGGGTGTGCTGGGCGGCGCATCCGCTCGGATATGATTACTCGTCAGGAAAGGCGGAAACCGTGCCGAATGGTACATCGACAGGCCTCCTGCGTGGGCGATACCGGCTGCTGGAGTTGATCGGCCAGGGCGGTATGGGTGCCGTCTACAAGGCCACCGACGAGTTCCTGGGCCGCAACGTGGCGATCAAGATCTTCCTGGCCAACGCCACGGCTCCGGCCGATGTGCGCCGCCAGGAGGACGAGGTCAACATCCTCGCCTCGCTCAGCCATCACAGCCTCGTCACCCTGCTCGACGCGGCCGTCGACCGCAGCGACCCCATCCGGCCGCGCATCTACCTCGTCATGGAACTCGTCGAGGGCGCTGATCTGCAACGCAGACTCGACCACGGTCCGCTTCCCGTGCGGCAGATCGCCCAGCTGGCCTACGACCTCGCCGAGGGCCTCGAATACATCCACTCCCGCGGGGTGGTGCACCGCGACATCAAGCCAGCCAATGTGCTGCTCGTGGACTACAACGGCGACAACTCCCGCACCCGAGCCAAGCTCACCGACTTCGGCATCGCACTGCTCGCTGAGTCGGAGCGGTTCACCGCGGAGGGTTCCGCCACGGGCAGCGCCCACTACATGAGCCCGGAGCAGGCCAAGGGCGACCCGGTCGGCCCGGCCAGCGACGTCTACGCCCTGGGCCTCGTGCTGCTGGAGTGCTTCACCGGTGTGGTCGCGTTCCCCGGTGCCGCCGTGCCCTCCGCACTGGCCCGGTTGATGAACGACCCGGAGATCCCCGCCACCGTGCCCGCCGCCTGGGCCGGGCTGATCGGAGCCATGACGGCCCGCGACCCGCGCGACCGCCCGCTGGTGCACGACCTGGTGCTGGCCCTGCGCCAGCTGATCATCGGTGCCTCGGGTCGCCACCGCGCCGGTGCCCCCGTGCAGCTGGCGGCCACCCGGCCCATAGTCCGCCCCGGCGCCCCCGAATCCTCCGACGAGGAGGGGCGGATGACGGCGGTGCGGCGGTACGATCTGCTGGACACTCCACCGGACGGTGCCTTCGATCGCATCACCGCCCTGGCGGCCCGGATCTTCCAGGTGCCGATCGCGCTCGTGAGCGTGGTGGATTACGACCGGATCTGGTTCAAGTCCCGGCACGGCCTCACCGTGGAACAGATCGACCGCGACGCGGGCCTCTGCGCCTCGGCCATTCTGCAGGCCGCACCGTGGGTGGTCACCGACGCCCGGAGCGACGCACGAGCTCTGGCGAACCCGCTGGTGGCCGGGGAGATGGGCCTGCAGTTCTACGCCGGTGTGCCGTTGACCTCCAGGGACGGCCACAACCTCGGCGCACTCTGCCTGATCGACGTCGTGCCGCGCGAGTTCTCACCAGCCGAGCAGGCCACCCTCGTGGATCTCGCGGCGATGGTGATGAGCGAACTCGAGTTGCGGCTGGACAGCCGCCAGGCCCTCCTCGACGGCCACTCGCTGCTGGGCTGACCGCTCCGACGGCTGGCCGCGACGCACCGTCACCCGGGCGGCGGGAACGGCTATGCCGGTCGGGACGGAAAACTGTGGCCGGAAAGACGCCGTGCTCTTCCGGCGCACGGCGCCGAGCGGTTGAATGGAAACACCACCGGAAGTCGGAGCGACCGCCTTCTGCGTGCGGGAGGTCATCATGGCTGCTGACACGGGTATGAACGACAGCGCTGCCGAGCGAGAGCCACGGGCGCAGGCGGCAACCGGGGACGCGGCCGATGTGCACGCCGAGGCCGCCGCGCAACCGGCCCAGGAGCCCGGTCCCCGCGCGGGCATCGTGGTTGGGCACGACGGCTCGGCCGATGCCGATCGTTCCCTGGCGGTGGCCCTCGACCTCGCCGCCGGGCTCGCAGCGCCCGTGACCATCGTGCGGGCCTGGTCCATTGACACCGCACCCCGGCCGGCCAACTGGGAGTTCGGTTACGTCTCGTCGTACTCCGACTATGCGGACGCGGTGCGGAGCCGGCTCACGGCGGATACCCGGGCGGCGGTTGCGGCGCATCCGGGCCTCGACGTGGAGTACCGGGTGGCGTTGGGCGCGCCGGCCAAAACTCTCATCGAGGTGTCCAGGGGGTCGCGGATGCTCGTGGTGGGCTCGCGGGGGCGCGGCGGGCTGGCCGGGATGCTGCTGGGCTCGGTGAGCGAGCAGTGCGTACGACACGCGGAGTGCCCGGTGCTCGTGGTGCGCCCGCGGGCGTGACGTCCGAGCGGCCGTCAGCCCATCTGCAGGCGGTTGCCCACGGCAAACCAGGCCAACGCGCCGAAAACGGGGGCGAAGACCACGGCAAGCACCCAGCGTGAGCGGGCCGGTTCGCTCAGGTGCACGGCCTGGGCCACCTGCACGAGGGCGGCCGCGACGAGCACGATCGCGCCCAGCGCCGCCAGAACCAGGAGGGTGAGGCCGATCAGTGCCCCGAGCTGGGCCCCGTCGACCCCGGCGCCGTCGAGCACGTTCTCCCGCTCGGTGAGTGCCCCCGCGATTTCGATAAACGTCTTGGTCACTGTCATTCGTCGGTTTCCCCTCGATCCCGGCAGATGGTGCCCGGCGTCATCGCGGGGCGGTCGTGCGGTGTTGCATGCGTGCGGTGTTGGATGCTGTCGGCCGGGAGAACAGGTTCCCCCCGGAATATTCGCCCGGCCTCCCGAAAGCATACCAAACGGTATGATTCAATGTCGGACGATGACGATATCGGTCCTGGCGTCTCCCCCCGGATGCCCGTCCCGACGCGAGGAGCATCATGACCAGGCAGGCCCGCGCCGTGGAAACCCGTGCGGTCATCATCCGTGCCGCCGCCGACGTCTTCGGTGTGCACGGCTACGGTGGCGCCTCCATGGCCGACATCTGTGAGGCCGCCGGCCTGACCAAGGGCGCGCTGTACTTCCACTTCGACTCCAAAGAGGCGCTGGCCTGGGGGGTCATCGACGCCCAACACGAGAAGGCGCTCGCGCTGGGCGCCGACCTGTTGCACAGCGACAAGCCCGGGCTGCATGTCTTGATGCGCCTGACCTTCGAACTGGGCAAGCTGGTGCGCGAGGACGCGGTCTCGCGTGCCGGCATCCGGCTGACCATGGAGTCGAGCAGTCTGTCGACGCCGGTCGTGACGCCCTACGAGGACTGGATGGCCGCCTGCGAGCTGCTGCTGCGCCGGGCGATTCTCGACGGTGACGTGCGTGCCGACCTCGACGTGGTCGCCGCCGCGCACTTCATCAGCCCGGCGTTCACCGGGGTTCAGGTGGTCTCCGGGGTGCTCACCGGGCGCGCCGACCTCATGCAGCGACTGGTGGAGATGTGGTCGTTCCTGCTGCCGAGCCTGGTCGTGCCCGAGCGCTGGGAGCAGTTGCGCCCCCTGGCCCAGGAAATGGCGGATGTCTGGGGCGGGTGAGGTTTCGGCGGATCAGCCGCTGAAGGCCTGGGCGCAGGACTGGTCCTCGGCAGTGCGGCCGGTGAGCCCGTTCAGCACCTCGGGTGCGGCCTCCACGACCGGTGCGTCGGATTGCACGGGAGTCTCGGTCGCTGTCGTCGGCTCCTCGGTGGGCTCCGGCTCATCGGTGGCGAGGGCGAACGGTTCGTCGGCCAGGATCTTGGCGAACATGGTGTCGGCGAGGTCCTGCAGCGGAACTACCTTGTTCGGGAAGTCCGGGTCCTCGGTGGTGCCCGGGTACTGCACGAACACCAGGCGAGACAGGTCGATGTCCTTGAGCGCCAGGGCCATCGACACCATGGTGTCGGTGTGGGCCAGGTTTGTGGACAGCTTGATGTTGGTGGCCGCCGCGGTGGCGAGCGAGAACAGCTTGGGCAGATCGGTGAAGGTGCCGTCGCCCTGCACGGTACGCATCAGGGAGGCCAGGTAGATCTGCTGCGATGAGATGCGCGACAGGTCGCTGCCGTCGCCCACGCCGTGGCGGCTGCGGAGGAAGGCCAGGGCGGTCGAGCCCGAGACGACGCTCGTGCCGGCGGGCAGGGTGAGGTTGGCGAGCGGGTCGTCGATGGCTTCGGAGAGGCAGATCGGCACGCCGCCGACGGCGTCGCTCATGCGCACGACCCCGTCGAATGAGGCCACGCCCGCGAAGGGGATCTCCAGCCCGGTGAGGTTTTCGATCGTGCTCACGACGCAGGGCAGTCCGCCGCGGGACATGGCCTCGTTGACGGGGCGGGCCGACATCGAGCTGTATTCCTCGCCCGTGTTCATGTCGGTGCAGCTGGGGTGCGCCACGATGAGGTCGCGCGGGATACTCACGACGACGGCGTTGGTGTGGTCGGCCGAGACGTGCACCAGGATGTTGACGTCGTTGAGGGTGGAGTCACGTTCGCCGTAGGCGCCGCCCTGCTCCGAGTCGTTGTCGACCCCGACGATGAGGATGTTGAAGCCGGTCTCGTAGCTGCCGATCGAGGGAGCCGCGTCGGGCACATCCGCGCCGTTGAGGTCGATGGAGTTCGCGGTGACGGTGCTGCTGAACTGCCAGAAGGCCAGCCCGGCCACCGTCACGCCGCTGACCAGGACCACGGCCAGGCTCAAGGCCACGAACGCCAGCGCGGTGCGTACCGGCCGAGCGGGTTTCAACCGGCCGTGCCGCGCGATCCCGGTGTGCTGCTGCCGTGGTCTGGCCATGGTCGGCCCCCTCTTTTCCCCGAACCCGGAGGCTAGCATCCCCTCTCTGGGGAAATGCCCGGTGGGAGCGCTGAAGTTGGCCTTGAGTGCTAGGGGATGGATGCCGGCAGTGGCGGGGTGACCCGGAACCGGGAGCCCGGATGCTCGCCGGCCAAGTGCGGGTCGTCGGTGCCGGTGAGTTGCTCGCGCAGGGTGCCTGTGCCCGGCGCCGCGGGCATCCGGCCCCGGCGGCGGAGCTCCGGCACGACGAGGGCCGCGAAGTCCTCGAGGTCGGCGGGGTCGAAGATCGGCTCAAGGAGGAAGCCGTCGAGATCGGTGTCGTCCATCAGCTGCTCGAGTTGGTCGGCGACCTCGGTGGGGCTGCCGATTACCTGGAAACCGCGGGTGCCGCGGCCGCGGAGTGCATCGAGGATCTCCCGCACGGTGGGCGCCGGACGCCCGTCGGCGCCGAGGAACCTGTCGATGTTGCTCTGGCCCATCTGGCCGGCCGGCCCCGCGCCATCCTGCAGCTGGCTGAGCGGCAGGGCCGGGTCGAGGGAGAGCAGGTCGATGCCCGTGTTGCCGGCGTAGAGCACGGCCACGACCTCGTCGGTCTGCAGCTCGTCGAACTCCCGCCGGAGTGCCACGGCCGCCTCGTGGGTGGCGGCCACGGTGACCGTGACGCCCACCATCACCCGGATGCCCTGCGGGTCGCGGTTGTTCTCGGCCGCCCGGGCTCGGATGTCGGCGACATTCGCCCTGGTCTGCAGGGCCGTGGTGCCCTGCACGAACACGCACTCGGCGTTACGCGCGGCGTAAGCCCGGCCGCGGGCCGAGGTGCCGGCCTGGAAGAGCACCGGGGTGCGCTGCGGAGAGGGGTCGACAGTGAAGTAGCCGGACGAGCGGAAGTGCGTGCCCTCGTAGCTGATGCGGTGCAGCTTGGTCGGGTCGGCGAAGACGCCGGCCGCCTTGTCGCCGATCAGGGCGTCGTCTTCCCAGCAGCCCTCCCACAGCGTGAGCGCCAGGTCGACGTACTCGTCGGCCTGGTCGTAGCGGGCGTCGTGCCCGGTCATCTCGCTGTGCCCGAAGAGCTCCGCGACGGTGTTTTGCGATGCGCCGGTGACGATGTTCCAGCCGATGCGCCCGCCGGTGAGGTGGTCGAGGGTGGCGAAGCGGCGGGCCGTCTGCACGGGGTGGTCGAGGCCAGTCGAGGAGGTGACGACGAAGCCGAGCCGTTCGGTGAGGTGGGCGAGGGTGGGGATGATCAGTGCCGGGTCGAGGGCCGGGAAGTTGATGCCGCCGCGCACCGCGAGGTCGGGCAGGTCGCCATCGATGGACGGGAAGCCGTACCCGTCGGCGAAGAACAGGAAGTCGAACCCGGCCCGGTCGAGCACCTGCGCGATGTGAATCCAGTGCTCCAGTTCGTGGAAGCGCAGCGAGTCGCTGCGCGGGTGCGGCCAGCTTAGGGTGCCGCCGACCTGCGGCCCGGCGACCTCGAAGACGCCCAGGTGCATCTGCTTCATGGTGGGATCCCGTCTCGTCCGGGCCCGTGTGACCCGCTGCACCGATTGAACCAAATGGTTCACAGTGCTGTCCAGCCACGAAACAGACTCTTAACATAGGCCGGGGAGCAGCCGCTGCGGCTCGCTGTGGGGGTGCGTGTGCCGGCTGCCGGCGAGGCTCAGCGCAGGCTGGTCTGTGGGTGCTGCTCAGTGCGCTGCAGCGACACGGATGCGGGCGAGCAGGGCGAGCGTGCCGGCCTGCGCGGCGTGGTTGACCGCGGTTCCGTCGCCCCCGCCGATGAGGGTGGCCTGCAGCCCGCGCCAGAGGGCGACGGTCTCGTGGGAGAACGACAGTGCCTCGTCGGCGGGCACGCCCTCCGCCGCTATTGCAGCGGCGACGTGGTCGACCCACTCGGTGCCGATGGTGCCGAGTAGGTCCGCGTAACGGTCGCGTTCGAACCCGGCCAGGCCGAAGACCTGGAAGAAGAGCCGGTGGAAGGGCAGGTTCGCCGGGTCGGCGATGGTGGCCCAGGCGGCGGGGAGGCGGTCGCCGAGCGGCGTGGCCGGGTCGTCGAGCCGTACCAGGATCTGCTGCATGCCGGGAAAACGGGCCTCGGCCGCGGTGAGCGCGGCGACGATGATCTCCTCCCGGCTACCGAAGTAGTAGAGCAGCATCCGGTTGTTCGAGCTCACGGCGTCCGCCAGGCGGCGCAGCGTGAGGTCGGCGATGCCGTTCTCAAGCACGTAATCGACCACGCGGTCCAGAAGTCGCTCACGGCGGTCGGCGCCCCCGCTGCCGGGTGCCGCGCCGCCCGTGGTGCCGGCGGAGCTGGGGTGCTCGGGGGTGCGCGTGGTGCCGGACGCGCTCGCGCGCCCGGTGCTGCTCGCGCGCCCGGTGCTGCTCTCGGTGCCGGGCGGACTCACTGTCATGCCTGTGACGCTAGGCCCTTCGCGGCCGGCGTGCCAACCGGCGCCCCGGGCCGCCCGCATCCGCCCCGCCGGGAGAACTGGTGCCGCAACGGACAAATGCACCCGGCGTACCGGGTGCATTTGTCCGGATGGGGACCAGCTGGGGAGGGTTAGTCCTCGTCGGTGACGACGCTCAGCACCACGTTGATGTTGCCGCGGGTGGCGCGCGAGTACGGGCACACGGCGTGTGCCGCCTCCATGGCGGCCTGGGCGGTGACCGGGTCGGCGCCCGGGATCTGCGCCTCGATGGTGACCTCGAAGTCGAGGCCGGCGGCCATGCTGCCGACCAGGTTCACCGTGAGGGTCACTGCTGACTCAGAGACGTCGATCTTGCTCTGGCGCGCGGTGGCCTTGAGGGCGTTGTGGAAGCAGGCGGCCCATCCGCTGGCGAAGAGCTGCTCGGGGTTGGTGCCCGGCCCGCCGTCGCCGCCCATGTCCTTGGGGATCGACAGGTCGAGGTCGAGCTTGTTGTCGCTGGTGACGACCTTGCCGGTACGTCCGCCCCAGGAGGTGGCGGATGCGGTGTAGATGGCGGTGGTCATGATTGTCTTCTTTCGGGTTGATCGGAGGACACTGGAGTCAGTGCTCGAATCGAGCACCTCTCCAAAGTGCTTCGTATTCGAAACAACTATACGCCCGCCAGCCGAAGGACCGACCATGGGAACTCCCGAACCCTCCATCTCCGCCGATGAGATGCGTGCCTGGGCGGCCCTCTTCGAGACCTCGAACATCGTGCAGTACGCGGCGGACCGGAATCTGCGCGACTCGGTGGGGTTGACGTTGGCGCAGTTCGAGATCCTGCTGCGCATCGGCGAGGTCGGCTCGGATGGCCGGCGCATGACGGATGTCGCCGACGCCCTCACGGTCTCCCGCAGCGGCCTCACCTATCAGGTGGGCCAGCTCGAGAAGAAGGGGCTGGTGCGGCGCGAACCGGCCCCCGACGATGAGCGGTCGGTGATCGCCCAGATCACGCCGGCCGGACTGGACCTGTTGCGGGCGGGCATCCCCGGCTATGTCACCCTGGTGCGCGAAATGCTCTTCGACCGACTCAGCCATGCCGACCTGATGACCGTCACCGAGATCCTCGACGATGTGCGCAAACAGCTCAAGGAGCAGCCCAAACGCTCCACATTCCGCCGGGCCTCGCGCAAGACCGCCTCGGCCGTCGGCGGCGCGTCCGGGGCGGATGCCCTCGGCTGAGCCGGGCCCGAACCGCCCGGCGCGACGGCGGCACTTGCATCCCTTGCCGTGACGGGCACACTGGGGGAATGAGCATGCCAACACAACCCGAGGGCGGCGCCGGCGGCGAGGTGCGCACGGTGGAACTGGTCGAGGACGAACGGCGCTACGTGTTGCTGCTCGACGGTGAACGGGCGGGCTCCACGACGTATGTGGACCACGGCGCCCAGAGGGTCTTCGTGCACACCGAGATCGACATGAATCAGTCGGGCAAGGGCCTGGGTTCGACGTTGGTCGCCGGGGCGCTCGCGGACGTGCGCGCCCGCCAGCTGCGGGCGGTGGCGATCTGCCCGTTCACGGCCGCATACCTGCGCGGCCACCGCGAGTACGACGACATCGTCGACCCGGTCACTCCGCGGCTGAAGGCCGACCTGCGCGAGGCGCACCTGCTCTGAGCGGCCACCTGCGTGGGCCGGAGGGCGGGGGTACTGTGTGCAGCGACAACCGGACCCGACTCAAGGAGATGCATCATGGCTGGTGGAGTAGCGCGCCGCGATCGATTCGACCTGCCCGACTCGGTGCGACGCTTTTCGAGGGCGACTGGGACGCCGCCGCGATGCGTGTGGAGGAATATCGGGAGGGCAGCACCCTTGTGGTGAAGGCCGAGATGCCGGGCATCGACCCGGAGAAGGACGTGGACATCACGGTGTCCGACGGAGTGCTGCACATCCAGGCCGAGCGCCAGGAGACTGCCGAGCACAAGGAGAAGGGCGGCTACCGTACTGAATTCCGGTACGGCTCGTTTGCCCGCGATGTGCCGCTGCCCAGCGGGACCAAGGACTCGGATGTCTCGGCGAGCTACCGCGACGGAGTGCTCGAGGTGCGGGTGCCCGTGGACGAGCAGCCCGCCACCAAGGCGAAGGTCCCGGTCACCCGCGGCTGACCGGCCGGGAGAGTGTTGGCGCCCGCTCAGACGGTGGCCGGGAGGATCTCGGCGAGCAGCTTCTCGATGCGCGCCTTGATGTCGTCACGGATCGGGCGGACCGCCTCGATGCCCTGGCCGGCCGGATCGGCCAGTTCCCAGTCCTCGTACCGCTTGCCGGGGAAGATCGGGCAGGCGTCGCCGCAGCCCATCGTGATCACGACGTCAGAGTCTTTGACGGCCTCGACCGTGAGGATCGTCGGCACGTTGTCGGCGATGTCGATGCCGTCCTCGGCCATGGCCGCGATGGCGACGGGGTTGATCTGCTCCTTGGGCTCGGAGCCCGCGGAGAGCACCTCGACCTGCCCGTTGGAGAGCGCGGCCAGGTAGCCCGCGGCCATCTGGGAGCGGCCGGCGTTGTGCACGCAGACGAACAGGACCGTGGGCTTGGCGGCGGGCGTCGTGTCGGTGGCAGGCATGGGTGCTTCCTTCGAATGGGGATTGATCGATAACTGTCAATATAGGCGATGCGCGACCCAACCGGAATCGGCGCCGGGCGCCCACCGGCACTTCCGGAGTATTCGTCACCGATCCGTCACCCGTCGTTCAGTTCCGTTTCACCCCGGGGTGGCCTGGGCTAAATCGATGCACATCGATATACTGGTGGGGCCGGACTCGTCGACACCGTGTCGCGCCACACCGGCGGACTCTGAGGCACTCATGACGACCATTCAGATCTTCGAACCTGGCCTCTGCTGCGGCACCGGTATCTGTGGGGTCGACGTAGACCAGCAGCTCGTGACTGTATCCGCCGACATCGACTGGGCCGCATCCCTCGGCGGCGTCGTGCGCCGGTTCAACCTGGCTCAGGAGCCCCTCGCCTTCGCGGAGAATGACACCGTGCGCCGTTTCCTGCACGCCGTGGGACAGGACGGGCTCCCCGTGACGCTCGTGGACGGAGACACGGTGCTCACCGGCCGCTATCCGTCCCGCGCCGAGCTGGCCACGTGGGCCGGGCTGGGCGCCCCGGCAGCCGAGGACCGGCCGTCGTTGCTCGCGGCCTCTGCGGTCGCGGGCGCCGCGGCGCCGGATGCCTCAGCCGCCAGCTGTTGCGGCGGTGCCGCCGGAAGCTGCTGCTGATGACCCTCGGCAGCGGCACTCGTGCCGGTGCCGGCGCCCGCGCAGACCCGGCCTTCCTGGCCCGTGCCCCGCGGTTCCTCTTCTTCACCGGGAAGGGTGGCGTGGGCAAGACCTCCATCGCCTGCGCGAGTGCGATCCGTCTGGCCGAAGGCGGCGCATCCGTGCTGCTTGTGAGCACCGACCCGGCCTCGAACGTGGGCCAGGTGCTCGGAGTGGACATCGGCAACACGGTCACGACGATCGACGCCGTTCCCGGACTCTCTGCCCTGGAGATCGACCCCGAGCAGGCCGTTCAGCAGTACCGGGAACGGATCGTCGGGCCCGTGCGCGGGCTCTTGCCTGCCGCGGAGATCGCCTCGATCGAGGAGCAGCTCTCCGGCGCCTGCACCACCGAGATCGCCTCGTTCAACGAGTTCACCGACCTGCTCACGGATGCCGCCTGGACCGCCGCGTATGACCACATAGTCTTCGACACCGCTCCGACCGGGCATACCATCCGGCTGCTGCAGCTTCCCGGCGACTGGACGGAATTCCTCACCGCCGGCACGGGCGACCCCTCCTGCCTCGGACCGCTGTCGGGCCTGGAGAAACAGCGCGCCGTCTACGCGCAGGCTGTGGCGGCGCTGGGAGATCCCGAGCGCACCCGGCTGGTGCTCGTGACCCGCGCCCAGCAATCCACCTTGGCAGAGGCCGAACGCACCCACGCCGAACTGGGCGCCATCGGCATGTCCCGGCAATACCTCGTGGTGAACGGGATGCTGCCGGACGCCGAGGGAGGGCTCGAAGAGGACGACCCGCTCGCCGTGGCCATCCGTCGTCGCGAGCGCCGGGCGCTCGAGGCCCGTGGCCCGGCTCTGGCGGGGCTGACCACCGACTACCTGCCACTGCTGGCCGTCAACATGGTGGGTCTGCCTGCCTTGCGCGGCCTGTTGCCGGCCGCGGGGTCATCCGCAGCCGACCTGGTCGGCCCGGAGCTCCACGGCCCGGGCGCAGCGGGGAACGGCGCCGACACCGCCGCCTTGGAGTTGGGCGGCACGGACCTCTGCTCGCTCGTGGACGCGATCGCCGCAGACGGTCACGGTCTGGTCATGCTGATGGGGAAGGGCGGGGTGGGTAAGACCACCCTCGCCGCCGCCGTCGCGGTCGCACTCGCCGAACGCGGATTTCCCGTGCACCTCAGCACGACAGACCCCGCCGCACACCTGGTGGAGACCGTTGCGGGTGCTCTGGATACCCTCCAGGTCTCCCGGATCGACCCGTCCGTGGAGGTCGAGCGGTACACCGAGCACGTGCTGCGCACCAAGGGTGCCCACCTCGACGAGCAGGGCCTGGCCATGCTGCGGGAGGACCTGCGCTCACCGTGCACCGAGGAGATCGCCGTCTTCCAGGCCTTCTCCCGGGTGACCCGTGAGGCCAAGCACCGGTTCGTGGTGCTGGACACCGCCCCGACCGGACACACGCTGCTGCTGCTGGATGCGACGGGGTCGTACCATCGCGAGATCGAACGCCAGATGGGCGCCAGCCTGCACTTCGTCACTCCGATGATGAAGCTGCAGGACCCGGCGCAGACCAAGGTGATTTTGGTGACCCTCGCCGAGACCACCCCGGTGCTCGAGGCGGCGGGGCTGCAGGATGACCTGCGCCGCGCCGGTATCGAACCCTGGGCCTGGATCGTGAACAGCTCGATAGCGGCCGCGGCTCCGGCATCCGCCCTGCTGCGACGACGGGCGGTCAACGAGCTCACCGAGATCGACGCGGTGCGCACCAGGTACGCCGCCCGCACGGCCGTCGTGCCGCTTCTGGCTATCGAGCCGGTCGGTATCCCGGCGCTCGCGGCGCTGGCTGACCCGCCAGCGCGGGCGCAGGCCGGGCTGGGCCGAACAGGCGTGGCCGCAACCACAGCGCCACGTAGACCAAGGCGATGAGCGCCGGTACCTCGATGAGCGGGCCGACGATGCCGGCCAGGGCCTGGCCGCTGGTTGCGCCGAAGGTGCCGATGGCCACGGCGATGGCCAGCTCGAAGTTGTTGCCCGCCGCCGTGAAGGCCAGCGTGGCGGTGCGGGCATAGGGCAGGCCCACCAGGAGGCCGGTGAGCATCCCCACCCCGAACATCAACGCGAAGTACACGAGCAGCGGCAGGGCGATGCGCAGCACGTCGAGGGGCTGGTCGATGACCTGGCGGCCCTGCAGGGCGAAGAGCAGCACGATCGTGAACAGCAGGCCGTAGAGGGCGAACGGACCGACCCTGGGCAGGAAGCGGCCCTCGTACCAGGCTCGGCCGCGGGTGGCTTCGCCGATACGACGCGAGAGGTAGCCGGCCACGAGCGGGATGCCGAGGAAGACCAGGACGCTGCCGGTGATCGCCCCGACCGAGAACTCAGCGCTCGTGGTGGCCAGGCCGAGCCACGCGGGCAGCACCTGCAGGTAGAACCAGCCAAGGGCGGCGAACGCGAGCACCTGGAAGACCGAGTTGACCGCCACCAGGAACGCGGCCGCCTCCCGGTCACCGCAGGCGAGGTCGTTCCAGATCAGCACCATGGCGATGCAGCGGGCCAGGCCCACGATGATCAGACCGGTGCGGTATTCGGGCAGGTCCGGCAGGAACGCCCAGGCCAGGGCGAACATCAGCGCCGGACCGACCAGCCAGTTGAGCACGAGGGAGGAGACCAGCAGGCGACGGTCGCCGGCGACGGCGCGCGCATCCGAATAGCGCACCTTGGCCAGCACCGGGTACATCATCACCAGCAGGCCGACGGCGATCGGAACGCTCACGGAGCCGATGGAGAACGCGTGCAGTAGGTCGCCCACGCCGGGAGCGACGACGGCGAGCAGCAGCCCGACACCCATCGCGAGGAGGATTCAGACCGGCAACAGCCGGTCGGTGCTGCCGAGCCGCGCGGGGGCGGATGCAGGCTGGTCGTCGGTGGTCATGGAGCCCCATCAGAATGCGCCGAGAAATAGATGAACGTCGATATTGAGTGTGTCGATCACATCGATCGGTGTCAATTCACGTGGCAGACTGGAGCCATGGCGAACGTCAAACTTCTGCAGGACCCCGCGAGCGCGGCCATCGACGCCGGCGCGGAGTGCTGTGCGCCGCCGGTGCGCGAGGCGCTCGCCGCCGAGGGCGCGGAGAAACTGGCAAAGACCCTCAAGGCCATCGCGGATCCGGCCCGGCTGCGACTGATCTCGATGGTGGCCTCGCACGACGACGCCGAGGCGTGCGTGTGTGATCTCACCGAGCCGCTCGGCCTGAGTCAGCCCACAGTGTCGCACCACCTCAAGGTGCTGGTGGATGCGGGAATCCTGTCGCGAGACAAGCGCGGCACCTGGGCGTACTACCGCCTGGTGCCCGGGGCGCTTGATGCCCTGGCGCACTCTGTCGTCACGGTCTGAGGCCTTCCAGAGTGCCGTGAACATGCGCCTCTAGGGTGGACCCATCGTTGCCGACGGATCCGCCTGCCCGCGTAGCTCACCCGCCCCGAAGGGTGAGGCGCCCCCGACGGCGCGCCCGGATGCGTGCATATGCATGGATGCACACGGTTTACCCAGAAAAGTGACGTAACGTCACTTTCCTGTACCCGGAGCCGATGGCGTCACCGTGGTGCTGGATCCGCCCTTCGGCGGGGTCGTGATCGATCCTGCCCCTGCCCCGCTTTGCCGGGTGGTGCGCCGTGCCGTGACCCCGCCGGCGACTGAACCCTGAAGGTTGTGTGGATCCGCGTCCTGATCCCGCTCCGACAGAAAGCTTCGCCATGTCTGCAGTTCTCGCGCCCACTCGCGCCCGCTTCTCCCTCGGGGAGGCTCATGCGTAGGCGCACCGGATTCATCGCCCCGCCCGCCCGCCGCACCGCATCCGCCGGCCGTGGGGTGACCGCCGTGACGGCTATGACCGTCGTCGCCCTGCTCACGACCATGGGCGCCCTGCCCGCTCAGGCCGCGTACGTCGACGCCGATGGTGTTCCGGCGCGCTCCGTGGGGTCGGCCGCTGCCAGCACACGACTCGCGGCCGAGCAGAGTCTCACGGTCACCGCCGAGGCGCCCATCGCCGTCGAGGTCGACACCTACTCGGCCGAGGTGCCGCCGCCGCCCGTGGTGACCGCCCCCGCGGCCGCGGCCGCTCCCACCCCTGTGGCGGTGCCCGCTCCCGTCTCCGCCGGTGTGGTCTGGCCGTTCGCCGGAGTCACTCGCATCTCCGACGGCTACGGCCCACGGACAGCGCCGTGTAGCGGATGCTCGACCTTCCACGACGGTCTCGACATGAACCCCGGCGAGGGAACCCCGATCGGCTCCATCGCCGACGGCGTCGTGAGCTCGGTCACCTCCTTCGACGACGGTGGCCTGGGCGTACACGTCTCCGTCGACCACGTCGCGGACGGCCAGAACGTCACGAGCACCTACGGGCACATGCAGTCCGGGTCCGTCGCCGTAAGCGAGGGGCAGTCCGTTTCGGCGGGCCAGAAGTTGGGCAACGTGGGCAGCACTGGTCAGAGCACCGGTCCGCACATGCACCTGGAGTTGCACCTCGACGGTGTCACCGCGATCGACCCCTATGGCTGGCTGGTTCAGCACGCGGGGCCGATGTAGCCGTCCGGCGCAGCCCGCCCGCCGCCTCAGGCGGTGGGCGGCGGAACCTCGAAGTACAGGTGGGCGTGCAGGCGGCATCCGTCGTTGAAGGCCGCCGCGCAGCTCGGGCAACCCGAGACCGACCGGTACTCGTCGATCGCGAGCGTGTGCCCGCAGGCGCCGCAGAGGATCGCCCGCTCCGCCCACTGCTCGGGCGCCCACCGCTCGAGCGGATGCGTTTCGGCGTCGGCATGGCACTGGAAGCAGGGGTAGAAGCGTCCGCAGCAGCGGAACTCGATCGCCACGATGTCGGTGGGCCCGTTGTAGTGCACGCACCGGGTGGCGTCGTCGACCACGGCGCCGTACACGCGCGGCCGATCGACGCGCAGGTCCCCGGCCCGCTCGGGGTGCCGTTCCCCGGGACGCTCGGCGTGCTGCATGGGTTCTCCTCCGGGGGCCTGGACCCCCCACGTGACTGTTGCCGGTGCGGACAAGTGCACCCGGAGTACCGGGCCCAGATGTCCGCACCGGCAACAGTAGTCGAGCCGGATGCGCAGCCGGCGGGCTACTCGCCGGTGTCGGTTCCGCCGTCGCCGGTCGCGGTGGCCTGCTCCATGACGAAGGACTCGAAGGCCGCGGCGTCGTCGAGCGCACCGGTGTACTGCACACCCTGCACGAGCACCGTCGGCGTGCCGGCCACGTTCTTCACGTCGGTGTTGGGCAGCGGGCCGGCCAGGGCGCGGTCGGTGGCGTCGCCCACCCAGGAGCCGAACTCCTGGTCGGTGATGCACGTGGCTACGGAGGCGTCGGTGACGCCGGCCGTCTCGACCAGGCTCACCAGCTCCGCGTTGGTGAGGCCGTCTGTGCCCTCGGTGGGTTGGTTCGCGAACAGTGCGGCGTTCACGTCGAGGAAGCTGTCCGGCTGGTAGTTCGCCACGCAGGCCGCCGCGTTGGCCGAGCGGGTGGAGTACTTGGTGCCGTTTGAGGACTGGTCGAGAATCGAGATCGGGTGCGTCTCGAGCGTGATGGTGCCCGCCGTGAGCCAGCTGGTCAGCTGGGCGCCGTTGGTGGTCTCGAACTGGCCGCAATAGGGGCACAGGTAGTCCAGGTAGACCGTGATGTTCACCGTGTTGGTGAGCGCGCTCAGGTCGGTGGGGGTGGGGTCGGCATCCGCAGCGGTGGCCGCGGTCGGCGCGGCGGTGATGCTCGTGCCGTCGCCCTGCATCAGCACGCCGTCGCTGGCCATGTTCAACGGGCCGGGAGACGGCGGCTTGACGCTGCCCACCACGACCATCGCCACGATGACGGCCACGGCGATCAGGCCCACCCCGATGCCGCCACGCCAGTACCACCGCCGGCGGGCCTCGCGCTTCTTCTGTTCCTCGCGCATCAGGCGGGCGCTCTCGCGTGCCACCTCGCGTCGATCCTTCTTGGGAGGGAGCGGCTGACCGGGGGTTCTAGCATTCATGGACTGTGTGCCGTTTCGTCGGGAGTGATTCGAGCCCGACGCTAGCGACCGCGCCTATGAAGTCGATTGCCGGGTGCTGTGAGGCTGCTGAGAAGAGCCGGGACGGCGGGGCTGCCGTGCCGTATGCCCGGGACGAGCCTATTCGCACTCCCGGGCACGCCGGACCGCCGTTGGACCGGTCCGGCTGCCCCGAACGGGCCTAGAACCAGGTGCTCAGGTGCGGCGCGTAGGCAGAGTGCAGCGCCGTGTCCAGCCTCATGGCGGCATCCGGGCTCTGCTCGGTGATGCGGCCGGCGCGGGCGAGATCGACCGCGCTGGTGCCGCCCAGGTACAGCGAGGCGAGGTCGGCCGCGGAGAGCGACACCTCCACGGCCCCCGCAGGTGCAGCGGCATCGGCGAGCGGATGCGCCTGCCCCGACCCGTCGGCCGCCACCGTGAGCAGGAACCGGCCGGCGGCGAAGCCGAGGTCGTCGCTGACGTCGAGCAGGTAGTGCCCCGGGGCCGTGTACCGGCGTGCGGCCAGGGCGGCCGGCACGTCGAGGATCCGCAGCCAGAGGTGGTCGCGCTCGCCGGTCTTGCGCACGGCGCGGTGGTCGGCCACCTGCCAGGCCACGGGTTCGGAGACGCTGCGCAGCGGCGCGGCGATCTCGTCGACCATGTCCATCTCGACCAGGAATCGCCAGAGCGCCGCATAGGCGTCGTCGGTTGCGGCGACGAGGTCGACCAGGGTGAGCTTGCCGGGGTGGCTCACGTTCTGCAGGGCGATCTCGTAGAGCGCGAAGCCGGCCATAGCACCGTCGGCGTCGTCGTACCGCACCGCGCGGATGCCGCGCTTACGGGCCTCCGGTTCGTTGGGCAACAGGCCCAGGACGCGCTTCCACCAGATCTCGCGGCGGTCGACCTCGCCGGGGGAGCGGTCGCGGGTGCGTTCGAACACGGCGGGGCCGTCGGTCAGGAGCGATTCCGGGCTGACGAACTGTACCCGGCCGGCCGGTGTGCGTCCGGTCCAGCGGGCTCGGGCGGTGTCGACGCTGTAGGACGACTGCCGCGCGGACGGACCGAAGCCGTACCGGCCGTAGATGGTGGCCTCCGACACGGTGAGCATCGCCATCGGCAGCCCGAGGCGCACGGCCGTGCGCAGTTCCGCCGTGAGCATGGCCCGGGCGATGCCCTGGCGGCGATGGGTGGGCGAGACCGTCACCGAACTGATCGCGTAGGTGCTCAGGGCGGTGCCGCCGGGCACGGTGAGGTCCATCTGCCAGGACCGCACGGTAGCGACCGGGGTCTCGGGGTCGGCCTGGGAGGCATCCCAGACACCGGTGACCCGGTCGCTGGCGATGTCTTCGACCTGCACCTCGAGGGTGCCTTCCGAGGGGGTGATCTCGTGGAAGCCGCGGGCATCCGCCAGGAGCCAGCGCTTGAGGCCCGCCTCGTCGACGGCGTCGAGCACGGCCAGGCGGAGGCCGCGCTCCTGCAGGGCTGCGGCGGAATCGGGGTCGATGGGCACGGACGTGTAAGCATTCACGATTCCAGCCTAGTCACGCCTCCCCGGCCCTGCCTGGGCGTTCCGGACCGGCTAGGACGACCGTGCTTGACAGCCGGACCGGGCGGCGGTCAGGCTGGCCGGGGAGAGGCTTCGACGATGACACGCACGCGGGTGGTGATAGCGCCGGACTCCTTCAAGGGCACCGCCGGCGCCGCCGAGGTGGCGCGGGCGCTCGCCGCGGGCTGGGCCTCGGTGCGGCCGGACGACGAACTGGTGCTGCTGCCCATGGCCGACGGCGGGGAGGGCACCCTCGACGCCTTCGAACTGGCCGTGCCCGGCGCCCGACGGATGCCCGTGATCGTTCCCGGCCCCGACGACCGCCCGGTGGTGGCCTCCTGGCTGCTGCTGCCGGACGGCACCGGCGTGGTGGAGCTGGCCTGCACCAGCGGAATCACCCTGCTCGATCCGCTGCGCCCCCTCGACGCCCACTCGGCGGGCTTCGGCACGGCGCTCGCGGCCGCCCTGGCGCACGGCGTCTGGCGGCTCTATCTGGCGCTCGGCGGGAGCGCCTCCACCGACGGGGGAACCGGGGCGCTCACCGCGCTGGGCGCGATGTTCCTCGATGCCGCGGGGCGGCCGATCCGGCCCGGCGGCGGCTACCTGGTCGATCTGGCCACGATCGACCTGGACGGCTTGCCCGCCCTGCCGCCGGGCGGCGCGGTGATCCTCGGCGACGTCACCAACCCCCTGCTCGGCGCCGGCGGCGCGGCGGCGGTGTTCGGTCCGCAGAAGGGGGCGGATGCGGCAGAGATCGGCCGGCTCGACGCCGGACTGGCCCGGCTGGCCGCGCTGCTGCCCGCCGACCCGCAGACGCCGGGAGCGGGCGCGGCCGGCGGAACCGCGTTCGGCCTGCTGGCCTGGGGCGCCAACCTCGAGGCGGGCTCGGCCGCGGTGGGCCAGGCGCTCGGTGTCCCAGCCGCGGTGAGCGTCGCATCCGTCGTGATCACCGGTGAGGGACGCTACGACAGTCAGTCCGCCGCGGGCAAGGTGCCGTCGTATCTGGCCGGGCTCGCGGCGGCCGTCGGTGCCCCGGCGCTGCTCGTGGCCGGCGGCATCGACGCCGGTGCCCTGGCGACCGCTCCCGCGCCGTTCGCCCAGGCCGTGGCGCTCACCGATCTCGCCGGCGAAACCGCGGCCGCCCTGGCCGATCCGCTGGTGTGGCTCGAGGTCGCCGGCGCGCGGTTGGCGGGCTCGTTCTGAGGTTCTCTGCCGCATCCACTGACGCCACACCGGTGCCACCCCCGCGTGTGGGCTGCAACGTTGTAAACGACGCGGTAAGTTCACAGGTAGGAACGACGAGCGCGCGCCGCGGTGCGGCCTGCGTTCCCGGCGCCGAATGACCGACCAGGGGAGAGAAATGGCCGCAACACTGCGCGATGTGGCGGCGCTGGCCGGGGTGTCGATCAAGACCGTCTCCAACGTCGTCCACGACTTCGAACACATTCGCCCGTCAACCCGACAGCGCGTGCTCGCGGCCATCGACGAGCTCGGCTACAAGCCCAACATCTCGGCGCGCAGCCTGCGCTCCGGCCGCACCGGCGTGATCGGCCTGGCCCTGCCCGAGCTCAGCCTGAGCTACTTCGCCGAACTGGCGGATGCCATCATCCAGGCTGCCGAGCGTCGCGGCACCTCCGTGCTCATCGAGCAGACCGGCGGTGACCGGCAGCGCGAGATTCAGCTGCTGACCAGCCCGCACCGGCAGTTCACCGACGGCCTGATCTTCAGCCCACTGGGCATGGGCAATGACGACGCCGGCTACCTCAACGTGGACTATCCCCTGGTTCTGCTCGGCGAACGGATCTTCAACGGGCCCACCGACCACGTCACGATGCGCAACATCGAGGCGGCCAGGACGGCCACCGAGCACCTGCTCGCCTCCGGTCGACGACGCATCGCCGTGATCGGAGCGCACGAGGACGAGGTGATCGGCTCGGCCGGCTTGCGCCTCCGCGGCTACCGCGAAGCCCTTGACGCGGCCGGAATCGCGGTGGACCCGGCATTGATCGGCCACACGACGCTGTGGCACCGCGCCAACGGCGCGACCGCCATGCGAGCCCTGCTCGATACCGGCGTGCAGTTCGACGCCGTGTTCGCGCTCAATGACACCCTGGCGCTGGGGGCGATGCGGGTGCTCCAGGAATCGGGGCGGCGCATCCCGCTGGATGTCGCGGTCGTCGGCTTTGACGACCTCGACGAATCCAGTTACTGCCTGCCGGCCCTGTCCACGATCAATCCCGGTCGGGACGAGATCGCCGACACGGCCGTACGGATCCTGCTCGAGCGCATCTCCGGAGGAGCTGCCGAGCAGGGGCCGCGCGAAATCGAGACGGAGTTCCGGCTGGTCCAGCGCGAATCGACCGACCCGGCCTCATCGCCGGCCTCCGCCGGGTAGCGGTCGGTCGCCCGCCGCCTGCGTCGTGCCGTCCGGCAGCCGAGCTCCGGCGCGCCCGCGGCGGTAGGGAAATTGTTATGCAGCACTTCGTGCGGATCGCTTGACAGCGGAGGACGCGGCTCGGCATGATGCATTTACAACGTTTACCTATAACGTTGTAATTATTGAAATCGGATACCGCCACGTCTCTTCGCCTCGAGCGAATCGACCGGCTGCAGCCGACTCGATGACGATTCGAATCAAGGAGGATTCGTGAAGGCCCTGTTCACTCACTGCGCATCGCCCTCGTCGCGAACCTTCTCGCACCTAACCCACAGCACCCGCTCCGACTTGGTCGCCGCCGGCGCCGGGTCGTGCACTGACACAACGGTGTTCCCACACCAGCGAGAGGAAGCAATTCAATGAAGACCAAATTCCTGGCATCGGTCGGCATCATCGCCGTCGCCGCGGCCGCGCTCACCGGATGCTCGGCCGGTTCGGAGTCGAGCGGCAGCAGCAAGGCATCCTGCACGAACAAGATCGTCAACGCCGACGCCCCGCAGGTCAGCGTGTGGGCCTGGTATCCGGCGTTCGAAGAGGTCGTCGACGTCTTCAACAACAGCCATGACGACGTTCAGGTCTGCTGGACCAACGCCGGCCAGGGCAACGACGAGTACACCAAGTTCTCCACCTCGATCGAGTCGAAGTCGGGCGCCCCCGACGTCATCCAGCTCGAATCCGAGGTGCTCTCCAGCTTCAGCATCCGCAACGCCCTCGTCGACCTCACCGAGTTCGGTGCCAACGATGTCAAGGACAAGTACACCGAGGGCTCGTGGAAGGACGCCTCCAGCGGCGACGCCGTGTACGCCATTCCCGTCGACGGCGGGCCGATGGGCATGCTCTACCGCCAGGACCTCTTCGAGGCCGCCGGCATCGCCGTTCCGACCACGTGGGCCGAGTTCGCCACCGCCGCCGCCGCGCTCAAGGCGTCCGGCTCCGATGGCGTGCTGGTGAACTTCCCCACCAACGGCCGGGCCTTCAACCAGGCCCTGTTCGCCCAGGCCGGGTCGGTGCCGTTCGTCTACGACTCCACCAAGCCCACCGACATCGGCATCGATGTGAACGACCAGGGTGCAAAGGACGTGCTGGATTACTGGAACGGCCTCGTGCAGGACGGCCTCGTCACGACCGACGACGCCTTCACCGCCGACTACAACACCAGCCTCGTCGACGGCACCTACGCCGTCTACCTGGCCGCCGCGTGGGGCCCCGGCTACCTGCAGGGCCTCTCGGATGCCGACGAGAACGCCGTCTGGGCTGTCGCCCCGCTGCCGCAGTGGGACGCGGCCAACCCCGTGCAGGTCAACTGGGGCGGCTCGACCTTCGCCGTGACCAGCCAGGCCGGCGACAAGGACCTGTCCGCCGAGGTGGCCATGGGCCTGTTCGGCACCGACGAGTCCTGGAAGATCGGGGTGGAAAAGGGCGCCCTGTTCCCGTCGTACAAGCCCATGCTCGACTCTGACTACTTCGCCAACCTCGAATACCCGTTCTTCGGCGGCCAGCAGATCAACAAGGACGTGTTCCTCAACGCGGCCGCCGGCTACGCCGGAGCCACCTTCAGCCCGTTCCAGAACTACGCCTACGACCAGCTGACCGAGGAGCTCTACTCCATGGTGCAGGGCGAACAGGATGGCAGCCAGGCCCTGGACGACCTGCAGGACAGCCTCGTCACCTACGCCACCGAACAGGGCTTCACCGTCACCAAGTAGCGACACCGGATCGCCGCCCGCGGCATCCGTTGACACCGTCGGCCGGTCTCCGGCCGGCCGGCGGTGCCCTTTCGCTGATCGCGCCAGGCGCGACAGAAGAGCAGAACCGTACGAAGGACACAGATATGGCACTCACTGAACTGGCACCGCCACCGGCGCCGGCTAAGCCGCGGCCCACTCGCCGGCCGCGCAGGCAGATCGACCGGATGGACCGCAAGCGCCAGCGCTGGGGCTGGCTCTTCGTGGCCCCGTTCGCCCTCGTCTTCGTCACCTTCCTGGTGGCGCCCCTCGCCTACGCCTTCTGGATGAGCCTGCAGACCAGCACCCTCGCCACGGGCACCTCGTTCACCTGGTTCGCCAACTACGCCAAGGCGTTCACCGACCCGATCTTCCTCGAGGGACTCGGCCGGGTCGCCTCGTTCGCGCTCATCATGATCCCCGCGCAGATGATCGTGGCCCTGGTCGCGGCGCTGGTTCTCGACAACCTCTCCACCGCGCTGTCGAAGTTCTCCCGGCTGATGATCTTCGTGCCCTATGCGATCCCGGTCGTCATCGGTGCGCTGATGTGGGGGTTCCTCTACAGCCCCCGGTTCGGACCGGCCACCGACATCTTCGGCCTGGTCGGCCTCGCCGCCCCCGACTTCCTGTCGCAGGGCACCATCTTCGCCAGCCTGGTCAATATCGTCACCTGGCAATGGGCGGGCTACTACATGATCATCATCTACGCAGCCCTCCGCGGCATCGACCCCGCCATCTACGAGGCTGCGCGCCTCGACGGTGCCAACGGTCGCCAGATCGCCCTGCGGGTCAAGGTACCCATGATCTCGTCCTCCATGGTGATGGTGCTGATCTTCGCCCTTATCGGCACCCTGCAGTTCTTCACCGAGCCGCAGGTGTTGCGTGCGGTGGCGCAGGGCGCCATCCCCGTCTCGTACACGCCCAATATGTACGCCTACTCGCTGGCGTTCTCCTACAGCCAGTTCAACTACGCCTCGGCCATCTCGTTTGCGCTCGGCATCGTGGTCTTCGCCGGCTCGTACCTGTTCCTCTTCCTCACCCGCAAGCAGAGCGGACTCAAGTAATGGCCATTCTCACTCCCGGTGCCCCGGTCCCGGTCGACGCCCCCGACGACTCCAGCCCCCGCCGTCCCGCCCGCCGCGGCAATGCCGGCCGTGACGGCGGCCGCAAGATCGGCTCCCACGTGCTGCTGATCATCCTGGTCATCTACTTCATCACCCCGCTGTGGTGGCTCACCGTCGCAGCGACCAAGGACACCGCCGGCCTGTTCAGCGGCAGCGGCGGACCGCTCTGGTTCGACGGCGAGTTCAACCTGTTCAACAACATCGCCGGGCTCTTCGAGCACCAGGGCGGCATCTACTGGCGGTGGCTGGGCAACTCGTTCTTCTATGCCCTCTCCGGCGGAGTCGGCGCCACCATCCTGGCCGTGCTGGCCGGCTACGGCTTCGCCAAGTACCGGTTCCGCGGCCGCAACGCTTTCTTCTCGGTGCTGCTGGGCGCCGTGATGGTGCCGATGACAGCCCTGGTGATTCCCACCTTCGTGCTGCTGAGCAACATGGGACTGGTCAACACCATCTGGGCGGTCATCCTGCCGTCACTGCTCAGCCCGTTCGGCGTCTACCTGATGCGGGTCTACACGCAGGACGCCGTTCCCGACGAGCTCCTCGACGCGGCCCGCGTCGACGGCGCGGGAGAGCTTCGCACCTTCTTCCAGGTGTCGTTGCCGCTGTTGCGCCCCGCGATCGTGACGGTGCTGCTCCTGTCCGTCGTGGGCACCTGGAACAACTTCTTCCTGCCGCTGGCAGTGCTCAGCGACCCGAACCTGCTCCCCGTCACGGTGGGACTGAACAACTGGCAGGCACTCTCTAACGCCGGGGCCGGAGGCGAGCAGGTCTGGAACCTCATCGTCACGGGCGCCTTCGTGTCGGTGCTGCCGTTGATCATCGCCTTCCTGTCCCTGCAGAAGTACTGGCAGGGCGGCCTCTCGCTCGGAGCCCTGAAGTAACCGTGTTGCCGCCAGAGCCACCACGGCGGCCCCTGGCGAAACGCATCTCCTCTCCACTTGTCTAGAAAAGAAAAGAAAGACTTCCAATGAGCACCGCACGCATCGACATTGACCGCACGAACGTGGTCGCCCCGCTGAACCGGCGTATCTTCGGCTCCTTTGTGGAGCACTTGGGTCGCTGTGTCTACGACGGCATCTACGAACCCGGCCACCCCACCGCCAATGAGGACGGTTTTCGCCTCGACGTGGTCGAGTTGGTCAAGGAGTTGGGCTCCACCACCATCCGTTACCCCGGCGGTAACTTCGTCTCGGGGTACAAGTGGGAAGACGGTGTGGGTCCGCGCGACCGCCGTCCGGTGCGGCGCGATCTGGCCTGGCACTCGTTGGAGACCAACCAGGTGGGCCTGGAGGAGTTCGGCCGTTGGTGTGAGCTCACCGGCTCCGAATTGATGATGGCCGTGAACCTTGGCACCCGGGGCATCGAGAATGCCCTGGACCTGCTCGAGTACGCCAACGGCGAGGCCGGCACGGAACTGGCCGACGAGCGTATCCGTAACGGCCGCACCGAGCCGTACGACATCCGCATGTGGTGCCTGGGCAACGAGATGGACGGCCCGTGGCAGATCGGCCACATGTCCAGCGCCGACTACGGCAAGATCGCCGCCCGCACCGCCTCGGCCATGAAGACCGCCGACAAGGACCTCGAGCTCGTCGTCTGCGGCTCCTCGGGCTCGGCCATGCCCACCTTCGGCGAGTGGGAGCGGGTGGTGCTTGAGGAGAGCTACGACTACGTCGACTACATCTCCTGCCACGCCTACTACCAAGAGCGTAAGGGCGATCTGGGCTCCTACCTGGCGTCGTCGGTGGAGATGAAGTACTTCATCGACACCGTCGTCGCCACGGCCGACCACGTCAAGCACAAGCTGCGCAGTAAGAAGACCATCCAGCTCTCCTTCGACGAGTGGAACATCTGGTACCTCGACGAGCACCAGGCCTCGGAGGAGGTCAACGACGAGTGGCGCATCGCGCCCCGCCAGCTCGAAGACGTCTACTCGGTGGCGGATGCGGTGGTGCTGGGCAACCTGCTGATCACCCTGCTGCAAAACCACGACAGGGTCACCTCGGCCTCGCTCGCGCAGCTGGTGAACGTGATCGCGCCGATCATGACCGAACCCGGAGGCGACTCCTGGCGCCAGACCACGTTCTTCCCCTTCTCGGTCACCTCGCGGCTGGCCCGCGGCGAGGTCGTGCGCGCCCGGATCGACGCGGGCACCTACGACACCGCCGTGTACGGTGCCGCCCCGCTGATCGACTCCGTCGTCACCGCGGATGCCGAGACCGGCGACTCGGCCGTGTTCCTGGTCAACCGCAGTCAGACCGAGTCGATCGAGGTGACCATCGACGTCTCCGGCCTGGGCGCCACCCGCATCGTCGAAGCCGTCACCCTGCACGACGCCGACCCCTACGCCAAGAACACCCTCTCCGACCAGAACCGCGTGGGCCTGTCGCCACTGGCCGGGGCAGTGCTCGCCGACGGCATCCTCACCGTGACACTGCCGCCGGTGTCTTGGTCGGCCGTCGCCTGCGCTTGATCTCAGCTCGACAGGCGCGAGGGTTGCGACAGGCGCGACCCGAACGCTGATCGAGCCTGTCGAGATCCCGGGAGCCGAACACGTTCGCGACAACACTCACCTGGTCTCCTAAGGAAGTGCGCTTCCGCCGACCACCCGGGCGCGAAGCGCCCCCACAGCTCGACAGGCTCGACCGACGAGACGGGAACGACCGCAGACAAGGTCACGAGGTCTCGACAAACTCGACCGGCGCGAGGGTTGCGACAGACGCGACCCGGGCACGCGCACCGACCGAGCGAGCCCCGGATCAGGCGCGGTGCGCTGCGTACTGGGCGCGGATCACCGGGTGGAAGTCCGGCGTGGGCTGCGTGGCGATGGCCACCGACCAGGCCGGGCGGGTGCCCGTGAGCGACCAGGCGGCCTGCGTCGCTCCGCCGTCGGCCACGTATTCGCCCGGCGTCGGCACGGCCACGGGCACCTCGAACACCTGCGCGGCGATGAGCTGCACGGCCTCGTTCTGGGCGGCCCCGCCGATCAGTAGGATCCGCTCGACCGTGACGCCCTGGGCGCGCACCGCGTCCAGGCCGTCGGCCAGACCGCAGAGCAGCCCCTCGATCGCGGCGCGGGCGAGGTTGGGTCGGGTGGTCGAACCGAGGGTCATCCCGAACAGCGAGGCGGTGGCATCCGGCAGGTTGGGGGTGCGTTCACCCTCGAAGTACGGCTGGAGCACGAGACCGTCGGCGCCCGGCTGCGCCTCGAGCGCCAGCGTGCCGAGCTCCGTGTGGTCCACACCGAGCAGGCCCGCGATCGAGTCCAGGATGCGCGCGGCATTGAGGGTGGCGATCAGCGGCAGGTGCAGCCCGCTGGCGTCGGCGAACCCGGCCACGGTGCCCGAGGCGTCCTCACTGGGCTGCTCGGTCACGGCGAACACAGTGCCGCTGGTGCCGATGGAGACGATGACGTCGCCGGCCGCGGCGCCGAGGCCGAGGGCCGCACCGGCGTTGTCGCCGGCGCCGACGCCCACGACGAGCCCGGCGGGAACGCCGGGCAGCGCCACCGTGGTGCCTGCGGTGTCGCCCGGGCCGAGCACCCGGGGGAGCACGGCGTCGTGGCCGAGCCCCAAGGCGAGCAGCTCGCGGTCGTACTCGCCGAGCGCGGCCGAGTAGTAGCCGGTGCCGCTGGCATCCGACCGGTCGGTGCTGAGCTGGTCGAGCTGCGGGCCCAACTCGCTCTCGCCGGCGGGGCCGTAGCCGCGCAGGCGCCAGCTGAGCCAGTCGTGCGGCAGGGCCACCGCGGCGACCCGGGCGGCGTTGGCCGGTTCGGCGTCGCGCAGCCAGCGCAGTTTGGTGACGGTGAACGAGGCCACCGGCACAACGCCGGTGCGACGGGCGTATTCGGCGGCGCCGACCTCGTCGATCAGGTCGGTCGCGGCCTGGGCGCTGCGGGTGTCGTTCCAGAGCAGGGCGGGGCGGATGACGCGGCCGTCCTCGTCGAGCACGACCATGCCGTGCTGCTGCGCGGCCACCGAGACGGCGGACACGTCGTCCAGTCCGCCCGCTTCGCGGATCGCGACGAGCAACGCATCCCACCAGGCGGCCGGGTCGACTTCGGTGCCGGCCGGGTGGCTGGCCTTGCCGGTGCGCACGAGCGCTCCTGTCTCGGCGTCCCGAACGACCACCTTGCAACTCTGTGTCGACGAGTCGACTCCGGCAACCAGCATGATGAACTCCAAACTAGAAAAAGCGGCGGTGGGTGGACATAACTCCTGCAATTTCTGCCCGGGCCGGATGCCTGCCCCGGTTGTGCGGGGAGGGGCAGCGCGGGTGGAGGAAAGTGCAGGAGTCATGCCACCACCCACGGGCTGGGCGGCGTCTTCGCCGCCGGTGCCCGGGGTGGTTCACAATAAAATGTTCTGGGTCTAAACATATTCGGTCGGGGGTGGATGTTCAAACCTTCCGATGGTCGTTTCGCCGCGGATTCCCGGTGCAGCGGGGCCGGCCCGGCGGCGCCCTGCCTGCCGCATCGGCTGGTCCGCAGACGCGGCGCCCGGAGTTCCAGCGGTACCGCTCCCGCATAGTGTGAGGGCCCGCTGGCCGATTGTCGTTTAATTTATGAGGTACTTTCTCCTTTTGTCACCCGTTCTGGGGTAGCTTGGCGTGACGGGGAACACGGGGGGGTGCCCCTATGTTCTTGTCAAGCGGCGAGCTGATGGTCGGCTTGGTAGAGGGTGCCGTCGCGGAGCATGGCGTAGAGAACGTCGCAGCGTCGGCGAGCGAGGGCGATGAGGGCTTGGTTGTGGCGTTTGCCTTGGGCGATTTTGCGGTCGTAGTAGGCGCGTGAGAGCGGGTCGCGGAGCGCGGCGAAGGCGGAGAGGAACAGGGCTCGTTTCAGGATCTTGTTCCCGCGTCGGGAGGGGTGCTCGCCGCGGATGGAGCTGCCGGAGCGGCGGGTGACCGGTGCGAGGCCGGCGTAGGCGGCGAGGTGGCCGGCGGTGGCGAAGTCCTTGCCCGAGACTTCGGTGAGGAGTCTGGCGGCGGTCCTGATCCCGACTCCGGGCATGCTGATCAGGACGGGGTGAAGAGGGTGAGCCTCCACGAGCCGTTCTACTTCGACCGCGATCTCGTCCCGTTGCCGGCGGAGTGCTGCGAGTTGTTCGGCGAGTCTGGGGAGCACAATGCTGCTGGCATTCGTGCCAGTGACCACGACGGTCTGCTCGCTCAGGGCCCGGGTGATTTCGTCTGCGAGGCGGCGGCCCATGCGTGGTGCCAGCTTCACGAGCCGGTTGCCAAGGCGGGTCGTGCCGGCCGCTTTCATCGCAGCTGGCGTGGGGTAGCGCTGCAGCAAGTCCAACACCGCGGGATGGTCCAAGTGCGGGCCGAGAACACGCTCCAACGCGGGGTGGATCTGGGTGAGGAGGCCCCGGATGCGGTTACTCGTGGCGGTGATCTGGCCGACAACGTCGTCGTCGAAGCCGCAGAGCATCGAGAGCTCAGCAACCTGCTCATCAGCCAGCTGTAGCGACCGCAGGGCGTGCGGGAGGCTCCTCGCGGCTTGGGCGATGATTGCCGCGTCGCGGGCATCGGTCTTGGCTTCACCGGCGTGCAGGTCCGCGATGCGGCGCATTGCCAGACCGGGCAGGTAGCCCACGAGCACGCCTTCGGCCTGGGCCACGGCGATCGGTAAGGCACCAATAGTCGCCGGCTGATCAACGACGAACAAGACTTGGCCGTGTCGTTTCAGCTGCCCGATCAGCTCGCGCAGCTTCGCCTCATCGTTGGGTAAAGCCTTGTCGAAGAGTTGCTTGCCGGCCCGGTTGAGGGCGACCGCGTGGTGTTCTCCCTTGCCGACGTCCACGCCGATGAAGACGTCGACGCTGTCGTAGTTCTCGATCATGAATCCTCCGTCTCAGGTTCGACAAAGTTGGCCTGAATCGCGGCATCAAGTCTCGGCATCCACGTTACGAACGGCCTGGGACATGTCCCGGTCCAGCCCCTATCAGCGATCACCTGATACCAGTCAGGCCCGGTGACAACACCCCCCGGATCATGGGCGACTGGGGGCAAGAACCATGCCGGGCCTGACAGGCCAACACCCTCACATAACTACACGATCAAGGGCTACGAAGAAAGTAACGGGGGCGTCGACGTCCCAGCGAGTGGCTCTCCCTCGCAGTCAGGCACCTCAATGGCCATAACGTCCCCTCGACGCTCCCTGGTGCGAACGGTGAGTGGCCTCGGCCTCACCGCAGCCCTCGTCTTCGGCGCCGCTTCGTCAGCGTCCGCGGCCGTCACCACCGACGGGCCGATCAACCTGGGCACCGCGGCCAGCTACGGCGTCCTCGCCGCCAGTGCCGTCACCAACACCGGCCCGACGGTCGTCAACGGCGACCTGGGTATCTCGCCCGGCACCGCTATCACCGGGTTCGGCGCCGCGCCCAACGGCATCGTCAACGGCACCGTGCACGCCACCGATGCCGCGGCGCTCCAGGCTCAACGCGATACCACCACGGCCTACAATGTCGCCGCAGCGCTCACGCCCACCACCACGGGCATCAGCGAGCTGACCGGCCTCTCCCTGACCCCCGGTGTCTACACCGGCGGCGCACTGGCGCTGTCGAACAACGGCTCCCTCACCCTGGCGGGCGCCGCGAACTCCGTCTGGGTCTTCCAGGCCGCCTCGACCCTCACCATCGGGTCGGCGACCCAAATCATCATCACCGGTGGCGCGAACGCCTGCAACGTCTTCTGGCAGGTAGGCAGCTCAGCCTCGATCGGCACCGGTGCCGCCTTCCAAGGCACCATCCTGGCCCAGCAATCGATCACCGCCACCACGAGCGCCACCGTTGTGGGCCGGTTGCTCGCCCGCTCCGCCGCGGTCACCCTCGACACCAACACCATCACCGCTCCCACGGGCTGCGCCGCCCCGGGCACACCGGTCGGCACGACGGCACCCACCATCACCTCGGGCGCACCGGCGAACGCGACGGAAGGCACGCCCTACTCGCACACCGTGACGGCCACGGGCATCCCGACGCCCACCTTCACCGTGACCGCCGGCACGCTGCCGGCCGGCCTCACGTTGGACGAAACCTCCGGCACCATCTCCGGCACCCCCACGACGCCAGGTTCGACGACCTTCACGGTCTCGGCCGGCAACGGCACCGCCCCGGATGCGACGGCCGACTACACCGTGACGACCACGCCGGCCGCCGTGGTCACGCCGACGCCAACGCCGACAGCAACGCCCACGGCGACGCCAACTCCGACTGCCACGCCGACTCCCACCAGCACCCAGCCCGCGCCCCTGGTGCCCACGCCCACCACCAGTGCCGCCCCCGGCGGCGGTGGCGGCCGCGGTGCCGGCCAGGGCATGCTGGCCGAGACCGGCGCCAATGTCACCCCGGTTCTGCTGGTCGGCGCACTGGTCGTTCTGGCCGGCATCGCCTTGGTGACGTTCGTCGGCCTGCGTCGCCGCCACGCACGCACGCACAACCAGTAGCGCACCGGGTGCCGCCGGCTCTCGGCGGCACCCGCATCCACTCTCATACGAGCGGGCCGTGAGGCGAGTTGCGTCCAACTCGCGACGTGGGCAGCCCCGGTGTGCTTCTATGAGTACCCTGCGGATGTTCATCGTTTATATCGGATGCTCGCGGACCCACTCGAAAGGTCCTCATGAGCGGCTCTTCATCCGCCGTCGAATCCGGCGATATCCAGTCGGCACCCGTGCCCAACGGTGTCATCGACGCGTTCTACCTGCTGCAGAACGCCGAGGCGCTGCACCAGTCCCGACTGCGGGAGCGGCTCAACCTCGGTGCCAATGAGCTCGGCGCTCTGCAGTTCATCTCCCGCCTGGCAATTCTCGGCCGGGACGTGCGCGCCCTGGACGTCGCGCACAGTCTGGGCGTGACGAGTGGTGCCACCTCGGTCATCCTGTCGCACCTGGTGAAGCTGGGCTATCTCACCCGCACGGCCAACCCTCGGGACGGCCGGGGCAAGCTGCTGCACCTCAGCCCCGCGGCCACGATCGCCGTGAGTCACACCCTGGACGACAGCAAGTCCGTGCTCAGCCTGCTGGTGTCCGGGATGTCGCTGCGCGAGGCCAAGCGGGTCGTGGTGCTGCTCACGGCGGTGACATCCGCGCTCGACGACAGCGCGCGCCCCGCCGCGTAGCTGCCCTCACTCTTCGCGCGGGTCGGGCGCCGCTGCGCCCCTGGCGTGCCACCCGCGTTGTGGCGCGGTCCCCGCGCGTCGTGGATGGGGCGGCCGGGTCGCCCGCGGAGCGGCGTCTTGCCTGCGAAGCGGCGTCTTGCCCGCCCTGTCGCCCGTATTGTGACCGGTGAGACTCCTTCGCGCGGGTCGGGCGCCGCTGCGCCCGTGGCGTGCCGCCCGCGTTGTGGCGCGGTGCCCGCGCGTCGTGGATGGGGCGGCCGGGTCGCCCGCGTTGAGGCGTGCTGCCCGCGCGTCGGGGACGCGGCATCCGTCGGATGCGGCGGCCGGCCCGCACGCCGGTGCCGCACACGAAGAACCTCGGCGCCGCACACGCAGAACGCCGGTGCCGCACACGAAGAACCTCGGCACCGCATACGCCAAACCCCGGCCAGGGAAACCTGGCCGGGGTGGTGGTGTGAGTGATGGAGCGGGTGCGGTTAGCGGGCGCCCAGCAGGTGCTCGAGGGCGAGCTGCTGCAGGCGCACGAAGCCGAAGCCCTTGCCGCCGAAGTACTCCTCGGGGGCGAAGTCCTCGTAGGCGCTGGTGTCGGCGAGGAAGTCGTCGTAGCTCTCACCCTCGGACAGGGTCGGCACCGACAGTTCCGGAACGCGCGAGGCGGCGAGCTGCTCCTGCACCTCGGGGTCGGCGCGGAAGGCCGCGGCGCGTTCCTTGAGGAGGAGGTAGGTGCGCATGTTCGCGGCGGCGGAGTCCCAGACGCCCGTGATGTCCTCGGTGCGGCTCGGCTTGTAGTCGAAGTGGCGCGGGCCGTCGTAGGACGGTCCACCGTTCGGGCCGCCGTTTTCGAGCAGGTCGACGAGGGAGAACGCGTTCTGCAGGTCGCCGTGGCCGAAGACCAGGTCCTGGTCGTACTTGATGCCGCGCTGGCCGTTGAGGTCGATGTGGAACAGCTTGCCCTGGTAGAGCGCCTGGGCGATGCCGGCCGTGAAGTTGAGCCCGGCCATCTGCTCGTGGCCGACCTCGGGGTTGACACCGACGAGTTCGGGGCGCTCGAGGGTGGTGATGAACGCCATCGCGTGGCCGACCGTGGGCAGCAGGATGTCGCCGCGGGGTTCGTTGGGCTTGGGCTCGATGGCGAAGCGGATGTCGTAGCCCTTGTCGGTGACGTAGTCTCCGAGCAGGTTGACGGCCTCGCGGTAGCGGTCGAGGGCCGAACGGATGTCCTTGGCTGCGTCGTACTCGGCGCCCTCGCGGCCGCCCCACATGACGAAGGTCTTGGCGCCGAGCTCGGCGGCGAGGTCGAGGTTGCGCAGCACCTTGCGGAGGGCGAACCGGCGCACGGAGCGGTCGTTGGAGGTGAAGCCGCCGTCCTTGAAGACGGGAGCGCTGAAGAGGTTGGTGGTGATCATCGGAACGATCACGCCGGTGTCGGCGAGAACCTGCTTGAGACGGTCGATCTCTTTCTGGCGGGCGGCATCCGTGGAGCCGAAGGCGAAGAGGTCGTCGTCGTGGAAGGTGAGGCCGTACGCGCCCAGCTCGGCCAGTCGGGTGACGGCCTCGACGGTGTCCAGGTGCGGGCGGGTGGGCCCGCCGAACGGGTCAGCCCCGTTGTAGCCGATGGTCCACAGGCCGAACGAGAACTTGTCGGCGGGGGTGGGGGTGAGGGACATGGTCGGTGCTCCGATTCAGCTTCATTGGCGATTTGTTGCAATTACCAACATATTACACACGGCGAGAGCATTCGTACAGACGCTCGTCTGCATCGTTGGAAAATGCCCGGCCACAACTTATTCGCCCAAACGCCGAGTGTCCCTCAGGAATGGCCATCGAGCCGTCGAACGGTTTCGACGATTAACACCACTAATAGACCGGGAGGCCAGGGAGGCAGTGTTTCACACCCCCCAAAGGTGGGCATTTCAGATTTGCCCCTTGTGAAACAACGGTGGCCTGAGATAAGTTCTGTCCGTCAACAAAGGCCGCTTTAGCGGTGGGTCAATCACAGCGATGTCCCGTTACAAGGAGGTAACCCTGACACGCGTTTTTCCCAATGCCGGGGGAGCGCGGGACAAGATTTCCTCCTCTGGCAGGTACCGGTCTACCGGTGTCTGTGGTGACTGGCAGCTCTCAGAGAGGAAAGCTCCAACAATGTCCAAGACCAAGAAAATTCTCGCCCTCGCGGCGGCCGGCGTCTTCGCGCTGACGCTCGCATCCTGTTCAAGCAGTGGATCCACGTCGGGAAGCTCCGACGCTGCCGGCGCCGGAGGGGCCGACTGCAACGTCGGTATCTCGATGCCCACCCGTTCACTCGAACGCTGGATCAACGACGGCGACCAGCTCAAGAAGCTGCTCGAAGACGCCGGCTGCACGGTCGACCTGCAGTACGCAGACAACAAGACCGACCAGCAGATCAGCCAGATCCAGAACCAGGTCGCCGGCGGATCGAAGATCCTCGTCGTGGCCGCCGTCGACGGCAAGGTGCTGGCCCCCGTGCTCGCCGAGGCCAAGAAGCAGGACGCGACCGTCATCGCCTACGACCGCCTGATCAACGGCACCCCGGACGTCGACTACTACGCGACCTTCGACAACTACAAGGTGGGGCAGCTGCAGGGCCAGTTCATCGAGAAGGAACTCGACCTCGCCAACGCGACCGGGCCGATCAACCTCGAACCGTTCGCCGGCAGCCCCGACGACAACAACGCCAAGTTCTTCTTCTCCGGCGCGTGGGATGTTCTGCTGCCCTACGTCGAGAAGGGCGTGCTCGTGGTTCCGAGCGGCCAGTCGCCCGCCTCCGACGACGACTGGGCCTCGATCGGCATCCAGGGCTGGGCCAGCGACAAGGCACAGTCCGAGATGGACAACCGTCTGTCGTCCTTCTACACCGGCGGCGACAAGGTCGACGTGGTGCTCTCCCCGAACGACAGCCTGGCCATCGGCATCGAGGCCTCGCTGAAGTCCGCCGGATACGCACCGGGCGCCGACTACCCGATCATCACCGGACAGGACGCCGACAAGGCCAACGTTAAGGCGATCCTCGACGGTGAGCAGTCCATGACTGTGTGGAAGGACACCCGCACGCTCGGCAAGCAGGTCTTCGACATGATCCAGGAGATCGTGGCCGGCAATGACGTCACCGTCAACGACACCAAGACCTACGACAACGGCGACCACGTGGTGCCGTCGTACCTGCTCGACCCCGAGGTCGTCGTCAAGGACGATGTGCAGTCCAAGCTCATCGACTCCGGCTTCATCAAGGCATCGGACGTCGGCCTCTAACGAGCCGATCGGGGCCGGCTCGTCCAGCCAGGGCGGGCCGGCCCATCCGACGGGCACCCGGGAAACCGGGTGCCCGGTCCATCAGCAAACCAGGAGAGCGTAGTGGAGCATTCGATCATCCTCAGGATGAACAACATCGTGAAGGACTTCAATGGGGTGAAGGCCCTCGACGGCGTGTCCCTCGAGGTCACGAGGGGGCAGGTGCACGGCATCTGTGGGGAGAACGGCGCGGGCAAGTCCACGCTGATGAAGGTGCTCAGCGGCGTATACCCGGTCGGGAGCTTCGACGGGACCATCGAGTTCGAGGACCACGAGGTGGCTTACAAGTCAATCAACGACAGCGAACACGACGGCATCGTCATCATCCACCAGGAACTGGCGCTGAGCCCGTACCTGTCCATCGCCGAGAACATCTTCCTCGGCAACGAGAACGCCACCCGCGGGGTGATCGACTGGAACAAAACCAACCGTGAGGCCGCCCTGCTGCTGGCCCGGGTGGGCCTGGACGAGAACCCGGCCACCAAGATCCTCGAGCTCGGTGTGGGCAAGCAGCAGCTCGTGGAGATCGCTAAGGCGCTCTCCAAACGGGTCAAGCTGCTCATCCTCGACGAGCCCACCGCCGCCCTGAACGACGAAGACTCCACGCACCTGCTGGGCCTGATCGATCACCTGCGCACGCAGGGCATCACGTGCATCATCATTTCCCACAAGCTCAAGGAGATCAAACGCATCGCCGACACCGTCACGGTGATCCGGGACGGCAAGACCATCGAGACCATCCCGATGGACGGACCGGATGCGACCGAGGCGCACATCATCCGCGCCATGGTCGGCCGCGACCTCAATAACCTGTTCCCGCCGCGGGAACCCGCCATCGGCGCCGAGGTGCTGCGGGTGGAGAACTGGACCGTGCACCACCCGGTCGACGTGGCCCGCAAGGTCGTCGACGGCGCATCCTTCACCGTCAACGCCGGTGAGATCGTCGGGTTCGCCGGCCTCATGGGCGCCGGGCGCACCGAACTGGCGATGAGCCTGTTCGGCCACTCCTACGGCACCAACATCTCCGGCCAGGTCTTCAAGGACGGCACTGAGATCCACATGCGCACGGTGGGGGAGGCTATCGAGCACGGCTTCGCTTACGCCACCGAGGACCGTAAGCGCTACGGCCTCAACCTCATCGGCGACATCACCGTGAACGTGTCGGCTGCGGCCCTGGCCAAGCTCGCCAAGTACGGCGTGATCGACCGGCACCGCGAGTACAAGGTCGCCGACTCGTACCGCCAGAAGATGAACATCAAGGCGCCGTCGGTCGGATCGATCACCGGCAAGCTCTCCGGCGGAAACCAGCAGAAGGTGGTGCTGTCGAAGTGGATCTTCTCCGGCCCCGACGTGCTGATCCTCGATGAGCCCACCCGCGGCATCGACGTGGGCGCCAAGTACGAGATCTACGGCATCATCAACGAACTCGCGGCGCAGGGCAAGGCGGTCATCGTGATCTCCTCCGAGCTGCCCGAGCTGATCGGCATCTGCGATCGCATCTACGCGATCTCGGAAGGAAAACTCACCGGCGAGGTCGCCAAGGCCGACGCGTCGCAGGAAACCCTCATGCATTACATGACCGCAGGAAAGGACTGAGCGCGATGACCACCACCACGCCAGCGAGCAGCAAGGCGCCCACAGAACCACCCGTGAAGCGACGGATGCCCAAGCTCTCGATCAACCTTCGCCAGTACGGCATCGTCGCGGCCCTAGCCGTGATCGTCATCCTGTTCCAGATCCTCACCGACGGGCGCCTCCTGCTGCCCGGCAACGTGAACAACCTCATCCAGCAGAACGCCTACGTGCTGATCCTCGCGATCGGCATGGTCATCGTGATCATCGCCGGGCACATCGACCTCTCGGTCGGATCCGTCGTGGCCATGGTCGGCGCCGTCGCCGCGATCAGCATGAACAACTGGGGCCTGCCCTGGTGGGCCGCGGTCATCGTGTCGCTGCTGGTCGGCGCCCTGGTCGGCGCCTGGCAGGGCTACTGGGTGGCCTTCGTGGGCATCCCGGCGTTCATCGTCACCCTGGCGGGCATGCTCATCTTCCGCGGGCTCACCCTCGTGCTGCTCACCGGTGGCACCATCAGCGGCCTGCCGCCGGAGTTCACCGCGATCGGCGCCGGCTGGCTGCCGTCGTACCTGGGCGAACTGGGCGGGCGCGACGTGCTCACCCTGGCGCTGGGCATCCTCACCGCCGTGGCCCTGATCGTCTTCCAGCTGCGCACCCGGGCCACGCTGGCCCGGCTCGACCTGCCGCGCGAACCTGCCGCATCGATGTGGACCAAGAACGGCATCGCCGCGGTGGCGATCATCTGGTTCGCCTGGTTGCTCAGCGACTACAGCGGCACCCCGATCATCCTGATCGTGCTGGCCGCGCTCATCCTGATCTACAACTTCGTGCTCAACCGCACGGTGTTCGGCCGTCACGTCTACGCCATGGGTGGCAACCTCTTCGCCGCCGTGATGAGCGGTGTGAAGACCAAGTGGGTCAACTTCTACATCTTCGTCAACATGGGCGTGCTCGCGGGCCTGGCCGGAGTGGTCTCGACCGCCCGGGCCGGCGGCGCCGTCGCCTCGGCCGGACAGAACTACGAGCTCGACGCCATCGCGGCCGTCTTCATCGGCGGCGCGGCAGTGCAGGGCGGCGTGGGCACCGTGGTCGGCGCCGTGGTCGGTGGCCTGGTGATGGGCGTGCTCAACATGGGCCTGTCCATCCTCTCGGTGGATGCCGCCTGGCAGATGACGATCAAGGGGCTGGTGCTGCTGCTGGCCGTGGCGTTTGATATCTTCAACAAGCGGCGCGCTGGGGGACGATAGTACTGAACCCGTCGGGAGTGCCTGTCGACGCAGCCACCCGGCAGGCTTCCACCCGAGAGGACAGTGACCCACCCGTGACCTATGCGCCACCCACCCTCGGCACGCGGGGTGGCACCAGCAACGACCAGCTCCGGCGGTACAACCTGTCGATGGTGATGACGATGTTGCACCACGCCGGCGGATGCTCACGGGCCGAGCTGACCCGCCGCACCGGGCTGAACCGTTCCACGATCGCGGCCCTCGTGGCCGAGCTCGTGGAGCTGGGCATGGCGTTCGAGGTGGAACCCGAGAGCGTGGTGGGCCGGGTGGGCCGGCCGAGCCCGCAGGTGGTGCCGAACCCGGGGCTGGCCGCGATCGCGGTCAACCCCGACATCGACGCCATCACGGTGGGGCTGGTGGGGCTCGGCGGCGAGGTGATCCGGCGCATCCGGTTCGACACCACCCGAGTGCCCACGGTGGCCGAGGCCATCAACGCCGTCAAGGCCATCGTCGACGGCATGCGCGGCGAGATCGATCAGAGCTACAGCATCGCCGGCGTGGGGGTGGCGGTGCCGGCGCTGGTGAACTCGGCCGACGGCCGGGTGCTGATCGCCCCGCACCTGGGCTGGCGGGACGCCAACCTGGCCCGCGACCTGGCTCGGGTGCTGGACTACCCGGTCTTCGCCGGCAACGACGCGAGCCTCGGCGCCATCGCCGAAAGCATGTTCGGCGCGGCCCGCGGCATCAACGACCTCGTCTACCTCAACGGCAGCGCCAGCGGCATCGGCGGCGGCCTCATCATCGGCGGCTCGCCGCTACGCGGCACGAGCGGCTACGCGGGGGAGCTCGGCCACACCCTGGTGAACAGTCAGGGGGTGCGCTGCCACTGCGGCCGCATCGGCTGCCTGGAGACCGAGGTGAGCATGGGCCGGCTGCTCGCGGTGCTGGGGCTGCCCCGCGCCGACCAGGACGAACTCGACATCGCCCTCGGCGTCTCCCGCGACCCGGCCGTGCTGGCCGAGGTGCGCCGGCAGATCGAGCTGCTCTCCGAGGCCATCTCCAACTTCGTGAACATGTTCGACCCCGAGATGGTCGTGCTCGGCGGGTTCCTCGGCTCCCTGCTCTCGGTGGGCCGCGAGCAGCTCACGGCGGCCATGATCGTGCGCTCGATGAGCAGCATCGGCCACACCGTCGCCATCGAACGCGCCAGCCTGGGCTCGCGCCTGATGATGGTGGGCGCCGCAGAGCTGGCGTTCGCCGGCCTGCTCGACGACCCCGCCGGCTTCGTGCGCGGCCGCGCCGGCCGCCGCTGACCCCGTCACGTCGGTCGAGGCCCCCGGTGACCCGGATCCTGCCTCGGCGGTCGAGCTTGTCGAGAGCTGGTGACGTGGGTGGGTCGGCTCGCGGGGTCTCGACAGGCTGGATCGACGAACGGGTCGCGGTGCGTCGACGAGTTCCGCCGGAGCCGCTGGCGCCCCTGATCGGGCATTTGTAGACAATCACCACAAATTACTTGCGGAACCGTGGATGCGTGTCGTAGGCTCCTAGAGCAGCAGTCGAAACGTTTAGCCGAACGGCCGCTGAATGGGTGCACCACCGCATCCCACCGCGCTTGAACCGATACGACGATGGAGTCCCGATGGCCAACATTCACGACGTTGCCCGCGTCGCCGGGGTGTCCATCAGCACGGTCTCCTACGCCCTGAGCGGCAAGCGCTCCATCGCCGCCTCCACCAAGCAGCGCATCGACGAGGCCGTTCTCGAGCTCGACTACCGGGCCAACGCCGGTGCGCGGATGCTCAAGGGCGCGCGCACCAACATCCTCGCGTTGAGTGCCCCGCTGCACGCCGGAACCCACGCTCCGGCGCACATGACCTTCGTGCTCTCGGTGGTCACGGCCGCCCGCAAGTACGACTACGACGTGCTGCTGCTCACCCAGGACGAAGCCACCAGCGGCCTCCGCCGGGTGGTGCGCAGCTCCCTGGTGGATGGCATCGTGCTGCTGGACGTCTCCACCGCCGATCCCCGCACCGACCTGGTTCGCGAGCTCGGCCTGCCGGCCACGGTGATCGGCATCCCCACCGACACCGACGGCCTCACCTGCGTCGACCTCGACTTCGAGCAGGCTGCCGTGATGGCCGTGCGTCGGCTGGTCGACCTCGGCCACCGCGAGATCGGCCTGATCGGCCAGGCCCCGCTGATCTACGAGCGCGGATCGAACTTCCCGCCGCGTTTCCGCGACGCCTTCCTGGCCGAGGCCGCCCGCCTCGGCGTCACCACGGCCTTCACCCCCGCTGCCGAGGAATCGGCCGGGGTGCGCGCCGCGCTGGACGGCCTCACCGCGTCGCTGCCCGGCATGACCGGCCTGGTGCTGCACTGCAACGAACCCGTGCAGTCCATGGTGCTCGACCTGCTCACCCAGCGCGGCATCAGCGTGCCGAACGACCTGTCGGTCGTCTCGGCCTGCTCCAGCTTCTCCACCGACCATCTCAATCCGCCCCTCGACGTGATCCCCCTGCCTGCTGACCAGTCCTGCACTCGCGCAATCGAGCTCACGATGGCCCAGCTGAGCGGGAACGCCGAGCCGCACGTCGAGTTCATCGAACCGACGTACGTCGAGCTAGGCTCGACGACCGCCCGCCGCCGCCACTAGGACCCGGAAAGGAAGTTTTTTCGCGGGCCAACTATCGAAACGTTTCGAAAGTTGCCCGCCGCCCAACGTTCCACCGCACCGTGCTCCACCGCACCACAGCCCCATCACCCCGTGCATCATCACCCGTGCATCACTACAAGGAAGTAGAACAGTGAAGAAAACCAAGAGAAGCCTCGCCGGCATTGCCGTGCTGGGCGTCAGCGCCCTCCTCCTCTCCGGCTGCTCGGCCGGCGGATCCGGTGGGGGCGACGAGAACACCCTCAAGCTCTGGCACTTCGAGAGCGACACCAGCGCCATGGGCATCGCCTGGGACGAAGCCATCAAGGTCTTCGAGGAAGAGACCGGCGCCACGGTCGAATTCGAGGAGAAGAGCTTCGAACAGATCCGCTCCACGGCCAGCCAGGTGCTCAACTCCGACCAGGCGCCCGACATCCTCGAGTACAACAAGGGCAACGCCACCGCCGGCCTGCTTGCGAGCCAGGGCCTGTTGACCGACCTCGACGACGCCTACGCCGAATACGGCTGGGACGACGCGCTCGCCCCGTCACTGCAGACCACCGCCCGGTATGACGAAGACGGCATCATGGGCTCCGGCGCGTTCTACGGGGTGCCCAACTACGGCGAGTTCGTGGAGATGTACTACAACAAGGACATGTTCGCGGCTGCCGGCCTCGAGGTGCCCACCACGGTCGCCGAACTCGAGAGCGTCATGAAGGCGTTCACCGACCAGGGCATCACCCCGCTGGCCGAGTCGGCCGCGGAATACCCGCTTGGCCAGCTCTGGTACCAGCTCGCGCTGACCAAGGCCGACCGCAGCTTCGTCGACGACTACCAGCTCTACACCGGCGACGTCGACTGGAGCGGCCCCGAGCTGAGCTACGCGACCGAGACCATCAAGGACTGGACCGACGCCGGCTACATCTCCACCGACGCCAGCGGCTTCAAGGCAGAGGATGCCGGCACCGCGTTCATCAACGGCACCTACCCGATCTTCTTCTCGGGTTCGTGGTGGCACAACCGGTTCACCACCGAGGCCACCGGCTTCGACTGGGGCACGTTCCTCTTCCCCGAGGCCGAAATGTCGCCCGGCTCCGCCGGCAACATGTGGGTTATCCCGGAGAAGGCCAAGAACAAGGACCTCGCCACCCAGTTCATCGACATCACGATGCGCCCGGAGATCCAGGCCCTCATCGGCAACAACGGCGGTATCCCCGTCGCGGCGAACACCGCAGACATCACCGACCCGAAGAGCCAGGAACTGATCGGCAACTTCAACGCGCTGACCGAGAAGGACGGCATCGCGTTCTACCCCGACTGGCCCACCGCCACCTTCTACGACCAGCTGAACGCCGGCCTGCAGGAGCTCATCAACGGCACCAAGTCGCCGGCTGACGTCAACGAACAGCTCGGCGGTCAGTACCAGTCTGGCGTCGACGACATCGTCGGCTAACACTCCACCGAGCCCGGCTCGACCGGTACCACCCCCCCCGGTACCACCCCGCAGTACCCGGCCGGGGGCCTCACGGCCCCCGGCCACCACTGACAGACAGAGACAGAAGAGAAGGAAAGCGCATGACGACAGCATCCGTGCTCCATGCACCCGGCGATGCATCCGGCGATGCTCCGTCGACAGGCAACCGCCCTGTCCGGCAGAGCCTCATCCCGGGAAGCAACCCCCAGAAATTCTGGATCTATCTCATTCCGGGACTGGCGCTGCTCACGCTGATCATCGTGATCCCGCTGGTGTGGAACGTGTACCTCACCTTCACCGACTACCGCGGCATCAAACCGCCGGAATGGGTGGGCCTGAAGAACTGGGCCAAGCTCGCCGGCGACACCACCTTCTGGACCTCGTTCGGCAACTCGATCGCCATGATCGTAGCCATGGTCGTCGTGCCCACCCTGCTCGGCCTGGTGCTTGCCGCCATGCTCTTCGACCTGATCGGCAAGAAGTTCGGCGGCAAGATCGCCAGCTTCCTGCGCGCCACCTACTACCTTCCGCAGATCCTGCCCGGCGTCGTCGCCGCGATCGTGATCGGCTGGATCCTGCGCCCGCAGAACGGCGCCCTCAACCAGGTGCTCGAGGGTGTGGGCCTGGGCGGCCTCACCCACAACTGGCTCGGCAGTCCCGACACCGCTCTGCCCAGCATCATGGTCATCATGATCTGGGTGCAGCTGGGCTACCCGATCGTCATCTTCATGGCCGCCCTGCAGCGGGTCGACCCCGAGCTCTATGAGGCGGCGGAACTCGACGGCGCCAACTGGATCCAACGATTCCGCGCCATCACGGTCAGCATCATCCGCCCCGAGATCTTCGTGGTCACCCTCACCTGCACGATCGCGGCACTCAAGGTCTTCGGCCCGATCTACACCCTCACCGGCGGCGGGCCCGGAACCTCCACCATCGTGCCCGCGTACTACGCGTACAGCGAGTTCTTCCAGTCCCAGCAGGTGGGCTACGGCGCGACCATCGCGACCGCCCTCACCATCGTCATCGCCGCCGTCTCGGTCGTCTTCCTCCTCGCCCAGACCCGACTCGAGCGTAAAGAAGAGGAACGCTAATGTCACACTCCACCATCCTCGAGGACGCCGTTCCGGCCAGTGGCACTGTCGTGCGATCCGTGCGTCCCCCGGCCAAGCGGAAGAACCGCAGCAGCACCACCCGCAAGACCCTCGGCGACTGGATGATCCTGCTCGTCGCCATCCTGATCGGCCTGCTCATCGCCGTGCCGTTCTTCCTGATCCTGATCAACTCGTTCAAGTCGCCGGCCGACTACAACGCCGCGGGCCCCCTCACCCTGCCCACCAATCTCTACTTCGACGGCATGGTCAACTTCTGGGAGCGGGTGAACTTTCCGGAGAAGCTCTGGAACAGCTTCTTCATCTCCAGCATCGTGGCCATCCTCGCCGTGGTGATCTCGCTGCTGAACGCGTTCGCGCTGGGCATCGGGCGGGTGCGTGGCCGCACCTGGATCGTGCTGTTGATCCTGCTCGCCAACATGCTGCCGCAGGAAGTGCTGCTCTACCCGCTCTACTTCATGTTCAAGTCGGTGGGCCTCTACGACAACCAGTGGGCCGTCATCATCATCTTCGTGGTGATCCAGAGCGCCTTCGGCACCTACCTGCTGGCCAGCGTGCTGGGCACGTTCCCCAAGGAGATCCTCGAGGCCGCGTCGCTCGACGGCGCGAGCCGCTGGACGATCCTTTACCGGGTGGTCTACCCGATCACCAAGCCCACCCTGAGCGTTCTGGTGATCTTCTTCTTCATCTGGACCTGGAACGAGTTCCTCATCCCGCTGACCTTCCTGGTCAGCAACGCCAGCCAGACCGTGCCCGTTTCCATCGCGGTGCTGCAGGGTGACCGGCTCATGGACGTCACCACCACGAGCGCGTCGGCCCTGCTGGGCCTGCTGCCCACCCTGATCTTCTTCCTCATCTTCCAACGCACCCTCACCAGAGGCATCACCGCAGGAGCAGTCAAGTAGTCATGAAATTCACCGACGGTTTTTGGCACACCCGCCCCGGCGTCACCGCGCTGTACGCGCAGGAGGCGTACGACATCGAGCAGGTCGGCTCCGCCCTGCGGGTGTCGGCGCCGACCAAGACGATCGAACGCCGCGGCGACGTGCTCAACCGGGCCCTGCTCACGGTGACGCTGTCCTCGCCGTTGGAGGGCATCATCCGGGTGCGGGTCGAACAGCACACCGGCGGCACGGCCAACCCGGGTTTCGACCTGGTCGGCGCCGAGCCGGATGCCGGCACGATCGTGATCGACGAGACCGGCGGCACCCTCACGGCCGGTGCGCTCACCGCCCGGATCGAACAGGGCAGCCCGTGGAACCTCTCCTTCGAGGCCGACGGACGCACCCTCACCTCGAGCGGACACAAGTCGATCGGGCACATGGACCTCGCCCCGCACGCGCCGATCGCCGCCGAACCGGCCGGAGTGGCCGGGGTCACGACCACGGGCCTGGCACCGGCCTGCGCCTACACGCACGCGCAGCTCTCGCTCGGCGTGGGCGAACTCGTGTACGGGCTCGGCGAGCGTTTCGGCCCGCTGACCAAGAACGGCCAGACCGTCGACATCTGGAACGCCGACGGCGGCACCTCCAGCGAGCAGTCCTACAAGAACGTGCCGTTCTACCTCACCAACCGCGGCTACGGCGTGCTCGTCAACCATCCCGAGCACGTCTCCTTCGAGCTGGGCACCGAGGCCGTGGAGCGCGTGCAGTTCTCCGTCGCCGGACCGGCCATCGAATACCTGGTGATCTACGGTCCGACCCCCAAGGACGTGCTCGAGCGCTACACCCGGCTCACCGGCCGCCCCGCCAAGGTGCCGGCCTGGTCGTACGGCCTCTGGCTGTCGACCTCGTTCACCACCCAGTACGACGAAGCCACCGTCAACAGCTTCATCGACGGCATGGCCGAGCGCGACCTGCCGCTGTCCGTCTTCCACTTCGACTGCTTCTGGATGCGCGAATTCAACTGGACCGACTTCGAATGGGACCCGCGGGTGTTCCCCGACCCCGAGGGCATGCTCGCCCGGCTGCACGAGAAGAACTTGCACGTGAGCGCCTGGATCAATCCGTACATCGCCCAGCGGGCCGGCATCTTCGCCGAGGCCGCCGAGGCCGGCTACCTGGTGAAGAAGGCCAACGGCGCAATCTGGCAGTGGGACCTCTGGCAGGCCGGCATGGCCCTGGTCGACTTCACCAACCCGGCGGCCACCCGCTGGTTCCAGGACAAGCTGCGCGGCCTCTTCGCTCAGGGGGTCGACGCCATCAAGACCGACTTCGGCGAACGCATCCCCACGGATGTGGTCTGGCACGACGGCTCCTCGCCCGACGTGATGCACAACTGGTACACCCAGCTCTACAACAAGGCCGTCTTCGAGGTGCTCCAGGAGCACCGCGGCGAGGGCGATGCCGTGCTCTTCGCCCGGTCGGCCACTGTGGGCGGGCAGATGCAGCCCGTGCACTGGGGCGGAGACAACTCCTCGTCGTTCGAGTCGATGGCCGAGACCTTGCGCGGCGGGCTCTCGCTGGCCTTCAGCGGCTTCGGTTACTGGAGCCACGACATCGGCGGCTTCGAAGGCATGCCGGATGCCGCCGTGTTCAAGCGCTGGCTGGCCTTCGGTCTGCTCTCCAGCCACTCCCGGCTGCACGGCTCCACCAGCTACCGGGTGCCGTGGCTCTTCGACGACGGCACGGAGGAACCCGGCCAGAGCGCCGTGGACGTGACCCGGTTCTTCACCAAGCTCAAGCTCGCCCTGATGCCCTACCTCTATCGGGTGGGCCTGGAGGCGCACGCCACCGGCACGCCGTTCATGCGGCCCATGCAACTCGAATTCCCCGACGACCCCGCCGTGGACTATCTCGACAAGCAGTACCTGCTCGGCGGCGACCTGCTGGTGGCACCGGTGTTCAGCGCCACGGGTGACGTGCAGTACTACCTGCCCGCCGGCACCTGGACCAACTACCTGACCGACGAAGTCGTCACCGGCCCTCTCTGGCGCCGGGAGACCCACGCCTTCGACAGCATCCCGCTGTGGGTGCGCGAAGGCGCCGTGCTCGTCACCGGATCCCGCGACGACCGGCCCGACTACGACTACACCGACGAGCCCCTCATCACCGTTTATCCGGGCGGCGACGGAGCGGACCGGGTTGTGTTCATCGACAACCCGCTGGACGGCAGCCACCGCACTGTCCACATCAGCACCGAACTCGACCAGACTGTCCTTACCGGCGATTCGGCGGTGCCGTTCCGCGCCCGCCTGGCCGGTGGCACTACCGTGGTCGCTACCGACCGAAAGGCACTTCTCCGATGACCAGCACCACCGCCCCCTCCGCGTCCGCGGGCAACCCCGACTACCGCGACTCCGGGCTCGTGTTCCCCGAGTCGTTCCTGTTCGGTTCCGCCACCGCCAGCTACCAGATCGAGGGCGCCTTCGACGAGGACGGTCGCGGGCCCTCCATCTGGGACACCTTCAGCCACACCCCCGGCAAGGTCTGGAACGGTGACACGGGCGATGTCGCCGCCGACCACTACCACCGGCTCGAGGAGGACCTCGACCTGATGACATCGCTGGGCCTGGCCGCGTACCGTTTCTCGATCGCCTGGTCGCGCATCCAGCCCACCGGCCGCGGCCCGGCCAACCAGGCCGGACTCGACTTCTACGGGCGTCTGATCGACGGCCTGATCGCCCGCGGCATCCGCCCGATCGTCACCATGTACCACTGGGACCTGCCGCAGGCGCTCGAGGATGAGGGCGGCTGGACCAACCGGGCCACGGCCTACGCGTTCGCGGACTACGCGCGGATTCTTGGGCTCGCCTTCGGCGACCGGGTCGACACCTGGACCACGCTGAACGAGCCCTGGTGCTCCGCCTACCTGGGCTACGGCTCCGGCGCGCACGCGCCCGGCCGCACCGACGGCGCCGAGGCGCTCACCGCCGTGCACCACCTCAACCTGGCCCACGGCCTGGCGATTCAGGCGTTGAAGCCCGTGGTGACCAACGACCCCGACTTCTCGATCACGCTCAACTTGCACGTCATCCGCGGCGAGGGCGAGACCGGGCCCGAGGCCGTGCGCCAGATCGACGCGCTGGCCAACCGGGTGTTCCTCGGCCCGCTGCTGACCGGCGAGTACCCGGCGGATGTCTTCGAAGACACCGCGGGCATCACCGACTGGGCGTTCGTCCTGCCCGGCGACACCGAGATCATCCACCAGCCGCTGGACGTACTCGGGTGAACTACTACTCCACCACCCTGGTGCGCATGTGGGACGGAGTCTCGCCCCGCGAGAACTCCGACGGACACAAGGACGTCGGCGCATCACCGTGGCCCGGCGCCGACCAGGTCGAGTTCCTCGCCCAGCCCGGCCCGTATACCGAGATGGGCTGGAACATCGAACCGTCCGGCCTCGAGGACCTGCTCGTGGCGTTGCACGAGGAGTTCCCGAACCAGCCGCTGATGGTCACCGAGAACGGTGCCGCATTCGCGGATGAGGTTGTGCCGACCGAGGACGGCCCCCGCGTGCACGACGTGGAGCGCACCGACTACCTGCGCCGGCACTTCACCGCCGCGCACCGGGCGATGGCCCGCGGCGTGGACCTGCGCGGCTACCAGGTGTGGTCGCTGATGGACAACTTCGAGTGGGGCTACGGCTACTCCAAGCGGTTCGGCATCATCCACGTGGACTACGACACCCTGGTGCGCACCCCCAAGGACAGCGCGCACTGGTACGCCGCCCTGGTCGCCACCCACACCCTCCCCGCCTAACCCCCTCCCGTTCCGCGAACTGTGAGTTAAGCCCCAAAAATCCCCGGATTTTGGGGCTTTTCTCACAGTTCGCGGGAGGGTCAGCGGGGGTCTTGCCAGGAGTGGGCGGGGGAGAAGCCCAGGAGGCGGCGGGCCTTGTCGATGCCGAGCAGTGTCTCGGTCCCGGTGACCTCGCGGGTGAGCTGCACATCCGGGAACACCTCGGAGGCCAGCTCGGCGCTCGGCCGCCGCATCACGGTGTCGGCGGCGGCGATGATGAAGCGCTCGAAGCCGGGCGGAGCGGTCTGCAGGGCCTTGAGCACCGCCTGCGCGCCGTCGCGGCCGTCGATGTAGCCCCAGAGGTTCCACTTGCGCAGCGTCGCATCCGCCTGGAACGCCTCGAAACCGTCGTAGTCCTCCGGGTCCATCACGTTGGAGAAGCGCAGCGCCGTGATCGAAAGCGTCGGGTCCCAGCGCACCAGCTCAATGGCCATCTGCTCCTCGAGGTGCTTCACCAGTGAGTAGGTGCTCTCCGGGCGGGCCGGGTACTCCTCGTCGACCGGGATATAGGGCGGGTCGGTGTCGAACGGCAGACCGAGCACGGTCTCGCTCGACGCGTAGACGATGCGACGGATGCCCGCACGGCGGGCCGCCTGGAACACGTTGTAGCTGGAGAGCATGTTGTTGTGGAAGGTGGCGACGTCGGGAGCCAGTCCCGGTGCGGGGATCGCGCCGAGATGCACGACGGCGTCGAAGCCGTCGATCTGGTCGTTGACGCCCGTGAACGCGTCGGCCACCTGACCGTAATCGGTCAGGTCGATGCGCACGAAGCCCGGTCCGCGACTGCCGGCCAGGTCGAAGTTGATCACCTGGTGGCCCTCGGCCCTGAGCCGGGCGAGGACGGTCTTGCCGAGTTTGCCGCTGCCGCCGGTGAGGGCGATTCTCATGCTGGGGGATTCCATGGACATCCTTGTCGTCGATCGGGTGTGCCGGAAGCGGCCCTGGCTGAGCCAGGTTGCGCTCCCGGGTTTCTCCGCTTAATTGTGCCCGTGTCGAAAAGGACTCCGGGCCATTTGTGGCGATGTGCAACGTATCACGCCGCCCCGGGAGTTCTGCCGGGTATTCTGAGGTCCACGGCGAAGGACGCCCGGCGCGCGGGGGAGCACCCTGCCGCAGCCAGTCGGTCGCCCGCGGGCATCGACTGGGAACCAGTCAGACGGAGGAAGCGTGCAGGGCAGCAGCCATGACGACGTGCGCCGGCACAACCTGTCGGTGGTGCTGCGACTCGTGCACCGCAGCGGCGCCGCCTCCCGGTCTCAGCTCACCAAGGTGACGGGGCTGAACCGTTCCACCATCGCCGCCCTCGTGTCCGAACTGGCCGAGCGCGGACTGGTCGTCGAGAGCGAGCCGAGCGCGACCAACCAGGTCGGCCGGCCCAGCCCCATCGTGAGCGTGAGCGAGCGGGTCGTGGCGCTCGCCGTGAACCCCGAGATCGACGCCGTGACGATCGGTATCGTGGGCCTGGACGGCCAGGTGCACCGCCGGGTGCGCTACCCCACCGACCAGTCACCGAGCGTGCTCGAGGCCGTCAACATCGCCGCCGCCGTGATCGACGGAATGCGCGGCGAACTGGACGCCAAGTTCACCGTCGTGGGCGTCGGTGTGGCCGTGCCTGGACTCGTGCGCGCGCACGACGGCCTGGTGCGGCACGCGCCGCACCTCGGCTGGGTCGACGAGCCGCTGGCCGAGATGCTCGAGGCGGCCACCGGCTACCCGGTGCTGGCCGCCAACGACGCCAGCCTTGGTGCCATGGCCGAGCGCTTCTTCGGGGCCGGCAAGGGCATCACCGACCTCATCTACCTCAACGGCGGCGCCAGCGGTATCGGCGGCGGCATGATCGTGGGCGGGGCACCCGCAGGAGGCATCGCCGGCTACGCGGGCGAGTTCGGCCACACCCGGGTCAGCGACAGTGACCGGGTCGACTCGGCGGGCATCCGCGGCACCCTCGAGGCCGAGGTGACCCGGCGCGAGCTGCTCGAGGTGCTCGACCTGGCCGGGGCGGATGCCGACGAGCTCGAGCAGGCGCTGCTGGCCTCCACGTCGCCGGCCGTGCGCGCGGAGGTAAACCGCCAGATCGACCACCTCGCGGTGGCGCTGGCCGGGGCCATCAATATCCTGAACCCCCAGGTGGTGGTGCTCGGCGGTTTCCTCGCGGCGCTGCTGGCGGTGGATGCCGAACGGTTGCGTTCGGCCGTTGCCGCGCTGTCGCTCGGGGCCGCGTTCGGCAGCGTGCGGCTCAGTGCCGCCGAACTGGGCTCGAACCTGCTCATGATCGGTGCCGCCGAACTGGCCTTCGAGGGCCTGCTCGACGACCCGGCCGCATTGCCCACCGGGGTGGCCGGCCCGTCAGTCTGACGCCCGCCGCGCCCCGGTTACGGCCCGCGACCCGGCTCCTGGGCGGCAAGTTGCAGGAATTCACGCATCCGCGCAATCTTTGCCCGGATGCCCCGGCGGGGGAATAGAACCGGGTCCGGAACGCTTTTCGCAATTGGGCCCGCGCGCCCACCCCTCCCCACCGTACGATTCCGACCGAGGACTCTTTCACGTGACTACCGCCGTCATCCCCGTCATCACCGATGCACAGTTGCACTCGACCGCCCGGCACCCGGGTGACGCGCTCTCCCGGGGACAGCGCATCGTCTACATCATCATCCTGGGCGCGCTGACCGCACTCGGCCCGTTCACGATCGACCTGTACCTGCCGGCGTTCCCCATCCTGGAAAGCGAACTCGGGGTCTCCGCCGCAGCTATCCAGCTCACCCTCACCGGAACCATGATCGGCTTCGGCTTCGGCCAGCTCATCGTCGGACCGTGGAGCGACAAGATCGGCCGCCGGCTTCCGTTGCTGCTGGCCACCGGGTTCCACGTGCTGGCGTGTGTCGGTGCGGCGTTGTCCAGCGACATCGTCACGCTCGGGATCTTCCGGGTGCTGCAGGGCTTCGGCGCCGCGGCCGGTGCCGTCGTGGCCATGGCCATGGTGCGCGACCTGTTCGGCGGCAAGCCGCTGGTGAAGATGCTCTCCCGCCTCGCCCTGGTCAGCGGCCTCGCGCCCGTGCTCGCGCCGGTGATCGGCTCGCAGCTGCTGCTCGTGATGCCCTGGCGCGGCATCTTCTGGGTGCTCGCCGGTTACGGCATCGTCGTCATGGTCGCCGTCGCCATCTGGATCGTGGAAACCCTGCCCAAGGAGCGCCGCACGGTTCCCGGCCACTCCAGCCTCGGCCAGCGCTACCGCGCGGTGCTGGGCGACCGCACCTTCGTGGGCGTCGCCATCATCGGCGCCATGACCTTCACCGGGCTGTTCTCCTACCTCTCCTCGTCGCCGTTCCTGTTCCAGCAGGTCTACGACTTCAGCGCCCAGCAGTACGGCGTGCTCTTCGCGATCAACTCCCTCGGCATTGTCGTGGGGGTGCAGACCAGCTCCCGGCTGATGCACCGCTACAACGTGGGCCCGCAGAACATCCTGATCGGCGCCACGGCCGTGCTGGTGCTCACCTCGGCCGCCATCTTCACTCTCGATCTGCTGGGCGCCGGCCTGTGGGGCACGCTCATCCCGCTCTGGTTCTTCATCGCCGGCTGTGGATTCACCTTCCCCACCGTGCAGGTCATCGCCCTCAACTCACACGGCAGCGAGGCCGGCACCGCCGCCTCGCTCTTGGGCGCGGCCAACTTCGGCATCGCCGGCCTGATCTCCCCGGTCGTGGGCCTGCTCGGCGTGGGAACCGCCGTTCCGATGGCCTCGGTGATGGGCGTGTGCGCGATCATCTCCGTGCTCAGCCTCTGGCTCATCGTGCGCCCGCGCACAGTGGCCGCGCTCGGCCACTGACCCGGTGAACACACCGGCGCGGCCGGGGCGGCGCCGGACCGGGCGATTCTCGTCACCTCTGCGACGCCCCGGTATGGAAGAATCTCGAACGTGACATCCACTCAGCCCGACGACTCGACCATCCGCGAGAGTTCGTCGGTCGACGTGCTCACCCGCAACGGAGTAACGGTGTTGGGCGACCCGGCCGGGCAGCCCGTGGTCTTCGGACCCGGCTACGGCACCAGCCAGAACATGTGGCGCCTGGTGGCGCCGCAATTCGCCGACGAACTCCGCGTGGTGCGCTTCGACCACGTCGGCTCGGGCGACTCCGACGTCTCGGCCTACGACCGGCGCAAATACGATTCGCTGCGCGGCTACGCGGCCGACCTGCTCGAGATCCTGCGCGCTCTCGATCTGCACGATGTGGTTTTCGTGGGCCACTCGGTGAGCGCCATGATCGGTGCCCTCGCCGCCGTGGAGGAGCCGGAGCGCTTCGCCCGGCTGATCATGCTCGGTCCGTCTCCGCGCTACCTCAACGACGAGGGCTACCTGGGCGGCTTCGAACGCGCAGACGTCGACGCCCTCCTCGACGCCCTCGAGGTCAACCATGTGAGCTGGGCCGCCGAGATGGCGCCGACGCTGATGAAGAACGCCGACCGCCCCGAGCTGGCCGCCGAGCTGGCCGAGAGCATCGCCCGCACCAACACCATGGTCGCGCAGCACTTCGCCCGGGTCACCTTCCTCTCGGACTGGCGGCGCTTGCTCAAGAACATCACGACACCCACGCTGATCTTGCAGTCCTCCGACGACCTCATCGCCCCGCTCGAGGTGGGCGCGTACCTGCACAAGCACATTTCCGGCAGCGAACTCGTGGTGCTCAACGCCGCCGGGCACTACGCCCACCTGTCCGATCCCGGCGAGATCGAACGCCAGATCCGGCGCTTTCTGTGACGGATGCGGGCGGCACGACGGACCACATCACCCGCGCCCTCTTTCACCATGCGCCGGCCGGCCTGTTCGCCATGACGGCGGACGGGGTCATCCGTTCGGCCAACGACACGTTCTGCGAGTGGACCGGCTACCCCCGGGAGGACGTGGTGGGCCGGTACTTCCTGGCCCTGCTCTCCCGCGGCAGCAAGCTCATCTTCGAGACCCGGTACATGCCGCTGCTGCAGACGCAGAGCCGGTTGAACGAGATGATGCTCACCCTCACCACCAGCGCCGGCGGCACCCGCGACGTGCTGGTCAGCTCGGTGCTGGACGACTCCGGCACCGAGCCGCTGGTCTACGCCGCGGTCTTCGCCGCCGGGATCCGGCTCAAGTACGAGCGCGACCTGTTGGACGCCCGGCGCACGGCCGAGACCGCCGTGGCCCGGGTGCGCATCCTGCAGGCCGCCGCGGCCGGCCTGGCACCCGCATCAACCCTCGCCGCGTTCGGTTCGGCCTTGCGGGTCTCGGCCGAGATGGCCACGGATGCCGCGCACGTCTCGGTGATCGTCATCGGCCCCGGCGGCACCCTGGAGCTGGTCTCCGGGGCCCGGCCGCTCGAGAAAACCGTCGCGCTGGCCGACCTGCTGCCCGTGGGCGCGGCGTTGGCCTCCGGCCTGCCGGTGCTGTGCCGGAGCGCCGCCGACATCGCGGAGAGCTTTCCGGGGCTGGCGGCCTCGCTCGATGCGGAGGGCGTCGAGTCGCTCTGCGTCGTGCCCATCATCGACAACGGCACCGTCAGCGGAGCCATCGCCTGCTGGTTCCAGCGGCAGCGGGTGCTCGACGAGAACCTGCTCGACCTGCTCGGAGCGCTCGCCACGCAGGCGGCGCCGGTGCTCGAACGCATCCACCTCCAGCACCAGATGGAGCACCAGTCCCTGCACGATTCGCTCACCGGCCTGCCGAACCGGCGAGCGCTGCAGAACCGGCTGCGGCGGCTGCTCGGCGACGCGGAGCGCCACGGGCGAGCGGTCGTGGTGCTGTTCCTCGACCTCGACGGTTTCAAGGCGATCAACGACGACTTCGGCCACGAGGCCGGTGACCAGGTGCTGCAGCAGGTCGCGCTGCGGCTGCGACGGGTTCTGCGAGAGGATGACACTCCGAGCCGGTTCGGCGGTGACGAGTTCGTGATCGCGTCGGACCGCATCGACCAGACGAGCGCCCTCGAGGTCGCCCAGCGCATCCGCCAGGCTGTGCGGGAACCGCTCGACGGGCTCGCGCAGGGCCAACGTGTCTCGGCCAGCATCGGCATCAGCGTGTACACCCCGGGCAGCACCACCCCGCTGACCCCGGACGACCTGATCGCCCTCGCCGACGAGGCCATGCTCACCTCTAAGCGGGCCGGCAAGGGCCGCGACACGCTGCTCACCGCCTGAACGGGTGCTGTCGGGTTCCGCGGGTCCAAGCCTGTTCCTATCCGCGCCGATCTAGCATGGGCTGATGGACCCCTCCCGATCAGACGAGACTGAGCCCACCAGACCCGATTCGCCCACCCCGGCCACAGCGGAAGCCGCGGCGGATGCACCGTCGCGCCGCATCGCCCGCCGCTGGCCGCTGATCAGCGGGGCGATCGCGGTCCTCTTCGCCTTCCTGCTCGGCGCCCTGATCCTCACGCGAGGCAGCGGGCGCCCGATTGAGGCCGATCTGGAGTGGATGGAAGAGATCCTCGAGCACCGGTCGCCGGTCTGGGAGGTCCCGGCACTGGTGATGAACTTCCTCGGCGCCGGTATCGCCGGGGTGGTCGTGATCCCGATCGCGATCGTCGTGACCTTGTTCGTGCTGAGGCGCCCGTGGGCGGCGCTGTACTTCGTGCTCGCCACCGTCGCCAGTGCCGGCCTGGTGCAGCTGCTGAAGACCCTGTTCGGTCGCGCCCGCCCCGAAGACATGCTGGTCACCTCCGACTTCGGGTCGTTCCCATCCGGCCATGTGGCGAACGCGGCAACCATGGCGGTGCTGCTGGGCATCATCTTCCCCCGGCTGTGGGTCTGGATCGCCGGCGCGGTGTACACGGTGGCGATGATGGTCAGCCGCACCTACCTCGGCGCGCACTGGCTCACCGACACCATCGGTGGCCTGCTGCTCGGTGTGGGTGTGGCCGTGGTCTTGTGGGCGCCGCTGGCGGCCAAGCTCGACGGTGAGAACACCCTCGCCAGACGCCGGGCGGTGTCGAAGGCCGCCGAAACCGCAAAACGAGGATGACAGCGCACGGATGTCGGCTTCGGGGCTGACATTCGCGGCGGCCGCGCGCTAGCGTCGGGTCATGAGAATTCTCCTCGTAGGTGCTGGTGGCGTCGGTGACGCCTTTGCGAAGATCGTTGCCCGCCGTTCGTTTTTCGAGCAGGTGGTGGTGAGTGACTACGACCTGAGCCGGGCGGAGCGCACCATCGAGGCGATCAAGGCCCGGCACGGCGCCGAGACCGCCGACCGGTTCACGGCGGCGCAGATCGACGCATCCGACCCGGAGGTGGTGGCCCGGGTGGCGCGCGAGCACGGTGCCAGCCACGTGATGAACGCCGTGGAGCCCAAGTTCGTGCAGAGCATCTTCGCGGGAGCGCTCGCCGCGGGCGCCGACTACCTCGACATGGCGATGAGCCTGAGCGAACCGCATCCGACCGACCCGCACTCGAAGACCGGCATCAAGCTCGGCGACGACCAGTTCGAGCAGGCGCCCGATTGGGAGACCAGCGGAAGCCTGGCTCTCGTGGGGATGGGTGTGGAGCCCGGGCTCTCCGACGTGTTCGCCCGGTACGCCGCCGACCACCTGTTCAGTGAGATCGACGAGCTGGGCACAAGGGACGGCGCCAACCTGGTCGTGCGCGACGAGGCCGGCAACGAGATCTTCGCGCCGTCGTTCAGTATTTGGACCACCATCGAGGAGTGCCTGAATCCGCCGGTGATCTTCGAGAAGGATCGCGGCTGGTTCACGACGCCGCCGTTCAGCGAGCCGGAAGTGTTCGACTTCCCCGAGGGCATCGGCCCGGTGGAGTGCGTGAACGTGGAACACGAAGAGGTGCTGCTGATGCCGCGCTGGCTGGACGCGAAGCGGGTCACCTTCAAGTACGGCCTCGGCGAGGAGTTCATCGGGGTGCTGAAGACCCTGCACCTGCTCGGCCTGGACAGCACCAACCCGGTGAAGGTGCGCACCGCGGACGGCCCGGCGATGGTTGCGCCGCGGGATGTGGTGGCCGCGAGCCTGCCCGACCCGGCCACGATCGGGCCGCGCATGACGGGCAAGACCTGTGCGGGCGTGTGGGTGACCGGCACCGGCACGGATGGGGCGCCCCGCGAGGTCTACCTGTATCACGTGAGTGACAACGAGTGGACGATGGCCGAGTACGACGCCCAGTGTGTGGTCTGGCAGACCGCCCTCAACCCCGCGATCGCCCTGGAGCTGCTCGCCACCGGCGTGTGGACCGGCACCGGGGTGCTCGGCCCGGAGGCCTTCGACGCCAAACCCTACCTCGACCTGATGGCCGCCCCCGAGCCCGCCGGCTACGGCCAGCCCTGGGGCCTTCAGGAGCGCACCCCCGCTGCCCGACCCTCCTAGGTCGTCTCGCGGGGTCTCGACAGGCTCGACCAGCGTGTCGATCGCGCCCCGCACGTCGGTCGAGCCTGTCGAGACCGGGTGGGCCGGCCTCGGGTTCGCGCCCCCACGGTGGTCGAGCTTGTCGAGACCGGGTGGGCCGGTCTCGCGATCGCGCCCCCACGGTGGTCGAGCTTGTCGAGACCGGCTGACGTGCGGGTGTGTCGGAGCGGCGCGCGTTCGTTGGTCGTCTCGCGTGGTCTTGACCGGCTCGACCGCTGAGCACGACTGGCACGCACAGCCCGCTCCCTAGCCGCTTCGATAGAGTCGCCCCATGCATGACTACGACGACTACGACGGCCGCCCAGTGGGATTCATGGGCAAGCTCCGCGGGATTAAGGGACTCACCTGGATCCTGATCCTGTCGTTGGTCGCTATCACCGTCGGAGCCACGACCCTGCTGTTTCTTTTCCAGAGCTAGGAGCCGCGCCGGAATCGTCGCGCCGGGACCGCGCCGCCGGGCGGCGCCGCACCCGGACCCGGTAGCCTGATCGCGGGGGTGCACGGCCTCCGTCGGCCTGCGCCGACTCACCAGAGCCGACGAAAGAGGCCCCATGCTGACCCCCACCGCGGCCATCGCATCCGTTTTTCGCAAGTACGCCGACTTCAGCGGGCGGGCATCCCGCAGCGAGTACTGGTGGTTCGCCCTGCTGCTCTGGGTGGTACTCGGAGGGCTCCAGCTGCTGCAGCTGATCCCGACCGGAACAACGAGCTACGGTTACACCTCGTACAACTTCTCGATCGTCACGATGATCGTGGCCCCGCTCTTCGCGATCGGCGTGCTGCTGCCCAGCCTCGCGGTGCTCGTGCGCCGGCTGCACGACGCGAACTTCTCCGGCTGGTTCGTCTTCCTGGCCCTCATCCCGGGCGTGGGCGCGATCATCCTGCTCGTCTTCACGCTGCTGCCGAGCAACCCCGCGGGCACCCGGTTCGATGTCACCCGGCTGCCGAAGGCGCCCGGACTGTCGTTCCAGGGATCCAACCTGGGCTGAAGGCTTCGCAACCCGGGCCCGGATGCGCCATGATCGCGATACGGCGATCGACATGGGAAGCGGTGCGGGCATGATCAACGGGGACGTCTCCTTCTGGTGGAACCAGGTCGGCCGCCCCGCTCCGCGCCCGGCGCTGCCCGGTTCCACCCGCGCCGACGTCTGCATCGTGGGCGCCGGCTACACCGGCCTGTGGGCCGCCTACTACCTTAAGAAGGCGGCGCCCCAGCTGCGCGTGGTCATCCTCGAGCAGCGGTTCGCCGGCTACGGCGCCTCCGGGCGCAACGGCGGCTGGCTCACCAACTCGGTCACCGGCGGGCGCGACCAGTACGTCCGCAGCCACGGCCGAGACGCCGCCAGCGCCTTCCAGCTGGCCATGAACGACACCGTCGACGAGGTCATCCGGGTCGCCGCGCTCGAGGGCATCGACGCCGACATCGTCAAGGGTGGCGAGTTCACCGTCGCCTACGACCGGCCGCAGCAGCGCCGGCTCGAGGAAGCGGTGCGGGGCGAGCAGGCCTGGCCGCACACGGATGTGGAGCTGCTGAGGGCCGCCGACGCCACCGCGCAGATCAACGTGGTCGGCTCGACCGGGGCGATGTGGCACCCGCACTGCGCGCGCATCCAGCCGGCCAAGCTCGTGGCCGGGCTTGCCCGGGCGGTGCTGGCGCTCGGCGTGGAGATCTACGACGACACCCGGGTGACCGAGATCACCCCGCACGCCGCCCGCACCGCGCGCGGCACGGTGGAGGCCGAGTTCATCGTGCGCGCCACCGAGGGATTCACCGCGGGCCTGGCGGGCCTGCACCGGGCCTGGCTGCCGATGAACTCGTCGCTGATCGTCACCGAACCGCTCGGCGCCGACGCATGGGCCGGCATCGGCTGGGCCAATCGCGCCACCCTGGGCGACATGGCGCACGCCTACATGTACGCGCAGCGCACCGCCGATGACCGCATCGCCATCGGCGGCCGCGGGGTGCCGTACCGGTTCGGGTCGCAGACCGACTCCGACGGGCACACTCCAGCGAGCACTGTCGAGGCGCTCCGCAACATCCTGCACCGGTTCTTTCCGGGCACGACGGATACCGCCATCGCGCACGCCTGGAGCGGCGTGCTGGGCGTGCCCCGCGACTGGGCCGCAACCGTGGGCCTCGACCGGCGAACCGGGCTCGCCTGGGCCGGCGGGTACGTGGGCACCGGGGTGGCCACCACCAACCTGGCCGGCCGCACCCTGACCGACCTGATCCTCGGCCGGGCGAGCCTGCTCACTGAACTGCCCTGGGTGAACCACCGGGTGCGCAACTGGGAGCCGGAACCGCTGCGCTGGCTGGCCGTGACCGCCCTGTACCAGGCGTACACCCGCGCCGACCGCGCCGAGCTCACCCGGCGCGAGCGCACCTCGCCGCTGGCGACCCTCGCCGACCGCGTCTCGGGTCGAGGCCACTAGAAGCGCCTCGCCCGCCTGCGGAACACACGTTTCTGAGGACATCGGCGGCAAAAAAGGACCCTATGTGCGATTCCGTCCTAGCAAACTCACTTTTTCCCTCTAACCCGGCTACGGCCGCGACATCCGTGTGGCCGGATCGCACTCTCGATCTCGGGCCCCCGGTGTGGTTCACTCGTCCCATGAGCGTTGATCCAGCGGCCGTGGCCGAGGCCTACCGGAGGTACGACGAGGCCGCCCTGGCGGCCGGCGTAAGCGTGCGGATGGCCGAACCGCGCGACCTGGCCAGCATCATCGGGCTGTTCGAACGCACCTGGGGTGTCGGCCGCAGCCCGGACCGGGCCATGCTGCTGGCGCTCGACTACGCGGGCAACACCGTGCTGCTCGCCACCCAGAAGGGCAAACCGGTCGGGGCGACACTGGGGTTCCTGGGCTGGACCAACGGTGTGCACCTGCACTCGCACATGGCCGCGGTGGTGCCGTGGCAACGCGGCGGCGGGGTGGGCTTCGCGCTCAAGCTCTTCCAGCGCGCCGTCTGCCTGGAGCAGGGCGTCACCGAGATGCGCTGGACCTTCGACCCGCTGATTCGCCGCAACGCGCACTTCAACCTGGCCAAGCTCGGCGCCGAGGTGACCGGGTTCCTGCCGGACTTCTACGGCCGGCTGGACGACGTGATCTCGGGGGCCGACCGCAGCGACAGGTTCGAGGCGCGGTGGGCGCTGGGCTCCGCGCGAGTGCGGCGCGCGCTCGACGGTCGACCGGCGCCGCACTGGCGGGCCGAGGGCTCCTGGGCGCTCGACGCGGACTTCGAACGGCTGCGCGGCGATGATCCGGCCGCGGCCACGGTGCGCCGTGAGGAGTCCCGGGCCGTGTTCGCCGACGCGTTCCGGCGGGGGCTCCGGCCCGAGGTGACCGGCCACCACGACTACGTGTTCACGGCGGATCCGGGCGACCGGGAGCCGACCGACGCAGGCATCGGGCGCCGCGACGGCGACGCATCCGTCTAACGCGCGAGACTAACTACCCAGGTCAGCGCTCAGATCCGCATCGGGCATCGGCTGCCGGGTGCGCCCGGTGAGCCGGCGTTCGAACCAGTAGAGCAGCTCGGGGCGCAGCCGGTTGAGCTCGGACAGCGTCATCGGGTCCGGCACGCGTACGATCGGCACGCCCAGCTCGTCGGCGACGATGTCCATGGCGCCGCGAGAATAGAACTGGCCGCGCATCCGCACCAGCAGCTCACCGCTCTGGCCGGTGACGAAGAGCTGCGGTTGGCTGTCGACCGTGCCGCTCTGGTAGAGCTCGAGCAGCACAACGCTGGAGATCTGTTCGGACGGAAAGCTGGTGTTCCGGCCGAAGAACCCGCGCTCGGAGACGCCGGTGTCGTCGACCCAGATGCAGGTGCGGAGGAATCCGATGATCCCGACCAAGGCGGTGAGCATGACCGCCAGCTGGGCGGCGGCCACGGGAAGCCATTCGCCGATGGGGATCGTGAGCCAATAGAGAACCGCGAAGACGGGCGCGAAGAAGGCGATGATCGAGAGGGTCGTCTGGCGCAGCAGATGGCCGTGCGGCCGCAGCACCTGCGCGCGCACAGGTCGGCCCGTGATTTTCCCCACCCTTGTTCCCCCTCGCCGGTGTCTTGTTGAGTATGCCCCATGACCCGGCACCCCAGTAGACACCGTTCGGGGGGCATTCGGGGCCGCGACAAGCCGCAGTCGGTCGGGCTCCCTCTCAACCGCGCGGCCCGTAGAGTGTCAGAGTGAACCAGCAGATGACGAATGGCCGGCGCCCAGCCCGGCCCCGATTCCGTCTGCATCCGGCCCAGGCCGTGGCAACCGGCTTCGCACTGACCGTGCTCATCGGGTCCGGGCTGTTGTCCTTGCCCGTCGCCAAGGCGGGTCCAGGCGGTGCGTCCTTCGCTGAAGCGATCTTCACGGCCACGTCGGCCGTGTGCGTGACGGGTCTCACTGTGGTGGACACCGCCACGTATTGGACCCCCTTCGGCCAGGTTGTGATCCTGCTGCTCATTCAGGTGGGCGGGTTCGGCGTGATGACGTTCGCGTCGGTGATCGGGTTGGCCGTGGTGCGCCGCCTGTCCCTGCGCTCCCGTGTGACCGCGGCATCCGAGGTGCGCAGTGTGGGCCTGGAGGACGTGAAGGGCCTGGTCCTGGGCGTGGTCACGATCTCCCTGGCGGTCGAGCTGGTGGTCGCGGTTCTGCTCAGCCTGCGGTTCCTCGTCGGATACGGCGAGCCGATCGGCCGGGCAGTGTGGCTCGGGGTGTTCCACGCGGTGTCGTCGTTCAACAACGCCGGGTTTGCGCTGTTCGCCGACAATCTGATGGGCTACGCCGTCGACCCGTTCATCTGCCTGCCGATCGCAGCTGCCGTGATCCTGGGCGGGTTGGGATTCCCTGTCATCGTGCAGCTGCGCAAGCACTTCCGGTCTCCGCGGCAGTGGACCATGAACACCCGCATCGTGCTGGCCGGCACGGTGACCCTGTTGGTTGCGGGCACCGTGTACATCACGGCCGTTGAGTGGTCGAACCCCGCCACGCTCGGTCCGCTCGACTGGCCGGCGAAGGTGTTGGTCGGGTTCTTCCAGTCGGTGCAAACCCGCACGGCCGGATTCAACAGCATTGACGTCGGAGCGATGGACTCGGCCAGTCTGCTCGGCATGGACGTGCTCATGTTCATCGGTGGCGGCCCCGCCGGCACCGCTGGCGGTATCAAGGTGACGACGTTCGCCGTGCTGTACTTCATCCTGGTTGCCGAGATCCGCGGCGATGGGGTCGTGAACGTCTTCGGCAAGCGGCTCTCCCGGGCCGTACACCGGCAGGCCATCACCCTGGTGCTCCTGGCCGTTTTTGTCGTCACGGCGTCCACGGCGGCACTGATGCTGATCACCGACATCGGCCTGGACGCCCTGCTGTTCGAGGCCATCTCGGCCTTTGGCACCGTCGGCCTGTCGACGGGGATCACGGCCGGGCTACCGCCGGCCGGTCAGGCGATCCTGATCCTGCTGATGTTCATCGGACGGCTCGGCCCCATCACCTTCGCCTCGGCGCTCGCCCTGCGTGAGCGCCCACCCGCGTACGAACTTCCCAAGGAGAGGCCGATCATTGGCTAAATTCAGATCGTCAGCGTTCTCAATGTTCAACCAACGCCAACCGGCGCGGATGGCGGAGGAAGACTCCGTTGTCGTGATCGGCCTCGGCCGGTTCGGCAGCGCACTCGCCCTCGAGCTCATGGCCAGCGGCACCGAGGTGCTCGGCATTGATGGCAACGAGGAGATCGTGCAGGCGCACAACCGCCTCCTCACCCACGTCGTGCGCGCCGACTCCACCAAGGAGGAGACGCTACGGCAACTCTCCGTCCCTGAATTCAGCAGCGTGGTGGTCGCTATCGGTGGCGATATCCAGGCGAACATCCTCACGGCGTCGCTGCTGCTCAAGCTCGGCATCCCCAACATCTGGGCCAAGTCGGTGAGCGAGCCGCACGGTGAGATCTTGCGCCAGTTGGGGGTGAACCACGTGATCTACCCGGAGAAGGACATGGGCAAGCGCGTCGCGCACCTGGTGCGCGGGGTGATGCAGGACTACATCGACATCGGCGAGGATTTCGCCCTGGTGAAAACGGCTCCGCCACGGGAGATCCTCGGTCTGCCGCTCAGCCAGACCAAGGTGCGCACCGTCCACGGGGTCACCGTCACCGCGTATCACCGCCAGGGCCAGGGCTGGAGCTACACCACCATGGAGACCGTGATCGAGGAGGGCGACATCATCCTGGTCGCCGGGTCCACCGAGCGGGTCGAGTCATTCAGCCGGTTGCGATGACGATCCCCGCCTGCGACTTCCTGGCCGGCGCCGACCTCGGCACCCGCGTCGTCGTGCGGACGCGCATCGAGGGCGGGTACACGGATGCGCTCGGCTACCTGCGTTCCTGCGACCTCACACACTGCACCGTGGAGACCAAGCGGGGTACGGTGTCGCTCGCGCTCGCCGATGTCGTCGCGGCCAAAGAGGTTCCGCCGCCTCCCGCGCCGCGCCCGCGCCGCCACGTCGGCGAGTAGCCCTACTCAGCCACGACTGGTCCCATTGCGGACATATGCACCCGGCGCACCGGGACCAGTTGTCCGCCTGGGGTGCAGTTGGGCGTGGGGTCAGGCGGGAGCGGCCTCGGTGGCGGGAGCGTCGAGCGCGGGGGTGTCGCGACCGACCCGGCCGGACAGGAGCAGGCCACCGATCGCCAGCAGCGCGGAGAGGGTGAACGAGGCCGTGTAGGTGGCCGTGCCGCCCAGCGGGGTGACCGCCACGAACACCACGGCGGTGGCCGCGAGCGCCAGCGCGGCGCCGATCGAGTCCGCGATGAGCAGCGCGGAGGAGTTGAAGCCCTGCTGGTCGGGCGCCGAGAGCCGCAGCACCCGCCCGCTCTGCCGGGGCACGAGCGTGCCCATCCCCGCTCCGGCGACGGCCCAGCCGCCGATGGCCAGCGCCGGCGGCAGGCCGAACGCCGCCGTCAGCGCGGATGCCACGATCGCCACAAGCAGCAAAGCGCTCCCCAGCCGCATACTGCCCTGGTCGCTCAGCACCGTGGCGTAGCGGCCCTGGAGCCACGACGCGGTGGCCCAGCTGAGGCCTGCGCAGCTCAGCGCGAGTCCGGCCAGCACGGGGGAGAGCCGGTACTCCCCGGTCAGCAGTGCCGGTAGGTACACCTCGGTGGAGAGGAACGCCCCCGAGACCAGGCCCCGGATGCTCATCACGACGGGCAGGCCGCGGCGGCCGCTCAAGGTTCCAGCGGGCAGCAGCGGCCGGAGCGCCACCCCCGCGAGCACAAACGCCAGCCCGGTTCCCGCCCAAAGCAGGGCGCCGGGCAGCTGAGCCGCCAGGGATGCACAGAGCACCGCCGCCGCCGCGCCGAGCGACCATAGCGTGCGGGACAGGCGCCAGGGCGCCCGCACCGTCGTCGGCCGCTCCCGTTCGGCCGCCGCGACGGCGACCAGGCCGGGCCGCAGCATCACCAGGGCGGCCAGGACGAGCACCACCACGCCCAGGAACACCCAGCGCCAACTGGTGAACTCGACCACCACGCCCGCAATGAACGGGCCGATCAACGACGGAATCACCCAGGCCCCGGCGAAGGCGCCGAAGATGGCCGGATGCATCCGCTGCGGGTAGACCCGCGCCACGACGACGTACAGCGACACGCTCAGGGCGCCGCCGCCGAGGCCGTGCACCAGCCGGCCCACGATGAGGGCGGGCATGGATGCGGCGGTGCCGGCGATCACCAGGCCCACGACGAACAGCGCCACGGCCGTGATCACCACGGGCACCGGCCCGGAGCGGTCGGCCCAGTTGCCCGCGGCGACCATGCCCACGACCCCGACGGCGAGCGGGCCGGAGAACGCCAGGGCGTAGAGGGATTCGCCGTCGAGAGCGGCGCTGATGGTTGGCATCACCGTGGTCACCGCGAGGGCCTCGAAGGCGGCGAGGAAGATCAGCGCGAGGATTCCGACGGTGACCCAGATGAACTCCCGGCCGAAGATGGAGGGCGTTCGCGGCAGCGCGGAGGGGCTCGGTCGGGGAAGTGGCACGAGTGTGATCGTAGAACCTCAACCGCCCTTGAGGTCAACCCGGGCGGATGCCGCCTCCTGCCCCGCTCCCCGCCGCCGCCCGCCCGCGGTAGCTGTTGCCCGTCCGGACAATTGCGCCCGGCGTACCGGGACCATTTGTCCGTTTCGGCAACAAGTGGCGGGTTAAAGCGGAAACGCCCGCACGGTGGCGGGCGTTTCACTGGCGGAGAATGGGGGATTCGAACCCCCGAGGGCTTTCACCCAACACGCTTTCCAAGCGTGCGCCATAGGCCACTAGGCGAATTCTCCTGAACCGGTCGATTCGTCAAGACAACGACCAGGGAAAATCTTACCTGCTTCTGCGAGCTCCCGCTGACACGTCGATCGGCAGCCGGGTTTGGGCGCTGGCCCGAGACGCCCTAAACTGGCAATGGCTCCTCGCGTGGCGCTATCTCAGCCAACTCCCCCAGGACGGAAACGTAGCAAGGGTAACTGGGCTCTGGTGGGTGCGCGAGGAGTTTTACTTTGCCCGCAGCGGGCACCTCGGTGGGCACCGCAGCCGGGCCCCATCCGGCCCCGCAACCCGCCCACCGCGCAGGCCGCAGGCGAATCGCTCAGCCTAGCCCTCTCCAGCCTCCTCATGCGGGACTAACGTCCCCTGCGCGGCATCCGGGCGCTTCCTAGACTTGAACAGCGCCAGTGGCGCCCATAGAGCACCTGGAGTCCGTGATGGTTCAGTCGTCCAACGCCACCTCATCATTCACCTGGCCCAGCCGCCTTCCGCACAGCCTGAGCGCCGAAGCTCTCGCCAGTGTGGATGCCTGGTGGCGCGCAGCCAACTACCTCTCGGTCGGGCAGATCTATCTGCTCGACAACCCGCTACTGCGCGAACCCCTCACCCGGGAGCACATCAAGCCGCGCCTGCTCGGCCACTGGGGCACCACCCCGGGCCTCAACTTCCTCTACGCGCACCTGAACCGGGTCATCCGCGAACGCGAGATCAGCACCCTCTACATCACCGGCCCCGGCCACGGCGGGCCCGGCATGGTCGCCAACGCCTACCTCGACGGCACCTACTCCGAGATCTACTCCGGCATCGACCAGTCCGTCGACGGCGTCAAGGGCCTGTTCCGCCAGTTCTCCTTCCCGGGCGGCATCCCCAGCCACGCCTCACCCGAGACCCCCGGTTCCATCCACGAGGGCGGCGAGCTCGGCTACGCCCTCAGCCACGCCTACGGCGCCGCGTTCGACAACCCCGACCTGCTCGTCGCGGCCGTCATCGGCGACGGCGAGGCCGAGACCGGCCCGCTGGCCACCAGCTGGCACTCCAACAAGTTCGTCAACCCGCTCGAAGACGGCGTCGTGCTGCCGATCCTGCACCTCAACGGGTACAAGATCGCCAACCCCACCGTGCTCGCCCGCATCCCCGAGCACGAACTGCTCGACCTCATGCGCGGCTACGGCCACAACCCGCACATCGTCTCCGGCGGTTTCGACGGCGAAGACCCCCTGGCCGTGCACCAGCGCATGGCGCAGACCCTCGACGAGGTGCTCAACGAGATCGCCGCGATCAAGCGCGCCGCCCTCGCCGGCAGCACCGACCGGCCGCGCTGGCCGATGATCATCCTGAAGACCCCCAAGGGCTGGACCTGCCCGCCGGTCATCGACGGTGTGCAGGTGGAGGACTCCTGGCGCTCGCACCAGGTGCCGCTCGTGAACGCCCGCGACACCCAGTCGCACACCGATGTGCTCGAGTTCTGGCTCAAGTCGTACCGGCCCGAGGAACTCTTCGACGAGGCCGGTGCCCCGGTGGGCATCATCTCCGCCCTCGCCCCGCACGGCGACCTGCGCATGAGCGCCAACCCGGTCGCCAACGGCGGGCTGCTGCGCCGCGATCTCAAGCTGCCCAACTTCCGCGAGTACGCGGTGGATGTGCCGTCCCCCGGCGCCACCGTCGACGAGGCCACCAAGGTGCTCGGCACCTGGCTGGCCGACGTCATCCGCGACAACCCCGACAACTTCCGCATCTTCGGACCCGACGAGACCGCATCCAACCGGCTCGCGCCGGCCGTCTACGCCGCCACCGACAAGCAGTGGAACGCTGAATACATCCCCGAAGACACCAACCTCGCCCGCGCCGGCCGGGTCATGGAGATGCTCAGCGAGCACCAGTGCCAGGGCTGGCTGGAGGGCTATCTGCTCACCGGGCGCCACGGCCTGTTCAACTGCTACGAGGCGTTCATCCACATCATCGACTCGATGTTCAACCAGCACGCCAAGTGGCTCAAGGTCACCCGGGAGATCCCGTGGCGCCGCTCGATCTCGAGCCTGAACTACCTGCTCTCCTCTCACGTCTGGCGCCAGGACCACAACGGCTTCAGCCACCAGGACCCGGGGTTCATCGACCATGTCGTGAATAAGAGCGCGGATGTCGTGCGGGTGTACCTGCCGTTCGATGCGAACACGCTGCTGTCGATCTACGACCACTGCCTGCGCAGCGTGGACTACGTCAACGTGGTGGTGGCCGGCAAGCAGCCGGCCCCGAACTGGCTCACCATGGACCAGGCCGTCGCGCACTGCGAGCGGGGCCTGGGTATCTTCGAGTGGGCCGGCACCGAAGAGCCCGGCACCGAACCCGATGTGGTGCTCGCCGCCGCCGGCGAGGTGCCCACCCTCGAGGTGCTCGCCGCCGCCAAGATCCTGCGCGAGGCCATGCCCGACCTCAGCGTGCGCGTGGTCAACGTGGTCGACCTGATGCGCCTGCAGTCCGAGGACGACCACCCGCACGGGCTGAGCGACCGCGAGTTCGACGCCTACTTCACCGCCGACAAGCCCATCGTGTTCGCATACCACGGGTACCCGTGGCTGATCCACCGGCTCACCTACAAGCGCCACGGCCACTCCAACCTGCACGCCCGCGGGTACAAAGAGAACGGGACGACGACGACGCCGTTCGACATGGTCATGCTCAACGACCTCGACCGGTACCACCTGGTGATGGATGTCATCGACCGGGTGCCCGGACTCGGAGCCCGTGCCGGACTGCTTCGCCAGCAGATGCAGGATGCCCGCCTGCGTGCCCGGCAGTACACCCGCGACCACGGGGAAGACATTCCCGAGGTCACCGACTGGGTATGGGCTGGGAACGATGCCGCGGCAGCCGCCGCGCGCGCACTAGACACCACCGGCGGGGATAACGTATAACCGTGGCTCGAAGCATTTACATCACCTCCGCCGAGGGAAATACCGGCAAATCTACTATCGCGCTCGGCGTTCTCGACACCCTGTTGCACTCCATCGAGCGCGTGGGCGTCTTCCGCCCCATCGCCCGGTCCAAGCACAAGCCCGACTACGTTCTCGAGCTGTTGCTGAACCACCTGCAGGCCGGTAAGCCCGCAGGAACCAACCCGGCCGCCCAGCCGGCGCTCACCTACGACGAGTGCGTCGGCGTCACCTACGACGACGTGCACGCCGACCCGGATGCCGCACTCGCCCGCATCGTGGCCCGCTACAAGGCCGTCGAAGCGCAGTGCGACGCCGTCGTGGTGATCGGCAGCGACTTCACCGACGTCGGCAGCCCCACCGAACTGGCCTACAACGCCCGCATCGCCGCCAACCTCGGTGTTCCGGTGCTGCTCGTGCTCGCCGGCCGGGTGGGCTTCGGCCAGGGTGAAGGCCTCAGCCAGAGCGATCAGCTCGGCCAGAGCGAACCGCGCACCAGCGACGACATCCGTCAGCTCACCGATGTGGCGCTGACCGAACTGCAGTCCGAGCATGTGTCGCTGCTCGGCGTCGTGGTCAACCGCGCCGACCCCGCCAACCTCAACGGCCTCATCGCCGCGGTGCGCGAGGGCGTCGACAACCTGCCCGACGCACCGGATGCGATGCACGCTGCCGTCGTGCCCGTCTGGGCGATCCCCGAAGACGCGTTCCTCGTGGCCCCGAGCATGAAGACGATCCTCGAAGCCACCCACGGCACCCTGGTGCAGGGTGACCCGGAGCTGCTCTCCCGCGAGGCGCTCAGCGTGGTCGTTGCCGCCATGTCGATGGTCAACGTGCTGCCCCGTCTCACCGAGGGCGCCGTCGTCGTGATCCCCAGCGACCGCCCCGAGGTGCTGCTGGCCGCCCTGATGGCCAACTCCTCCGCGACCTTCCCGTCGCTGGCCGGTGTTGTGCTCGTCGGCGGTTTCCCGCTGCCCGAGTCGATCGAACAGCTCATGAAGGGCCTCGCCCCGTCGGTGCCGATCATCCGCACCGACCTGGCCTCCTACGAGGCGGCGCTGCGCATCACGCACACTCGCGGCCGCCTGGCCGCCGACTCGCAGCGCAAGCACGACACCGCCCTGGCGCTGTTCGAGCAGCACGTCGACGGCGGCGCCCTGCTCGACCGTCTCAAGGTGAGCCGCGCCGACGTGGTCACCCCGCTCATGTTCGAGTACACCCTGCTCGAGCGCGCCCGCCAGAACCGCATGCGCATCGTGCTGCCCGAGGGGGACGACGATCGCGTGCTCCGCGCCGCCGCCACCCTACTGGCCCGCGACGTGGCCGACCTGATCATCCTCGGCGAGGAATTCGAGGTGCGTTCGCGCGCCATCGGCCTGGGCCTGGATATCGCCAAGGCCACCGTCGTTAGCCCGTTCGACGACGTGCTGCGGATGCGTTTCGCCGAGGAATACGCGCGCCTTCGCGCCCACAAGGGCGTCACCATCGATCAGGCCCGCGACGTCGTCACCGACGTCTCGTACTTCGGCACGATGATGGTGCAGCTGGGCCTGGCCGACGGCATGGTCTCCGGCGCGTCGCACACCACGGCGCACACCATCCGCCCGAGCTTCGAGATCATCAAGACCCGCCCCGGCGTGTCCGTGGTCTCCAGCGTGTTCCTGATGGCCCTGGCCGACCGGGTGCTCGTCTACGGTGACTGCGCGGTCAACCCCGACCCCACCGCCGCGCAGCTGGCCGACATCGCCATCTCGGCATCGGAGACGGCTGTCGAGTTCGGCATCGAGCCGCGTATCGCGATGCTGTCGTACTCCACCGGCGGCTCCGGCAGCGGTGCGGATGTCGAAAAGGTGCGGGAGGCCACCGCCATCGTGCGCGAACGGCGCCCCGACCTGGCCGTGGAGGGCCCGATCCAGTACGACGCCGCCGCTGACGCAGCCGTGGCCGCGGCGAAGATGCCAGACTCCGCCGTGGCGGGCAAGGCGAACGTGTTCATCTTCCCCGACCTCAACACCGGCAACAACACCTACAAGGCGGTCCAGCGCAGCGCTGGCGCCGTGGCGATCGGCCCCGTCCTGCAGGGCCTGCGCAAACCCATCAACGACCTTTCCAGAGGAGCACTCGTGCAGGACATCGTGAACACCGTGGCGATCACCGCCATCCAGGCCGCATCGCTGGCCGCAGTGGAGGCAGCCGTATGACCGCCATCCTCGTCATCAACAGCGGTTCGTCCTCGTTCAAGTACCAGCTGATCGACATCGACACCGAGACCGAACTGGCCGGCGGACTCGTCGAGCGCATCGGCGAGGGCACCGGACACGCCCGCCACACCAACACCGCCTCGGACGCGGGCCGCCAGGAGCAGAACCTGCCGATCCCCGACCACACCGCGGGCTTCGCGCTCATGGTCGCCGCGTTCGCCGAGCACGGCCCGCAGCTGGCCGACGCCAACCTCATCGCCGTGGGCCACCGCGTCGTGCAGGGCGGCAGCATCTTCACCGGTCCCACCGTGATCGACGATGTCGTTCAGCAGCAGATCACCGACCTGGCCGACCTCGCCCCGCTGCACAACCCCGCGCACGTGCAGGGCATCATCGCGGCTCGCTCGAACTTCCCCGACGTGCCGCACGTGGCCGTCTTCGACACCTCGTTCCACCAAAGCATGCCGGCCGCCGCGTACACCTACGCGATCAACACGGCCCTCGCCGCGGAGCACAGCATCCGCCGGTACGGCTTCCACGGCAGCTCGCACAAGTTCGTCTCCGAGGCCGCAGCCGAGTTCCTCGGCCGCCCCCTCGCCGAGCTGAAGACCATCGTGCTGCACCTCGGCAACGGTGCGTCGGTCTGCGCCGTCGACGGCGGCAAGTCCATCGACACGTCGATGGGCCTCACCCCGCTGCAGGGCCTGGTGATGGGCACCCGCTCCGGCGACATCGACCCCGCGGTGCTGTTCCACCTGCACCGCAAGGCGGGTATGTCGATCGAACAGCTCGACACCATGCTCAATAAGGAGAGCGGCATGCTCGGCCTCACCGGCAACGGTGACATGCGCGACGTCGAAGACGCCGCCGTGGCCGGCGACGCTGTGGCTCAGGCCGCGCTCGACGTGTACTACCACCGCATCAAGGGCTACGTGGGCAACTACATCGCCCAGCTCGGTGGCCTCGACGTGATCGTCTTCACCGCCGGTGTCGGCGAGAACTCCGGCATCATCCGCGAGGGTGCCTTGCGCGGCCTCGAGGGTCTCGGCATCGAGATCGACCCGGCCAAGAACGACCCGTTCTCCCGGGTCGCCCGCGTCGTGTCGACGGATGCCTCGCGTGTCACCGTGCTCGTCATCCCCACCAACGAGGAGCTCGAGATCGCCCGCGAAACCCGCGCGGTCATCTAACTCCCTCGCAGCAGTACCTCATTTGCGGACATCCCGCCTTCGCGACACAAGCGCAGGCCGGATGTCCGCATTTCAGTACCAGGGCCGCCGTGTGTGTCGCCCCCACGCCGGTCGTGACCGCGGTCGCGAGCGGCGTCCACGGGTCGTCTCGCGGGGTCTCGACAGGCTCGACCAGCGAATGGGTTGCGTCGCGCTGTCGGGTTCGGGTGGGTGCGTGTGTGTCGTGCCCCCCGCGGTGGTCGAGCTTGTCGAGACCGGGTTCGTGAACACAGGAGCACCCCGAGCACCGCGAGTAGAATTCCGGCGTGCGCACCCTTCTGAACATCATCTGGCTCGTGCTGTCGGGTTTCTGGCTGTTCCTCGGCTACCTGGCCGCCGGTGTTGTGCTCTGCATCCTGATCATCACGATTCCGTGGGGCATCGCCTCCTTCCGCATCGGCGCCTACGCGCTCTGGCCATTCGGCCGCACCGTGGTCGCCAAGCCCACCAGCGGCGCCTTCTCGTTCCTCGGCAACGTGATCTGGGTCATTCTCGCGGGCTGGTGGCTGGCCCTGGCGCACATCGTCTCGGGTATCGCGCTGTGCGTCACGATCATCGGCATCCCGATGGGCATCGCCGACTTCAAGCTGGTCCCGGTCTCGCTGGCCCCGCTGGGCAAGGTGATCGGGCCGACCGGCGGCGGCGAGTTCGACCAGGCCCGCGCCGCTCGGTCCTGACCGCCGTTTCGCCAATCGGGGCCGCGCTGCCCTGGGCAGAGACGAAAACGGCTGCAAACGTGACATTTCCGCGCGCCGACTCGTCTTAGGTGCAAGTCGGCGGACAGACTGCCCACTTCGACTATTTCTCAGTGTGGAGGAAAAATGTCCAGAGTAGCTGTTCGCGGGCCGACCCTCGGGGTGACGAGATGATGCCCAGTCTTCGAACAATCATGTCCACCGGGGCTGAGCACGAAGACGCCCAGATCTCCGCGTTGGCGCGTCAGATCGGACAACTCGCCGCGGCCGACCGAATGACTGTCGTTGTCGCGGAATCCCTCACCGCCGGCCGGATAGCCCAGGCTCTGAGCGCGGCACCGGAGTCCTCTGGCTGGTTCGGTGGCGGCGTGGTCGCGTACCAGCCCCACACCAGGTATCGGCTGCTGAACGTGCATCCGGGGCCGGTCGTGTCGGCGGAATGTGCGGAGCAGATGGCCAAGGGCGTGCTGGAAAACGTGGGTGCAGACGTGAGCGTGGCAGTGACGGGTGTGGTGGGCCCCGCCCCCGAAGAGGGCCACCCGGCCGGCACCGTGTTCATCAGCGTCGCTACCCGGTGTTCGGTGCGGTCCTTCCCTACCGGTTCGACGCGTCGCCGGAAGACGTCATCGCCCTCAGCACGAGTCGTGCCCTGGCGCACCTCAAGGATGTGCTCCTGGACTAGGGCGTTGTTGCGTCCAGTCGCGAAAGCGCGCACGTTGTTGCTTCGCGAGCGTTCAGGCAGACGTATGACCGATTTCGTGGGAGGGACACCGGGGCGCCGGGGTCGTCGGTCAGCGCGCGGGCGGGGGAGCGGTGCTAGCGCGCACCACGAGGTGGGTGGGCACGATCGTGGTGCCGGGGCCCACGGCGGCGGGGGAGTCGATCTGGCGCAGCAGCTTCTCGATGCAGAGCCGTCCGACCTGGCCGAAGTCCTGGTGCACGGTGGTCAGCGGCGGCCAGAAGGCATCCGCCTCGCGCATGTCGTCGAAGCCGACCACGCTCACATCGGCCGGCACCGAGCGCCCGGCCTCGTGCACGGCGCGCATGACGCCGAGGGCCATCTGGTCGTTCGAGGCGAAGATCGCGGTGACCGACGGGTCGGCGGCCAGCGCCACGCCGTGCCGGTAGCCGCTTTCGGCGTTCCAGTCGCCCTCGAGCACGGGCGGCACCGGCGCGCCGGCCGCCTTGAGGGTGGCGCGCCAGGATGCCGTGCGGCGCCCGGCCGAGAATGACGACTCGGGTCCGGCGATGTGCCAGACCGTCTTGTGCCCGAGGTCCAGCAGATGCTGGGTCGCCAGCCGGGCGCCCTCGGTCTGGTCGGTGTCGACCACCGTGTAGCGCTCGCCCGCGTCGGAGTCGACGATCACGACCGGCAGCCCGGTGGGCACGGTCACGTCGATGCGATCCAGGATGTGCGCCTCCATGATGATCACGATGCCGTCGACCGCCTGCTCGGCGAGCCGATTCACCGCTCCGGCGACCGCGCCCTGGGTGGGCAGCGCCACGGGGATCAGGGTGATCGAGTAGCCGGCCTGGGCGGCGGCCGTGGCGACGGCGTCGAGGGTACGCATGTTGCCGAAGCTGGAGAGGGTGAACATGATCACGCCGATGGTGCTGAACTTGCCCGACTTGAGCGCGCGGGCGGCGCTGTTGGGCCGGTAACCGATCTCTTCCATGGCCGCGAGCACCCGGTCCCGGGTGTCGGCGTCGACGTTGCTGCGGGCGTTGACCACCCGGGAGACGGTCTGGGAGGAGACGCCGGCCAGCGCCGCCACATCCGCCATCGACGGCAACCGAACCGCCCGCGCGGGCGAGGCCTGGCGCACGTCGTCGGAACCCGTGCCGGCGGTGGGGCGGATCGTTGCCACGTGCTCTCCAGAGTCCCGGAAAAATTTCCGTATGTTTACGTAAACATGCTAGCGTGCTTACACGTTATGTTTACGTAAACATGATTCCCGAGTTTCACCATCCACCGCATCACCTCCCGAGTCAGAGAAACAGGCATGACGACGCTGTCAACACTCCCCCCTAGTGGCCAGACACTGCAGAGTTCCCGCAAGCACGTGCAGAAGCGCGACTGGACCGGCTGGAAGTTCATCGGCCCGTTCATGATCGTCTTCGCCCTCGTGCTCATCGCCCCGGTGCTCTACTCGATCTACCTCAGCTTCTTCAAGGACCAGCTCGTCGGCGGCAACTCCTTCGTCGGCTTCGAGAACTACGGCCAGGCGCTGTCGGACCCCAAGTTCTGGGAGTCCATGGGCCGGGTCACCCTGTTCTTCGTCGTGCAGGTGCCGATCATGCTCGGCATCGCCCTGTTCGCCGCCCTCGCCATCGACAGTGCCCGCCTGCACCTGTCCAGCTTCTTCCGCATCGCGATCTTCCTGCCCTACGCGGTTCCCGCCGTGGTCGCCACCCTCATGTGGGGTTTCATGTACGGCACCAAGTTCGGCCTGGTCGGCAACCTCAACGACTTCTTCAGCCTGTCCATCCCCGACCCGCTCTCCGGCAGCTGGGTGCTCGCGTCGATCGGCAACATCGTCACGTGGGAGTTCATCGGCTACAACATGATCCTGTTCTATGCGGCCCTCCGGGTGATCCCCACCGACCTCTACGAGGCCGCGTCTCTCGACGGCGCCAACGCGTTCCGCATCATCCGCAGCATCAAGATGCCGGCCCTGCGCCCCGCGATCGTGATCGGCGGCATCTTCAGCGTCATCGGCAGCTTCCAGCTCTTCAACGAGCCGAGCATCCTGCAGTCGCTGGCCCCCAACACCATCTCCACCTACTTCTCGCCAAACATGTACGCGTACAACCTGTCCTTCTCCGGCCAGCAGTACAACTACTCGGCAACCATCGCGATCATCGTCGGCCTCATCACCGCTGTCATCGCCTACATCGTGCAGAACTCCGGTTCCAGGAAGGAGGCCTGAGATGTCGACGACTGACCAGACCCACGCACCCGTCGAGAAGGCGAAAGCCCCGCGGATGTCGCGCTACACCAGCGAGAAGAAGGCCGGCAAGTCCAACCAGGGCCTGCACACCAAGAAGTCGATCCTGCTCACGGTGATCATGGGCGCGCTGCTCATCTACAGCCTGCTGCCGCTGTTCTGGCTGTTCGTGAACTCCACCAAGACCCAGGCCGAGCTGCTCAGCTCGTTCGGACTCTGGTTCTCCGGCCCGAACGCGCTGTGGGACAATATCGTCGCCACGCTGACCTACAACGACGGCGTTTTTGTGCGCTGGTTCGGCAACACTCTGCTCTATGTCGTCGTCGGCGCCGGCGGAGCCACTTTCCTGGCCGCCCTCGGCGGTTACGGCCTGGCCAAGTTCAACTTCCCGGGTAAGAAGGCGGTTTTCGCGGTCGTCCTCGGCGCCGTCGCCATCCCCGGTACGGCCCTTGCGGTGCCGACCTTCCTCATGTTCAGCCAGATGGGCCTCACGAACACCCCGTGGGCGGTCATCCTGCCGTCGCTGATCAGCCCGTTCGGTCTCTACCTGATCTGGACCTACGCGCTCGACGCCGTGCCCACCGAGGTTCTCGAGGCCGCCCGAATGGATGGCGCGGGCGAGTTCCGCACCTTCTTCACCATCTCCCTCAAGCTGTTGGCCCCCGGCCTCGTCACGGTGCTGCTCTTCACGCTCGTGGCGACCTGGAACAACTACTTCCTGCCCCTTATCATGCTCAGCGAACCCACCTGGTACCCGCTCACCGTGGGGCTCAAGCAGTGGAGCGCGCAGGCCCAGACCGTGGGCGGTGACGTCATCTACAACCTCGTCATCACCGGGTCGCTGCTCACGATCGTTCCGATCATCGTGGCGTTCCTGTTCCTGCAGCGCTACTGGCAGTCCGGACTCGCCTCCGGCAGCGTCAAGGCGTAACCCCAGACTTCTCCGACCGCATCACCGCTTACCCGCACCACCCGCTCCACCACCCGCACCATCCGTACCCGCATCACCGAACACCCATTTACAAGGAAGTGAAAGGCATCCCATGAAAGCAACACACAGCACCCTGCGCCGCACCGCGGTCGCCGTGGCCACCGGCCTCGCCCTCAGCCTGTCCCTCGCCGCGTGCTCCGCGGCCGGCGGCGGCTCGGCCGAGACCGGCACCGCCGACGACATCGCCGCGGCGCTCAAGGAGAAGTCGACCATCACCGTTTGGGCCTGGGCCCCTGCGGTGGAAGACATCGCCAAGGCGTTCGAGAAGGAAAACCCGAACGTGACAGTCAAGGTCGTCAACGCCGGAACCGGCAACGACCAGTACATCAAGCTGCAGAACGCGATCAAGGCAGGCTCCGGCGCTCCGGACGTCGCCCAGATCGAGTACTACGCCCTCCCGCAGTTCGCGCTCTCCGACGCACTGGCCGACCTTACCGACTTCGGGTTCGACCAGTACGCCTCCGAGTACACCGACAGCACCTGGGGTTCCGTCAACCTCGGCGACGGCATCTACGCGCTGCCGCAGGACTCCGGCCCCATGGCCATGTTCTACAACAAGGCCGTCTTCGACCAGTACGGCATCGAGGTGCCGACCACGTGGGACGAGTACGTCGCCGCCGCCGAGAAGCTGCACACCGCCAACCCGAACGCCTACATCACCAACGACACCGGCGACGCGGGCTTCACCACCAGCATGATCTGGCAGGCCGGCGGCCAGCCGTACACCACCAAGGACTCGACCGACGTCACGCTGAACCTGCAGGACGAGGGCTCGAAGAAGTTCGCCGACACCTGGAACCAGCTGCTCGACAACGACCTCCTCGCCCCCACCCCGAGCTGGAGCGACGAGTGGTACAAGGGCCTGGGCGACGGCACCATCGCCACCCTCAACATCGGCGCCTGGATGCCCGGCAACCTGGAGTCCGGCGTGCCGGAAGCCTCCGGTGACTGGCGTGTAGCGCCGCTGCCCACCTACACGGCCGGCGTCACCGCCAGCGCCGAGAACGGTGGTGGTGGCGACGCCATCCTCAAGCAGAGCAAGAACAAGCTCGTTGCTGCCGGCTTCCTGCAGTACATGAACGAGGGCAAAGGCACCCAGATCTCCATCGACGCCGGCGGCTTCCCGTCCACCGTCGCCGACCTCGACTCCGACGAATTCCTCGGCTACGAGAGCGAGTACTTCGGCGGCCAGAAGATCAACGAGGTGCTCGTGCAGTCGGCCAAGGACGTTGTTCCCGGCTGGAGCTACCTGCCGTTCCAGGTCTACTCGAACAGCATCTTCTCCGACACCGTCGGCCAGGCGTACGCCAGCAAGGGCGACATCAACGAGGGCCTGACCGCGTGGCAGAAGGCCACCGCCAGCTACGGCAACGAGCAGGGCTTCACCGTCACCGAGAAGTAAACACCCGCACCACCACCGAAGGAGGGTGGGTCTAGGCAGACCCACCCTCCTGCTGTACCTATCTACTTAAAGAGGATCTCTCCCGTGTTGCACGCCCGGCTCAGCATCTCCCGCGACGACGTGGTCGCCCCCGTCTCGCCCCGGCTCTTCGGCTCGTTTGTCGAGCACATGGGCCGCGCCGTGTACACCGGGATCTACGAGCCCGGCCACCCCACCGCCGACGCGGACGGCTTCCGCCAGGACGTGCTCGACCTCGTGCGCGAGCTGAACCCCAGCCTGATCCGCTACCCGGGCGGCAACTTCGTCTCCGGCTTCCGCTGGGAAGACAGCGTCGGCCCGCGCGAGGAACGCCCCACCCGGCTCGACGTGGCCTGGCACTCCGTGGAGACCAACGAGGTGGGCCTGCACGAATTCGCCGGCTGGGCCGAAAAAGCCAACGTCGAGGTGATGCAGGCCGTGAACCTGGGCACGCGCGGCATCGCGGATGCCGCGGCCCTGCTCGAATACAGCAACCACCCGACCGGCACTGCTCTTAGCGACCAGCGCCGAGCCAACGGACAGACCGAGCCGTTCGGCATCCGGGTCTGGTGCCTGGGCAACGAGATGGACGGCCCGTGGCAGATCGGCCACAAGACCGCCGAGGAGTACGGCCGGCTCGCCGCCGAGACCGCCCGCGTGATGAAGTGGGTCGACCCCACCATCGAGCTCGTCGTGGCCGGCAGTTCCAACGCCGAGATGCCCACCTTCGGCAGCTGGGAGCGCACCGTGCTCGAGCACACCATCGAGCTCGTCGACCACATCTCGCTGCACGCGTACTACGAAGAGAAGCCCGGCGATCTGGGCAGCTTCCTCGCCTCCGGCGTGGGCCTGGACCGGTTCATCGGCGACGTCGCCGCGGTCATCGACGAGGTGGCCGTGAGCCAGGGCGTCGACCGGTTCATCGGCATCAGCGTCGACGAATGGAACGTCTGGTACCAAACCCGGTTCAACGAGGTCGACAAGGACCCCCTGTTCAGCGGCGAGTGGAACACGCATCCGCGTCTGATCGAAGACGAATACAACGTAAGCGATGCCGTGGTGGTGGGCTCGCTGCTCATCGCGCTGCTGCGCAACAGCGACCGCGTCTCGATGGCCAACCTCGCCCAGCTCGTGAACGTGATCGCGCCCATCCGCTCCGAGCCGAACGGCCCGGCCTGGCGGCAGACCACCTTCTTCCCCTTCGCCCGCACCGCCGCCGCCGCACGCGGCGAGGTGCTGGCCGCCACGATCCACTCCGACAGTTACGAGAGCGCCCAATACGGCACCGTCGACCTAGTGGATGCCGCGGTGACCGCCACCGACGACGAGATCGTGTTGTTCCTGGTCAACCGGTCCGCCAACGACCCGCTGACCCTCGAGGTGGACCTGGCCGGCGCCCCCGCCGGCTCGGTGCTCTCGGCCGAGAGCCTGTTCGCGCCGGAGGACGGCGACCGATTCTCGACGAACGCCGTGGATCACCAGGACACCGTGCATCCGGTGCCGCTCACGGAGGTGACGCTCGCCGCCGACGGCGAGCTGGCCGCTGTTGTGCTGCCCGCGCTGTCGTGGTCCATCGTGCGCCTGGCCGCGAAGGCCACAGCATGAGCGCCGGCGTCTCGAACAGCGGAGTGGGCGCGACCGATCGTTGGTCGGGCGAGCGGGCACCTCACGAGGTCTCGACAAGCTCGACCACCGACGCGCCCCGCTGGGTGCGCTGGCCCGCGGCGCACACCCTCGCCGACGGCACCGAAAGCCTGCCCGCCGACGCCGCCCGCATCGGCTACGGCGCCGACTACAACCCCGAGCAGTGGCCCGAAGAGGTCTGGGCCGACGACATGCGCCTCATGCGCGAGGCCGGCGTCAACATCGTCTCCGTCGGCATCTTCTCCTGGGCGCTGCTGCAGCCCACGCCTGACAGCTGGGATTTCGGCTGGCTCGACCGTGCCATCGACCTGCTGCACGCCAACGGCATCGCCGTGGACCTGGCCACCGCCACCGCCAGCCCGCCGCCGTGGCTCACCGAACTGCACCCCGAGGTGCTGCCGGTGAACCGCCTCGGCGAGACCATCTGGCCCGGCGGCCGCCAGCAGTGGCGCCCCACCTCGCCCGTCTTCCGTCGGTACGCGCTCGCGCTGGTCGAGAAAATGGCCGAGCGCTACGCCGACCACCCGGCCCTGTCGATGTGGCATATCAGCAACGAGCTCGGCTGCCACAACGTCTACGACTATTCGGATGACGCCGCGCGCGCCTTCCGCACGTGGCTCGAAGCCCGCTACGGCACACTCACCGAACTCAACCGGGCCTGGGGAACGGCGTTCTGGTCGCAGAACTACTCGTCCTGGAACCAAATTCTGCCGCCACGGCTGGCCGCGACACATCCCAACCCCACCCAGCAGCTCGACTTCGCCCGGTTCTCCAGCGACGCGCTCAAGGATTACCTTGTCGCCGAGCGGGAGATCCTGCGCCGGGCGACCCCGGAGGTGCCGATCACCACGAACTTCATGGTGATGGGCGAGACCCGCGGCATGGACTACGCCGACTGGGCCGCCGAGGTGGACCTGGTCTCCAACGACCACTACCTGCTCGTGGCCGACCCGACCGCGTTCGAAGAACTCTCCTTCTCGGCCAACCTCACCGGCCAGATTGCCGGGCGGGAACCGTGGTTCCTCATGGAGCACTCCACCAGCGCCGTCAACTGGCAGCCGGTGAACCAGGCCAAGACCCCGGGGCAACTGCGCCGCGACAGCCTGACCCACCTGGCGCACGGCGCCGACGCGATCTGCTTCTTCCAGTGGCGCCAGTCCCTGGCCGGCGCCGAGAAGTTCCACTCCGCGATGCTGCCGCACGCGGGGGAGGACAGCTCGGTGTTCCGGAGCGTGTCCCGCTTCGGCGGCGAGCTCGGGCGGTTGGCCGAGGTGGCGGGCAGTCGCACGAAGCAGGCGCGCATCGGCATCCTCTTCGACTGGGACTCCTGGTGGGCGTCCGAGCTCGACTCGCACCCCACCGAGCTGCTCCGCTACAAGGCCGAGGCCATGGCCTGGTACACCGCGGCGCTGGCCAACGGCCTGCAGGCCGACATCGTGCCGGCCCGCTCGGTGCTTAACGGCCAAGGGCTCTCCGGTTACGACCTGGTGATCGCGCCGATGCTCTACATCGTGCCGCAGCCGCTGGCGGATGCGCTGGCCGACTACACCCGTACCGGCGGCCACCTCGTGGTCGGCGTGTTCTCCGGCATCGCCGACGCCGACGACCACATCCACCGCGGCGGCTACCCGGGCGCGTTCCGCGACCTGCTCGGCGTGCGCGCCGAGGAATTCGGCGGACTGCTCGCCGGCCAGACCGTGGCCCTGTCCGGCGACCTGCCGGCCGGCTCCACCGGATCGCTGCTCACCCACGACGTGTCTGTCGCCGCGGACGTCGACGTGCTCGCCCGCTTCGACGACGGCCCGTTCCCCGGCGTGCCCGCCATCACCGGCCGCACCGCGGGCGCCGGCCGCGCCAGCTTCGTCGCCACGGTGCCCGACCGCGCCGCGCTGGTGGCGCTCGTGGGCCGGTTCGCCACGGATGCCGGCATCCACTCCCCGTTGCCGGAGGAGGTGCACGGCACCGTGCAGCTCGCCGTGCGCCAGAGCGACACCCGGGAGTACCTCTTCTATATCAACCACTCGGCGCTGGCCGTGACCGTGCCCCTCGGCGCGGCCGACGGCGACGTCACCGCGGTGGACCTCGGCGGCAGCACCCTGGCCGCCGATTCCCTCACGCTCCCGGCCACCGGCGTCGCCGTGCTGAGCCGAGCCCGAACGGAGACCTGATCATGGGTGACCTCACTCTGTCCGCACCCGCGGCCCCGACCCCGGGTGATTTTGCGATCGGTGACACGGACTTCCTCCTGAACGGGGAACCGTTCCGGATCCTGGCCGGCGCCATCCACTATTTCCGGGTGCACCCCGATCATTGGGCCGACCGCATCCGCAAGGCGAAGCTGATGGGCCTGAACACCATCGAGACCTACGTGGCCTGGAACGCGCACTCGCCCGTGCGCGGCACCTTCAATACCGTCGGGCAGCTCGACCTGGCCCGGTTCCTCGACCTGATCGCCGCCGAGGGCATGTACGCCATCGTGCGGCCCGGGCCGTTCATCTGCGCCGAGTGGGACAACGGGGGACTGCCCGGCTGGCTGTTCGCCGACCCCGCCGTGGGCGTGCGCCGCAACGAACCGCTCTACATGACGGCCGTCGCCGAGTATTTCGACCGGCTGCTGCCCATCGTGGCGTCCCGGCAGATCGACCGCGGCGGGCCCGTGATCCTGGTGCAGATCGAGAACGAGTACGGCGCCTACGGCGACGACAAGGACTACCTGCGCGCGCTCGTGGAGCTCAACCGAGCCGGCGGCATCACCGTGCCGCTCACCACGATCGACCAGCCCACCGACCAGATGCTCGACGACGGCAGCCTGCCCGAGCTGCACAAGACCGGCTCCTTCGGCTCCCGCGCCACCGAACGCCTGGCCGTGCTCCGCCGGCACCAACCCACGGGTCCGCTCATGTGCGCCGAGTTCTGGAACGGCTGGTTCGACCACTGGGGCGCGCACCACCACACCACCTCGGCGGAGGATTCCGCGCGCGAGCTGGACGACCTTCTCGCCACCGGCGCATCCGTGTCGCTCTACATGTTCACCGGCGGCACCAACTTCGGCTTCACCAACGGTGCCAACGACAAGGGCGTGTTCCAGCCCACCGTCACCTCCTACGACTACGACGCCCCGCTGTCCGAGAGCGGCGAGGTCACGGCCAAGTACCTCGCCTTCCGTGAGGTGTTGACCCGGTATGCGCCGGTTGCCGCGGATGCCGCGCTGCCGCCGCTGCCCGAACCCGCGAACCACGCTCCGGCCTTCGACGTGGTGCTCGACGAATCCGTGTCGCTCTGGGACGCCCTGCCCGAGCTGGCTGACACGAGTGCCGCCTGGGCCGCTGAGCTGCCCAGCATGGATGCGCTCGGCCAGTACACCGGGTTTGCCCTGTACCGCAGCCGGCTCACGCCCGGCACCCGGGTGCTCTCCTTCGGCGAGGTGCGCGACCGCGCGCAGGTTTTCGTCGACGGCACCGCCGTTGGTGTGCTGCAGCGCGACCACCACGACCGGTCGCTCAGCCTGCCGCCGGGGGACCGCCTCGACCTGCTCGTGGAGGACCAGGGCCGGGTCAACTACGGCCCCCGCATCGGCGAGGACAAGGGCCTGATCGGCCCGGCCGCCCTCGACGGCGTCGGTCTCGCCCACTGGCAGGTGCTTCCGCTCGACGTGGACGGGTTCGTGCGCTCCGGAAGCGCCCTCTTCGCCCCGCAGCACGGGCGCCACGGTGTCACGACCGCCGTGTCATCGCATCACGCTCCGGCCGGCGCGGTCGACCTCGACCTCGACGTGGAACTCGACCTCGCCCTCAACCTCACCCCGACGCCGCGGCTGAGCTCCTCGGCGACACTGTCGGCGGCGACCACACCCGCGTCGGCCGCCACCGTGCCGATGTCGCTCGCGGCCTCGTCCGGGTCGACGCCGACTCTGGCGCTGGTCCCGGAGGCCGAGGTTGCCGGATCGCTCAGCGGCCCGGCGTTCGCGCGCGGCCGATTCGGCGCCGAGCCCGGCGTCGACCTGTTCCTCAGCACCGCCGGATGGGGCAAGGGGCAGGCCTGGATCAACGGGTTCAACCTGGGCCGATTCTGGGACCGCGGCCCGCAGACCACGCTGTACGTGCCCGGCCCGGTGCTCCGGGCCGAGAACGAGCTGGTCATCCTGTGCCTGCACGGCACCGAGAACACCCGGATCAGCTTCGTGGCCCGCCCCGAGCTCGGCCACACCGACTTGTAGGGGACACCTCACCGGGTCTCGACGGGCTCGACCGACGTGTGGGTCGCGCCCGTCCCGCTGGTTGAGCTTGTCGAAACCTGGTGACCAGTCTCGCTGGTCGAGCTTGTCGAAACCTCGTGACCAGTCTCGGTGGTCGAGCTTGTGGAGCTGTGGGGGCGCTTCGCGCCCGGTTGGTCGGCGGAAGCGCACTTCCTTAGGAGACCTCGTGGCGTGCCTCGAGTTCCGCTCACCGGGTCTCGACGGGCTCGACCGACGTGTGGGTCGTTCCCGTCTCGGTGGTTGAGCTTGTCGAAACCAGTGGGAGCTGTGGCCCGCGCGCGCGGGAGGGGGCAGGCCGCGTGGTGCGCGACCTGCCCCCTCCGTTCGTGCGCTAGCTGCGGCGCTGCCGCACCTTGAGCAACACGGCCCCGGCGAGCATCAGCGCGAGTGACAGCGAGAGCAGCAGCCCCAGCGGAAGCTCGACGCCGGTGTTCGACAGCTGGCCGGTCGCAGCATCGGCAGCGGATGCATCAGCCACCAGGGTGACCGCGATGCTCGACACCTCGGTGCCGTCCACCACCAGCACCAGGTGGTGCTGCCCGAGCGCCGCATCCGCGGGGATGCTGCCGGACAGGGTGAGCGCGCCGGTGCCGGGCACAACGCCGGAGGCGAGGACCGCCACCGTGGAGTGCAGCTCGAAGCTCACGGTGGCGCCGGGTGTGGCGTCCGTCAGCGACACCGTGAGGCGCTGCCCGCGGGCAAGTACGGCGCCGTCCGAGTAGACCCCGCCAGAGGCGTTGGAGAACTCGACGTTCGTCGAGGCCGCTCCGGTGCCGGGCAGTGGCAGCCCCGGATTCGGCAGTCCGGGTACCTGGCCGCCGGGAGTCCCGGTGCCGGGTTCCGTACCGGGCATCTCGCCACCGGGCGTGCCGGGGGTTTCGCCGCCCGGAGTCCCCGGCGTTTCGCCACCGGGTGTGCCCGGAGTCTCCCCGCCCGGAGTCCCGGGAGTCTCCCCGCCGGGCGTCCCAGGCGTTTCGCCACCGGGCGTGCCGGGCACCTCATCGGCCGCCAGCACAACCACCGGCGCGGAGTCGGCCGTCGCCGAGGCATAGCCCGGCGCGCTGGCCGTCACGGTGACCGCGAGGGATGCCCCGAGGTCGGCCGCGACCGGCGTGTAGCTCGCCGAGGTGGCGCCGTCGATGGCGGTTCCGTTCCGCGTCCAGCTGTAGCCGAGTGCGGCATCCGCGGGGTCGGCGTTGGTGCTCGCGGTCAGGGGCAGCCCCACCTTGGGCGTGCCGGTGACCACGGGAACGGTCATCGCCGCGGTGCGCTCGAAGGTGAGCTCGTACACCGAGGTGGTGGACCCATCCGCGGCCGTCACGGTCACCGTGGCCCCGGTCAGGCCGGTCGGCACGACCTCGACCGTGGCCGCCGTGTCGATGGCGGATGCGGTGACAACGGCGGCCGCCGACCCCGTCAGCGGAACGGTGTACGCGGTGGTGTCGGCGTCGAAGCCCTGCACCGGGGTGCCGTTGACCGTGAGCCGGGCGAGCCCGGACACGTCAGCGACGCCCGCCGTCTTGCCGAACACCTGCACCTCGGAGACGACCATGTGCGTGTTCGGATAGGCGGTCATCACGACACGCAGCTGGCTGGTGCTCACGCCGGCCAGCGGCACGTCGATCACCGGGCCGGAGTTGTCCGTGGGCGTGGCGACGGCGATCGGGCCGCCGGGTACGTCCTGCCACCCGCCGGACCCGTCCAGGGCCTGCACGGTGACCGAGCTCGGCCAGCTCGTCGTGCCGTCCCTGTAGAAGTACAGCTTCGCCCGTGTCAGCGGCTGGGTCGACCCGAAGTTGTACGTCAGGGTGTCGGCGGCCGGCTTGTTGTCGCTCCGCCAGTTCGACCAGCCCTTGTCGTTGGTCACCCCGTTGCGGGTGCGGTCCACCGGGTAACCGGACTCCGTGGATGTCGCCGACGCCGAGGTGGTGCCGAGCACGGAGAGGTTCTGCTCGCCGGCAACCGTGAGGATGACCGACAGGGTCGCGTCGAGCGCAGCCGCCCCGGGTCGTTCGAGGTGGCGCTACCGGAGACCGTCAGCACACCGGGGTCGGCCAACGCGTCCGCGTCCACTCCGTCCCACTCCCACGTGACGGCGGCGTCGAACCTGTTCGTGCTGGCGCCGATCTGGGCCGGCACCGTGGTGGGCGCCGCGGCGACGAGATCGTCGACCGTGATGCCTGCGTAGGTGGTGAGCGAAACCGGGTCAGTGGATGCGAACCCACCGATTTCGATCGTCGCGCTCGCCGAGTCGAAGGCCGTGCCGAACACATCCGTGCCCGAGCCCGTCACCGTGATGGTGCCCAGGCTGTCCCAGTCGGCTCCCTCGGTGTTCCAGGTGACCGGGATCGGGGCACCCAGGCCCGTGCTGTAGCGCGGCACGACGGTGGCCGGCAAGGTCGCCGGCACCCCCGCGACGGAGTTGGCCAGCACCGGCTCGAACGAGACCAGAGCGGTGTCCTGGAACGACCAGGTCTGGTTCGCACCCCCGTTGGAGGCGTAGACGTTCACCGCCGCGCCCTCGGTGGTCGACTGGCCGGGAACCTCAAGGGCCACCGGCAGGGCGCCGTTCACCAGGCTCCAGGTGGAGCCGTCGGTCGTGGTCGGGATCCACTGTTGGGCGGGGTCCGCGGCGGCGGCCTCCCGGGTCGACTCGACCAGCAGGGTGCCGGAACCGTTGGCGGCCAGCGCCGTTCCGGCAGCGCTTCGCAGCACGAAGCGTTCGGTGTTGCTGTCGCCGGCGGTCACCTTCTCGGCGGTCCACAGCTGCGCACCGACCGTGCCAGCGGAGGTGGCGAGGGTGGTGATGGCGGCGGCGGGGTTGCTGCCGGTGGTGGCCTTGGCGGTGAGTGCCTTGCCACTCTGCGCTCCCACGACCCGGTAGGTGTGGGCATCCGTGAGCGGGGCGGCGGTGTCGGCGACGCCGCTCACGCCGTCGATCACGAAGGTGGTCACCGACTTCGCCGGCACGGTGACCACGGCGGTCTTCGTGTCGGCGTCGATGGCGACAGCCGTCCCGGTCACCAGGGCGTTCTGGGTGACGTCGTCGGCGGGGGACTCGGTGGTGACAACCGGGGTGACGGTGGCCCCGGCGTCGATGGTGCCGAACTTGGCCAGGTCCACCGTGATGGTGCGGGCGGCGGTCTCGCTGTTGGCGTGCACCATGGTCAGGCCGGTGCCGTCGGCCGTGACGGCCGAGGTGGTCTGCGCGTTGGTCGAGGGGATGATGTGGTCACCCGGCTGGATGTAGTGGGTGAAGTTGCGCAGGGTGTTGTACTTCGCGTTGGTGAGCACCCGGCAGGACGGGTCGGCGTCGCCGTCCTTGAGACGGCGCACCGAGTCGCCGTCGGCGTTGCAGTCGAAGTCGATCAGTACGCTGCCCCAGTTGAGCTTTTCCACCTTTTCCATGTTGTAGCGGTCCTCCACCGGCTGCCACAGCACCCAGGCGGATGGTTCGAGCTCGCGCAGGTCGTCCATGACGCGGGTGGCGATGCCGATGCCGTTGTCCATGTTGGTCTGGTTGTGCACGCCGGAGCTGTCCCAGTTGCCTTCGATCTCGCTCATCCAGAGCGGCTTCTCGGCGGACTTGGCGATGTCGCGCACCTTGAGCCGGTCGCTGGTGCCGTAGGTGTGCACGTTCAGCTGCTTCACCTCGGCCTTGGCCGCAGTGGTCCAGCCATTCCAGTTGGTCACGAAGGTGCCCGGGTTGGTCTCGTCCATCGCCGAGATCGTGGCCTCGGTGGTGGTGTCGGACTCGGCCAGTTCGGCGGCCAGAGCCTTGATCACGGTGTCCTGCAGGGCCGGGCCGATGTGGGCGCCCTCCTGGCCGCCCTGCTTGGGCCAGCCGGTCTTGGAGTCGATGTTCGTGCCCCAGTAGTTGGTGTTGGGTTCGTTGAACGGGGCGATGGTGTCGAAGCTGATGCCCTCCTGCTCCTCCACCGACTGGGCCACGGTCTTCAGGTAGGCCACGTAGTCAGCCACACTGGACTTCTTGAGTTGGTCGGTGCTCGAGTTGAAGCCGCCGGAGACGTAGCCGCTCTCGGTCATGAAGTACGGCGGCGAGTTGTTGAACGCCTCCCACTTGGTGATCTTGTCCTTGAGCGCGTTCACCCACCAGCGCTGGGTCTCGTCGGCGTCGAAGTTGTACGACGCGGGGTCGTCGGGGTCCCAGGCGGCGGCGTACCGGTCGCGGTCCGCGTAGTCCGAGCTGATCACACCGTTGCTGTCGCTGGCGACCAGGTCGGGGTTCCACCAGCCGTCCACGGCGCCGCCGGCACGCAGGTACGGCGGAACGTCGCTGGCGTTGCCGCCGCCTATGTTGTACCGGGCGATGTTGAGGTTGAGGCCGTCCGCGCCGAAGACCTTGTCGAAGAGGTCCTGGCGCACGTCTTCGGGGTAGCCGCCGGTGGCGTTTGCGAACCAGACCAGGCTGGTCCCCCAGCCCTCGAACTCCTCGTTCTGGTACGCGGGGTTGGGGGTGATGGTGAGTGGGGTGGCGGCGGGTGCGGCGACGGCCGGGGCCGCTGCGACCCCTGTTCCGATCCCGGTGGCACCGAGCGCCAGCACTACGGTGATGGCAAGTGCGCGTCTGCGCCCTGACGACTTTGTCATGGGTGGACCTTTCCTCCATTGGAAATGCGGTCAGCGATTACTGCCGTCCACAGGGGCTGTTAGCGTAAACAATCCTGTACGGACGCACATGTTTACGCAAACATGGTTGCGAGTATGACGAACCCACGGGCACCTTGTCAACCATTCGGGGGTTTCCGTGCCGTCTGAACTGTTCCCGAAGCGAACATCTGCGCCCAGTGCGCGGTATTTGTCAACCTGTTTGAGACAGGTTGGGTTTGGGTTTTTGGCGGGGGTCGTTGATGCATACCCGGCCCGGTAGGGCCGGGGGCTTGGGGTGTTGGGCGTAGCGTTCTGGATGCGTTCGGAATGCGGTGTTGAGGACTTGGCTTCTGCGGCGGGTCACTCGGTCGGTGCGGCCGTAGTGAACGTCGTTGGGGGTGTTCCAGGCGATGCCGGAGTGGCGGTGGTTCTGGTTGTATTCGTGGAAGAACCAGTCGAAGTAGGCGCGGGCGTCATCGGTCGTGTCGAAGATCTCAGGGAACGCGAGATCGTATTTCGCGGTCTTGAATAACGCTTCGCTGTAGGGGTTGTCGTTGGAGACTTTGGGCCGGGAGAAGGACTTATCGACGCCGAGTTTCTCCAGCAGTAAGGACACCGGTGTGCTCACCATCGCAGCACCGTTATCCGAGTGCAGAGAGTTCGGCGCGACGCCGTGGTTCGCGGTGACCGCTTCTTGGATCAGTTCTTCGGCGAGGTCACCATCCTCGTAGGCCTCCAGCCGCCAGCCCACGACGCGACGGGAGTAGATGTCCATGATCACGTAGAGGTGGAAGTAGCGGCCCCGGATCGTGGTCTTGAGCTTGGTGATGTCCCAGGACCACACCTGTGACGGGGCGGTCGCGACCAGCTCGGGGATCTTCTTCGGCGACCCCTCAGCCTGCCGGCGGCGCTCGTGGACCTGCCCGGCCGCGCGGGCGACGCGGTACCAGGAAGACTTCGACGCCAGGTAAACACCCGCATCCCAGGCCCGGTAAAAGGCTTGGCAGATCGAGAAGCCCTCATACTCAGGGGTGTTGATCAGCGCCAGGATCTGCGCGCTCTCCGCAGTGGAGAGCGTGGCCGGCTGGTGCCGGTCCTTCTGCGGGATCGGCGCGGCCAGGCGGGCGCGGGGGCTGCGGTGCCGATAGAACGATGCCCGCGAGTAGCCGACCAACGCGCAGGCCCGCACCACCGGCATCCCCACCGCAGTCAGGTCGACGACTGTTTCGAACGCTACTCGGTGGGTTTCGGCTTCCGAAACGCGGCCGGGATCGCTGGCTCGTCCGGCAGCGGCGGGGTGCGGATTTGTGAGCTCTTGGCCAGCGCGGACAAGAGCTCTGAGGCTTTTCCCAACACTTCCACCGCGCTCTCGGACTGCTCCAACTGGGCTTTGAGGATCGCGTTTTCCTTCTGCAATCGCAGAAATTCGATCCGTTCCTGTTTCGTCAACACGTACTTAGTCTGCCGCTGTTCCGTCTCGACCAGCAGGCCCTGCCGCTTCTCCTGACTCCACCGCGACAGCGACCTAACGTCGATGCCGACTCGGCGACAGAACGCGGACTTCGCGCCGATCTCCGCGCCCGTCGACGCGTACTGCTCCCACTGCGCAAGAATCGCGAGGCGCTCAGCAGACGTGAAATGATGCTTCCGAGTAAGCCGGGTTTGGACTTCTGACATTTCCATTTGGATGTCCTCTTCCCCGCCCTCAGCCGGCCCGTGATGAAACGATGATTTGTCTCACCACAGGCTGACACTCAGGGTGCGCCGGCACCATTTGTCCGCTTCGGGCACAGTCGCCCGCGCCAGCTCGCGCACTGCACCACCGCGCACGGCGGATGCCCGCGACCGGCCGGACGCGCCCCCGCGCGCATCCGCCGCCTGTGCATGGACCGACCGGCGTGTCAGTGGCACCAAGTACGATTGAACTCGTGGTTACCGCCCTGTATCGCCGTTACCGGCCAGAGACTTTTGCCGAAATGATCGGTCAGTCTCAGGTGACCGATCCGCTCATGACCGCCCTGCGCACCAACCGGGTCAATCATGCCTACCTCTTCAGCGGACCCCGCGGCTGTGGCAAGACCACATCCGCGCGCATCCTGGCCCGCTGTCTCAACTGCGCCGAGGGCCCCACCGACACTCCGTGCGGTGTTTGCCCCAGTTGTGTCGAGCTCTCCCGTGACGGCAGTGGCTCGCTCGACGTGGTCGAGATTGACGCGGCCAGCCACAACGGTGTCGACGACGCCCGCGACATCCGCGAACGCGCCATCTTCGCGCCGGCCCGCGACCGCTACAAGATCTTCATCCTCGACGAGGCGCACATGGTCACGCCGCAGGGGTTCAACGCGCTGCTCAAGATCGTGGAAGAGCCGCCGGAACACGTGAAGTTCATCTTCGCCACCACCGAGCCCGAGAAGGTCATCGGCACCATCCGCTCGCGCACCCACCACTACCCGTTCCGGCTGGTGCCGCCGGCGCCCATGCTCGACTACGTGCAGCAGCTCTGCGACAGCGAACACATGACCGTCGCTCCCGGCGTGCTCCCGCTCGTCGTGCGCGCCGGTGGCGGCTCGCCCCGCGACACCCTGTCGCTGCTCGACCAGCTCATGGCCGGCTCCGACACCGAAGCCATCGAGTACGAACGCGCCGTTGCTCTGCTCGGCTACACCCACGCGACCCTGCTCGACGACGCCGTCGACGCCATTGCCGCCCGCAATTCCTCCGCCGCGTTCGACGCCGTCGACCGGGTCATCCAGACCGGCCAGGATCCGCGCCGCTTCGTCGAAGACCTGCTCGAGCGCATGCGCGACCTCATCATCGTGGCCGCCACGAGCGCGGCCGGCGCCGCAGCGGTGCTCCGCGGTGTGCCGCAGGACGAACTCGACCGGATGCAGGTGCAGGCCGCCAAGTTCGGCCCGGCCGAGCTGAGCCGCACCGCCGACATCCTCAACGCTGCCCTCACCGAGATGACCGGCGCCACCTCTCCGCGCCTGCACCTCGAGCTCATGATCGCACGTGTGCTCATCCCCGCCGCCGACGACACCACCCGCGGCGCTCTCGCCCGCGTCGAGCGCCTCGAGCGGCGCATCGGCGTCGACGGCGGCAGCACGGATGCGCCCGCCGCGGCCGAATCCGCCACCTCCGCTCCCGCCGGCTCGGCTTCGCGTCCTCCTGTCGCAGCTCCGTCGGCCACCGCACCCTCGGCCACCGCACCCTCGGCAGGCCGGGGGGCCGCCGCCTCGGCTGGCAGCCCTGCGGCCGAGGCGCCGTCTGCGCCCGCGCCCGCACCGGCCGGCGCGGGCTGGGCCACTCGCGTACCCGGATCCCCGGCCGCCACCCCGGCCGAGACCGCCGCCGCTGCCCGTGCAGCAACCGGCGCCACCCCGTCCACCGACTCGGCTCCGGCGGCAGAGGCTGCCCCCGGCCCGCTCTCCGACGACGCCGGGGGCGGCGCGCCCGCCGCCGAGCCGGCCGCGCCAAACGTCCGCGCGGCCGAACCCGCCGCGGAGCCGGCGCCCGCCCCGGCGCCGGCTGTTCCCGTCGGACCGGTGACGCTGGCCCAGATCAAGGACGCCTGGCCGCAGATCCTCGACGCCGTCAAGGAGGTCAAGCTCAGCGCCTGGCTCGTGGTCTACACCGCCCGCGTGCTGGACCTGCGTGGCGAAGATGTTCTCGTGCTGTCCTTTCCCAGCGAGCAGGACATGCAGGGGTTCAAGGCCCAGCAGGCGCCCGGCCAGGGCGTGAGCGAGTTCCTGCGCGGCGCCATCGTCAAGGTGCTCGGCCTGCGCGTGAAGTTCATCGCCCGCGCCGATTCCGAGACCTTCGCCGCGGCGGGCGCCGGCCACCCGGCAGGTGCGACACCCGCCGGCCCTACCGCCGGCACCGGGGCGGCCCCCTCCGCTCCCGCTGCGGGTTCCGGCGCCTCTCCGTCGGTTCCCGCCGCAGCCCGCAGCGCGAGCGCAGGCTCCACTCCTCCGGCCTCGTCTGGCCCATCCGCGTCCAGTGCGGCTGCGGCCACACCGATGGCATCCGCCGGGTCGTCGGCGTTCGGCGAACCGTCGACCGGCGAGTTCTCGAGCGATGCCGCGTTCGGTACCGGCTCGAGAGCAGGAGCAGGCGCAGCCGGAGCCGCCACCGCAACAGCGACTCGCGCGGCCACGGCCACCCTTGCGCCGCCGACCACGTCCACCGGATGGGCCACCGTCGTCATCCCCGGATCCGCTGCCGCCCTGGCTGCCGCGGAAACCCTGGCCGACGAACCCGTGGTGGCCCCGCCGACCCACGGCGCATCCGCCGCTGTCGCAGCGCCGGCGCCCACCACCAGCGTCGGTAACGCAGCCGATGCCGCCGCCAGCGCACCGGCCGGTGTCCCGGCGTCAGCGCCCGCCGCTTCTCCGCAAGCGTCGGCCTCGACGGCGCCAGGTTACGACTTCGCACCCGAGCCCGACTTCGAGCCGCCGTTCGACGAAGAGCCGCCGCCCTACGACGACCTCCCGCCCGACCCTCAGCAATTCTCCGCGCCCGCGGATCCCGCTCGCGGCGGCCGGCCGAACGCTCAGCAGTCCGCGGCACCACAGCAGCCTCGAGCCCAGCAGGCGCCGGCTGCCGGAGCGTCCGCACCCGGTGCGCCCGCCGCATCCGCCCCCGCCAGCCAGCGCGGGGCCCCGGCCCGACGCGCGCCCGCGTTCGCGGAGAAGCAGCGGTACGGCGAGGCCGTGGTGCGCGAAATTCTCGGCGCCACCTTCATCGAGGAGCAGCCGCACGACCCGATCTCGCGACAGAGGAACGACAACTAAATGTACGAAGGCATCGTTCAGGAACTCATCGACGAGCTCGGTCGTCTGCCCGGCATCGGCCCGAAGTCCGCGCAGCGCATCGCGTTCCACATCCTGCAGACCAAGAACTTCGATGTGTCGCACCTGGCGAACGTGCTGCTCGAGGTGCGTGACAAGGTGAAGTTCTGCGAGATCTGCGGCAATGTCTCCGAGCAGGAGACCTGCATGATCTGCCGCGATCCTCGTCGCAACCCCACCTCGATTTGCGTGGTCGAGGAGGCCAAGGATGTCGTCGCCATCGAGCGCACCCGGGAGTTCAAGGGCCTCTACCACGTGCTCGGTGGGGCGATCAGCCCCATCGACGGCATCGGACCCGACGACCTGCGCATCCGTCAACTGATGACGCGCCTGGCCGACAACACCGTGCAAGAGGTGATCATCGCCACCGACCCCAACCTCGAGGGCGAGGCCACCGCCACGTACCTGTCGCGCCTGCTCACCACTCTCGATATCAAGGTCAGCCGGCTGGCCTCTGGCCTGCCCGTGGGTGGCGACCTCGAGTACGCCGACGAGGTCACCCTCGGCCGTGCCTTCGAGGGCCGCCGCACCGTCACCTCCTAGCCACTCAGGCTCCTGGCGGCCGCTCTCACCGCCCTCCCTCGGGGCCAATTGTTGCTCATGCGGACTTCTGCACCCGGTGCGCCGGGACCATTCGTCCGCACCGGCAACAGTTGCTCCCCGCTTAGCGGTTGCATTTACGGAATTACGTACATAGTCGTCCGATAAGTACGTAATACTGGATTCATGACGTCGCTCGGTGATCACACGCACGAACTCGCCGAGTTGCGCGAGCGGGTCGAGGCGCTCGAACGGGCCGTGCACGCCACCCTCGGCGCCGAAGCTGCCCCCGGTCAAACCGACGCGGATGCCGAGACCGACGGAACGGAGCGGGCGAGCAGTCCGGCGACGTCGAGCCCCGGTACCGATGTCTTCTGGGCGCTGAACGGCCTCAAGGCGATGGCCCCGGCACCCGGCGCCGTGCTCTACACCGGCAACGTCACCCTGCCCGGCGGGGGACCGGTCGACTGGCAGTACGCCCTCACCACCGACGACATCCTCGCCCGCGACTGGAGCCGGCCGGCCTCGACATCCGCCCTGACCGCCCTCGGCCACCCGGTGCGACTGCGACTGTTGCAGGCCATCGCGACCGGCACCGTCGCGGTAGCCGAGCTCGCCGCTCTCGAGGGCGTCGGCACCACCGGGCAGGTCTATCACCACGTCAACCAGCTGATCGCGGCGGGCTGGGTGTACTCGACGTCCCGCGGCCACTACGGCATCCCGCCCGAACGCGTGGTGCCGCTGCTCACCGTGATCCTCGCGGCCGGCGGCGTCTGATGCCCGCCGATACGGCTGAGGCGCGACTGTCGCCCGCACGGACAAATGCTCCCGGTGCGCCGGGTGCACATGTCCGGAGTGGTGACAGTTGCGCCTCGCCAGCCCCCGCAGGCAGCCCGCGCAACTCGTACTTGCACCCGTACAGCTCGCACTCTCACCCGTACAGCTCGCACTCGCGCCCGCGCAGCCACCATGCGCACCCACCGACCCTGCCTGCTTCACCGGGCGCACTCGCGCCGCACACCCGCCCGCCATTCGACGGAGGTCTCCCATGAAACGCCCCACCCGCATCTGTCTGATCGCCGCCGGCGCCGCCCTCGCGGTACTCGTCGGGGGAGTGCTGGCCGCACCCCGACCGCCCACCCTGTCGACGTCGGCAACCGGTGACGCGGCCCTTGCCCAGAGTCTCGCCGACAATGCCGGCCGGGAGGCGGGCGCCCGTGACACCCTCGCGAGCGCCGTCATCGACGCCGACGGCGTCACGTACGGCGGCCTCGGCGCCGACGAGACCACCGTGTTCGAGATCGGCTCGATCACCAAGACCTTCACCGCGTTGCTGCTGGCCCAAGCGGTCGAGCGCGGCGAAGTCACCCTCACCGACCCGGTCGGGGACTACCTCGACCTCGGCGACAGCGCCGCGGCCGGCGCCACCCTGGCCGATCTCAGCAGCCACCGCTCCGGGCTGCCACGCCTCGCGGTCACGGTGCCGGCCGTGGCCACGAGCCTCTGGAGCAGCTACCGCGCTAACGACCCCTACCCGTATGACCTCGACGCGCTCGAAGAGCACGCCAGAGCCGCCGAGCTCACCGACCCGGGCACCGTCGACTATTCGAACCTCGGCGTCGCCCTGCTCGGCCAGGCCCTGGCTGCCGCGGCCGGCACCGACTATCCCGAGCTGCTGCAGACCCGCATCCTCGAGCCCCTCGGCATGACCGGCACGTCGATCGCCGTCACGGCGGATGCCCTGCCCGCCGGCGCCCGCACCGGCTATACCGTCGCGGGCCGCCCGGCCGCAGCCTGGACCATGGGCGCCTACGCCCCGGCCGGCGCCATCCGCTCCACCCTCGCCGACATGACGCTCTACGCCCAGGCGCTGCTCTCGGCGAACCTGGCGCTTGGTGTCGACCCCGCCGCGGTGCTCGACCCGCAAGGCGCCTCCGGCGCCGGCCCGCTCATCGGCCTGGCCTGGTTCACCCAGGCGCCCGAGGAAGGCACCGCCACCTGGCACAACGGTGGCACCGGTGGCTTCGCAAGCATGATGGCGCTCGACCGGGCCGCCAACCGGGCGGTGATCGTGCTGGGCAACACCGCCACCAGCGTCGATGCCGTCGCCATGTCGATTCTGGAGGAGAACTCGTGATGGCCTGGATCCCACTCATCGTCGTTGTCGCCTTTGTCGGCGGCTTCGCCGTGTCCGCCTGGTCACCGCGCTTCGGTGCCGCCCGCGACCGGCTGGCCCTGGGCACGGATGGCTTGGCCGCTGCCGGCATCCTCTTCGCCAGCCGAGTGCTCGTGGACTGGACCACGGCCACCGTCTTCGCCTGGTACGCCCTGGTGCTGCTCCTCGCCGCCGCCGTTGTGGGCGCGGTGCTCCGCTGGCGGAGCCTGCCGCCGCTCAAGGATCCGGCCAAACGCGCCCGCCGCGCCGTCGGCGCAAGCTTTGGCGCGGCCGTGATCCTCGGCCTCGTGGCGGTCACGAGCCTGTAGCCGCTCATCCCGGCAGGGCCGCGCGGCACAACTGTGGCCCATGCGGACGTTTGCGCCCGGTGCGCGGTATTTGTCAACCTGTTTGAGACAGGTTGGGTTTGGGTTTTTGGCGGGGGTCGTTGATGCATACCCGGCCCGGTAGGGCCGGGGGCTTGGGGTGTTGGGCGTAGCGTTCTGGATGCGTTCGGAATGCGGTGTTGAGGACTTGGCTTCTGCGGCGGGTCACTCGGTCGGTGCGGCCGTAGTGAACGTCGTTGGGGGTGTTCCAGGCGATGCCGGAGTGGCGGTGGTTCTGGTTGTATTCGTGGAAGAACCAGTCGAAGTAGGCGCGGGCGTCATCGGTCGTGTCGAAGATCTCAGGGAACGCGAGATCGTATTTCGCGGTCTTGAATAACGCTTCGCTGTAGGGGTTGTCGTTGGAGACTTTGGGCCGGGAGAAGGACTTATCGACGCCGAGTTTCTCCAGCAGTAAGGACACCGGTGTGCTCACCATCGCAGCACCGTTATCCGAGTGCAGAGAGTTCGGCGCGACGCCGTGGTTCGCGGTGACCGCTTCTTGGATCAGTTCTTCGGCGAGGTCACCATCCTCGTAGGCCTCCAGCCGCCAGCCCACGACGCGACGCGAGTAGATGTCCATGATCACGTAGAGGTGGAAGTAGCGGCCCCGGATCGTGGTCTTGAGCTTGGTGATGTCCCAGGACCACACCTGTGACGGGGCGGTCGCGACCAGCTCGGGGATCTTCTTCGGCGACCCCTCAGCCTGCCGGCGGCGCTCGTGGACCTGCCCGGCCGCGCGGGCGACGCGGTACCAGGAAGACTTCGACGCCAGGTAAACACCCGCATCCCAGGCCCGGTAAAAGGCTTGGCAGATCGAGAAGCCCTCATACTCAGGGGTGTTGATCAGCGCCAGGATCTGCGCGCTCTCCGCAGTGGAGAGCGTGGCCGGCTGGTGCCGGTCCTTCTGCGGGATCGGCGCGGCCAGGCGGGCGCGGGGGCTGCGGTGCCGATAGAACGATGCCCGCGAGTAGCCGACCAACGCGCAGGCCCGCACCACCGGCATCCCCACCGCAGTCAGGTCGACGACTGTTTCGAACGCTACTCGGTGGGTTTCGGCTTCCGAAACGCGGCCGGGATCGCTGGCTCGTCCGGCAGCGGCGGGGTGCGGATTTGTGAGCTCTTGGCCAGCGCGGACAAGAGCTCTGAGGCTTTTCCCAACACTTCCACCGCGCTCTCGGACTGCTCCAACTGGGCTTTGAGGATCGCGTTTTCCTTCTGCAATCGCAGAAATTCGATCCGTTCCTGTTTCGTCAACACGTACTTAGTCTGCCGCTGTTCCGTCTCGACCAGCAGGCCCTGCCGCTTCTCCTGACTCCACCGCGACAGCGACCTAACGTCGATGCCGACTCGGCGACAGAACGCGGACTTCGCGCCGATCTCCGCGCCCGTCGACGCGTACTGCTCCCACTGCGCAAGAATCGCGAGGCGCTCAGCAGACGTGAAATGATGCTTCCGAGTAAGCCGGGTTTGGACTTCTGACATTTCCATTTGGATGTCCTCTTCCCCGCCCTCAGCCGGCCCGTGATGAAACGATGATTTGTCTCACCACAGGCTGACACTCAGGGTGCGCCGGTAACTCTTGTCCGCATGAGCAACAGTCGTGCCCGACACCTCCCGCAGCCGGGCCGCGGGGCGTCACATGAACGTCCGAGAATACGAACGCATTTAGGATGGGAGCGCGGGTTGTCTCCGCGTACCCGGAAGCCAGGAGTGCCCACGTGAGCCTGATCGTGCAGAAGTTCGGCGGATCATCCGTCGCCGACGCCGAGAGCATCAAACGAGTTGCCAAGCGCATCGTCGACACCAAGAAGGCCGGAAACGACATCGTCGTGGCCGTGTCAGCCATGGGCGACTCCACCGACGAGCTGCTCGACCTGGCCCACCAGGTCACGCCGATCCCGGCGCCGCGCGAGCTCGACATGCTGCTCACCGCGGGGGAGCGCATCTCCATGGCGCTGCTGGCCATGGCGATCAAGAGCATGGGCTACGACGCCCGCTCGTTCACCGGCAGCCAGGCCGGCATGATCACGGATGCCCAGCACGGCGCCGCCCGCATTGTCGACGTCACCCCCGGACGCCTGCGTGACGCCCTCGACGAGGGCGCCATCGCCATCGTCGCCGGCTTCCAGGGCTTCAACCGCGACACCAAGGACATCACCACCCTCGGCCGCGGAGGTTCCGACACCACGGCCGTGGCGCTGGCCGCCGCGCTCGGCGCCGACATCTGCGAGATCTACACGGATGTCGACGGCATCTTCAGCGCCGACCCCCGCGTCGTTCCCCGCGCGCACAAGCTCGACCGGGTCTCCAGCGAAGAGATGCTCGAACTGGCCGCCGCGGGCGCCAAGGTGCTCTATATCCGCGCCGTGGAATACGCTCGCCGTCACGGTGTGACCCTGCACGTGCGGTCGTCGTTCAACAACAACACCGGCACCATCGTCTACAACCCGGGCGCCATCAGCCCGTACGCCGAAGCAGTATTGAATGGAGAGACAGTGGAAGAGCCCATCATCGCGGGGGTCGCCGCCGACCTCAGTGAGGCCAAGGTCACCGTCGTCGGTGTTCCCGACATTCCCGGCAAGGCCGCGCAGATCTTCAAGATCGTCGCCAAGACCAACGCCAACGTCGACATGATCGTGCAGAACGTCTCGGCCGCGTCCACGGGACTCACCGACATCTCGTTCACCCTGCCCAAATCCGAGGGCCAGCAGGTGCTGACCGCGCTCACCAACGAACAGCAGAACGTCGGTTTCGCCGGCCTGCAGTACGACGACCAGATCGGCAAGCTCGCCCTGGTCGGCGCCGGCATGCGCACCAACACGGGTGTCTCCGCCAAGCTGTTCGAGGCCCTGTTCGAGGCCGGCATCAACATCGAGATGATCTCCACCAGCGAGATCCGCATCTCGGTCGTCACCCGCGCCGACACCATCAACCAGGCCCTGCGCGTGGTGCACACGGCCTTCGGCCTGGACGCCGACAACGAGGCCGTGGTGCACGGCGGCACCGGCCGCTAACCCGGTCCACAGCCCGCAACTGTTCCCCGAGCGGACATCTGCACCCGGTGCGCCGGGACCAGTTGTCCGCATCGGGACCAGTTGCACGTTCCGAGCGGCCGCCCGCCCCGCCCCAGACCTCCGCCCCCGCGCCAGAACTTCGCCCCGCACCCCGACATAACTCCTGCAATTTCTGCCAAAAACAGCCCAACCGGCCCGATTCGGGTTGGTTCGGGGAGAATTGCAGGAGTTGTGCACACCACCCCGCTTTTGAGCCCCGCATGAGATTTGACTGAGTAAGGACCACACCGTGACCAGCACCGCAGCCACCAGCACCGCACCCAGCAGCACCCGCGCCGGCATCAACATCGGCGTCGTGGGCGCCACGGGCCAGGTCGGCGCCGTGGTGCGTCGTCTGCTTGAGGAGCGCGACTTCCCCGTCGCCAGCATCCGTTACTTCGCCTCGGCGCGGTCCGCGGGCACCACGCTGCCCTGGAAGCAGGAGCAGATCGTGGTGGAAGACGCCTCAACCGCCGACCCCTCCGGCCTGGACGTGGCCATCTTCTCCGCCGGCGCCACGCTGTCCAAGAGCCAGGCACCGCGTTTCGCCGCCGCCGGCGTGACCGTGGTCGACAACTCGTCGGGCTGGCGGATGGACCCCGACGTGCCGTTGGTCGTCAGCGAGGTCAACCCGGAGGCCATCGACCGGGCCGTCAAGGGCATCATCGCCAACCCCAACTGCACCACCATGGCCGCCATGCCCGTGCTCAAGGTGCTGCACGACGAGGCCGGCCTCGAACGCCTCATCGTGAGCACCTACCAGGCGGTCTCCGGCAGCGGCCTGGCCGGCGCGCAGGAGCTCGCCACCCAGATCCGCGCCGCGGCCAGCGACGACAACCTCTTCCAGCTCGTGCACGACGGTTCCTCGGTGAGCATGCCCGAACCCACCGTGTACAAGCGGCCCATCGCATTCGACGTCATCCCGCTCGCCGGGTCGATCGTCGACGACGGCCTGTTCGAGACCGACGAGGAGAAGAAGCTCCGCAACGAGAGCCGCAAGATCCTCGAGCTGCCCGACCTGCTCGTCTCCGGTACCTGCGTGCGCGTGCCGGTGTTCACCGGTCACTCGCTCTCCATCAACGTGGAGTTCGCCCGACCCATCTCGGTCGCCCGCGCCACCGAGCTGCTCAGCGACGCCCCGGGTGTGCAGCTCACCGATATCCCCACGCCGCTGCAGGCCGCCGGCGCCGACCCCAGCTTCGTCGGTCGGATCCGCCAGGACCCCGGAGTGCCGAACGGCCGTGGTCTGGCCCTGTTCATCAGCAACGACAACCTGCGCAAGGGCGCGGCGCTCAACGCCGTGCAGATCGCCGAACTCCTGGCCGCGAAACTCACTGTCGGATAGTCCCTCCCGGGCACGTCACCCCGGCGGGGCTCCAGTAGTGTCAGACCTTGTGGAGACAATTAAAGGAGCAGCGGCGGCCGGTCGGGTGGTTTTCGGCCTGTTCGCGGCCACGGCGCTCTTTCTCATCTCCTCCTCGTTGGTAGAACTGGTCCTCGCCGGCAACGTCGAGCACCTCTTCATCGCCGCGTGGGCGGTGGTGTGCGCGGGTGTGTTCGAGATCCCGCGCTTCCGCCTGGGCGCGCTCCGGTTCCGCAGCCCGGTGATCGGCCTGCCTATCCTCGTGGTGCTCGCCCTGGAGCCCGTCCTCGCCCCCCGTGTCGCCCTCGGCCTGGTCTGCCTCGGGGTGCTGCTCGTAGTCGCACTCACGGCCCGGCGGATTGAGGTGGCCGTCTACGCGGCCGGTCTCACGGGAGTCGGTGGCGTCGCCTTCATGGCCATGCTCGCCCTGCTCCACGCCGTCGGCTCCTCGGAGCCTGTCGTGGCCGCCGGTGGGGCGATCGCCTACATCGTCACGGTGATTGTGGTGGAGGCACTCCGCCGCCGGTTCTCCGGCGCCCCGCCTGAGCCCACCACCGAACAGGCCTACTCGGCCGTACGCCTGGTGCTTGTCGCCGGGGGGTACGCGGTGTCCTGTGCCCTCCTGGCCATGTGGACGCATCCGTTCGTCGACCTGCGCACCGACACCCTCGCCGTGGCCGTCACCCTCGTGCCCCTCAGCGTCGCGGCGGTGGGCACCGTCCTCATCCAGCGGGGAACCGCGATGCGCCGCCGGCTGGCCGGCGTGGTCGCGGGCGTCATCGACCTGAACGCCACCAACCACTTCACCAAGACCGGCGGGCAGATCACGCCCATCACCCTCAGCCCGGTCAACCCCACCGCCGACCTCGCCACCGTGCTGCTGCGCGCCGTGCACGACACCATCGGCGTCGAATCCGCGAGCATCCGCCATGAGCCCGCCGGCCGCGGTGAGATCGACACTCCGGTGGCCATCACCGCGCTCGGTGGCCAGTATCTGGTGGCCCGGCGCGATGTGATGGACTTCCCGTTCACCAACGACGACCGGCGCGCCCTCGCGGCGCTCGCGCACACCGCCGACGTGGTCTTCAGCGCCCGGGAGAGCATCGGCGGCCTCACCATCCGCGCCAACACCGACCCGCTCACCGGCCTGCCCAACTACGGCGCCTTCCAGGACGCCCTCGCGAACATCAACGACCACCGCGACTACTCCGAGGCACTCGCGGTGCTGTTCATCGACCTCGACGACTTCAAACGGATGAACGACCGTTACGGCCACCAATCCGGCGACGAGATCCTCAGCGAACTCGGCAGCCGGCTCAGCGGTGTGGTGCGCCCGTACGACGTCGTCGCCCGGGTCGGCGGCGACGAATTCGTCGTGATCCTCACCCGGCTGTCCTCCCTCGCCGAGGCCAAGCTTCTTGCCGAACGCATCATGGAGGCCACCGGCGAACCGCTCGCGGTGGGCGGCACCAGCATCAACCCCATCCTCAGCATCGGCCTGGCCTACTCAGCGCACCGGGAGACGGATGTCAACCAGCTGCTCCGCGACGCCGACCGCAGCATGCTCGCCATCAAGAAGTCCCGCCGCCGCGGCGGCCCCGCCAACGAGAGCAGCATCAACATCTCCGGGCACCGCTCCTCCCAGATGAACGACATCGTGGCCCGTGCCATCGACGAAGACCTTCTCGAACTGGCCTTCCAGCCCATCGTGAGCCTCGTCACCGGCCAGATCTGGGCGTTCGAGGCCCTCGTGCGTTACACCGACCCGGAGCTGGGCCCGCTGTCGCCGCCCTCCCTGGTGGAGAAGGCCAAGAGCCTTGGCCGGCTCGACGCGCTCACCCGTCAGGTCGCGGTCAAGGCCATGGCCGCGGCGGCCGACTTCCGGCTCATCGAGCCGCGCATCGTCTGCATGACCATCAACGTCGAGGCCGGCCAGATCCTGCCGCAACGCGTCGGCTCGTTCGTCGAAGACCTGGCCGAACGCTACCCCGGCATCTCGCTCTGCCTGGAGCTGAACGAGCGGTCCGTCGCCCGGGTGTCCACCGCGGTGCGGGCCCAGGCCGACCACCTGCGCGATATCGGTATCATGATCGCACTGGACGACTACGGCTCCCAGGACTCCTCGGTCGACGCCCTCGTGCGGATGCCCATGGACATTCTCAAGATCGATAAGAGCCTCGTGGACGACCTCGACGATGTGCGCCAGCGTGAGGTCCTCACGGCGCTGCAGGGCTTCGGCGACAACCTCGAGTACTCGATGATCGTGGAGGGCGTCGAGAACGAGACGATGGCCGCGCACCTGTCGTCGCTCGGCATCCGCAGCGCCCAGGGATTCCACTACGGGGTACCGCGCAGTTTTGAGAAGACCCTTGCCCGCCTGGAGGAATACGGAGCGGCCGCCGTGCTGCCCGTGCGCGCCGTATCTGGGTTGTCGCTGTAAACGTTAGGGTCGCAGTATGGTCGAGCAGATATTGAGGATGCCGCGCGGCGGCGTGCGGGAGCGCGTGGAACGCAGCGTCTTCCTCTCCCAGCTGCTTCTGGCCGCGGCCACCCTGCTGCTGGTGGCTGTCACCGTGGTCAACAATGCGGCCATGTTCGCGGCCCCGCTGTACTTCCTCGGCGTCATGATCATCTTCGCCGCGACAGGTTTGGCCGCTGCCGTGCCGTGGCGGCTGTTCCCCAAATCGTGGATCGTGATCCTCCCGCTGCTCGACATCGTCGGTCTCACCCTCGCCCGGGAGGCCCAGCCGCAGCTGGGTGTCAGCTTCCTGCTCGTCTTCCCGGTGATCTGGATGTCCACCCACTTCGGGTATGTCGGCGCAACCGGCAGCGTGCTGTTCTCGGCCATCCTGCTCTGGGCGGGCCTGCCGTTGAAATTCTTTACCGATCCGCTCAACGCCACGGGCTACGCCTCCAGCCAAGCGCCGCTGCTGGCCGTCGTGACAATCATGCTCGCGTTCGTCGCCTCGGTCACCTACACCTCCAACCGGCGCGCGCAGGCGCAACGCGTGCTGCTCACCCAGCAGGCCGGCCTGTTCGAGGCGGCGCTGCAACGCTCCCGCCGCCAGGAACAGACCCTCGATGAGATCTTCAACACCGTGGACTTCGGGGTGGTCGGTTACAACAGCGACTCCACCGTCAACTTCATCAACCGCGCCCAACGCTCCCTGCTCGCCCGCTTCGGGGTGAGTGACGGGGTCGGCCTGTCCGGCATCGCCTACAAGGAAGACGGGGTGACCCTCTTCGAAGGCTCGGACCGGCCCACAGCGCGTGCCATGCGGGGCGAAACCGTCGACCGGGTGACGGTGTGGCTGGGCTCGCCCGATCAGCAGCAGGCCGCCGTGCTCGTGTCGGCCCGGCCCATCCTCGACCAGGCCGGCCGGTTCGACGGCGGCGTTCTCGTGACCAGGGACGTCACCGCCGAAGTGCGGGCGGTACAGGCCAGAGACGACCTCGTCGCCTCGGTCTCCCACGAACTGCGCACCCCGCTCACCTCGATCCTGGGCTACCTCGAGCTGGCGCTGGACGACGAACGGGTCGACCCCGACACGCGGCGGATGCTGGAGATCGCGTCCAAGAACTCCGACCGGCTGCTCGAGATCGTCTCCGGGCTGCTCACCGCGGCCAGCGAGTCCAAGGAGGGGTTGGCGCTGAACGTGGCCCCGTGCGACCTGACGGCGATCATCAGGGATGCGACTGAATCGGCCGAACCCCTGGCCTCGCAGCGCGACATCCGGTTCGAGCTCGTGGACCTGCCCGAGATCATCGTGATCGCCGACGCCTTCCGATTGCGTCAGGTCATCGACAACATCTTTTCCAACGCCATCAAGTACAACGTGGAGTCGGGCAAGGTCACCGTGTCGGCGCACGAAGTGGACTGCGGCATCGAGCTGCGCGTCGCCGACACCGGCCGGGGCATGAGCGAGGACGAACAGGGCAACCTGTTCGACCGGTTCTACCGGGCCGACTCGGTGCGCGGCTCCAGCGTGCACGGCACGGGCCTGGGCCTCAGTATCAGCCGGGAGATCATGCGCGAGCACGGCGGCGACCTGAGACTGGAATCGATCAAAGGCAAGGGGACAACGGCGATCGCCACGCTCCCGGTGAACAGAGGGTGAGCGTGGCCTGCCACGCCCACCGGGGGATGACATGGAACTAGACGGACCAACACTGCAGATGATCAGCGGGCTGATGGTGATCCTCTGCGGGGTGTCATTTATCTTCAACACCGCGCTGAACCGCAACGACCCGCCAGGGCGGCTGTGGAGCCTGGCCTTCGTGGCCGGCATCATGGTCGCTGTCGGGTACGGCGCGTACCTGGTCAGCGACACCGCCTGGTGGGCGATCGCCCTGGCCAACACCGCCCTGGTGATCTCCATCGGCGCCCTCTGGTCAGGCACACGGGTCTACAACGGTCGGTCCTCCGCCTTCCTCATCGTCGGTGGCGTGGCCCTGCTCGTCGGCGTGGTCACCATGGTTCCCGGCGAGGCCGGCGGCGAATGGGCCGGCGCCGGCCTGCTCTGGGTGTGCGTAGCGGTGCTGGGGGTTTTCGGCGGTGCCGAGGCGATGCGCGGCCGGCTGCGCCGCAACGTGAACGGCCGTATCTTGGCAATCGTGCTGTTCCTCGCCGCCGTGTTCTACGCCGGCCGGGCCATCGCATTCCAGATTGACGGCGCCGAGAGCGCCACCTTCATCACCTACTTCGGGTCGGGCACGACCTCGATCTTCAACATGGCGCTCATCGTCACCGCCTGCATCGCGGTGTCGATCCTGCGCGCCGAGCGGGTGGGCAGCAATGCCGTCGGCGACATCGCCGTGGGCATCCATTCGGCGGCCGGTGTGCTCTCCGGGCCGGCGTTCCGTCAGGCCGCGGCCGACCACCTGCAGCGGGCCGAGATGTCCGAGCGTGGCCTGGCCGTGATCGGCGCGGACATCGACAACCTCCCCGAGATCAACACGGCGTTCGGCCGCACGGCGGGGGACGAGGCCATTTCCCGGTTCGCGGACACACTCCGCGGCAGTGCCCCGATGATGGCCCAGATCGGGCACCTGGCCGCAGGCCGGTTCTTCATCCTGGCCGGGGTGTCCTCGGCCACCGAGGCGCGTGCGATCACCGAGCGGGTGCAAAACGCCCTCGTCGACGGCCCGCTGGGGGAGTCCTACCAGATCCGGCTCACGGCGAGTTTCGGCATCGCCGACACCTTCGACCACGGCTACGACCTCGGTGAGCTCAGCGAGGCGGTCAACCGGGCGATCGACATCGTCAAGCGCGGCGGCGGCAACGACATCGCCGTGGCCGTGGATGCGGCCCCCGCCCCCCGCGACCTCTGACCCGGGTCCGTCGCGCGCTCAACCATCCGCGAACCGTGAGCTAAGCCCCACAAAACTCGAGTTTTGCGTGCTTAACTCACGGTTCGCGAGTCACTTGGCGATGGCGATGGTGAGCTGGTCGCTCGCGGTCTGCTTGGCGAACGTGGTCGACGTGGGCGTCGTCTGGATGAGCAGCTCGTAGGTGAACGAAAGGGTGACACTCGTGGCGGCGGGATCGATGGCCGAGAGCACGAACGTCTGCCCGTAGCTGTACGGCGCCTTCATGACGTACCCGGTGGGTAGGGAGGACTGGTCGACGAACGCTGCCGGGGCATCCAGCGCTCCGGTGGGGCCGCTGACGGCCGTAACGATGCTCACCTTGGACAGATAGACACCCTGGCCGTCGTCGGTGCCCAGCGCGGCGCTGACCGAGAAGCTCACGGGTTTGTTCGCCTCGGCGGTCCACTGGTCCATGCTCAGCGACGACGAGTAGTCCACCGTGAGGGCCGCATCGCCCGCGACGAGCTCATGCCGGGCCGAGCCGGCCGACAGGTCGTTGACGATCGGGGTGATGGTCGCCTTCGCCGTGGGCGTGGGGGTGCTGCCCGCGGTATCCAGGCCGGCCCACGGCGCCTGCCCGCAGGCGGCCAGGGTGAGCGTGAGGGCGGCGGCCAAAGTGAGCGCCGCGAGGCGCGTGCGGGTCGTCGTCGGCATGTGGTCCCCCCGGTGATCGTGTGCGCGCGCTGCTGCTGCGCCGTTCTTGAGCTTATCTTGAGAAAACCTTGACACATCCACGGGACAAACCAGCAGTTGACCTGACAGAGTTGCAAATGTGAACGAGAGAAACCGCTACGCCAAGCCCGAGCCCATCGACCCGAGGCTCGCCGTCTATGCCAACGAATTCAACGAGATGGTCGAGGGCCTGCCCACCTTCCGCCCCACCATCGGATGCATCGTGCCGGCGTACAACGAAGCCGACTCCATCGGCGGCGTGCTCGACTCCCTGCTCGCCCAGACTCGACTGCCCGACGTGATCCACGTGGTGGTGAACAACACCACCGACGACACCGTCAAGATCGCCAGCGAGTACGCCGGCCCGCACGAGGTCGTCACCGACGGCGTCATGCAGTTCACCGAGGTGTTCGTGCACGACATCGGCGAGAACCCCGACAAGAAGGTCGGCGCGCTCAACTACGGCTACTCGCTCATCGAGGGCTGCGACTTCCTGCTCGGTGTCGACGGTGACACCACCGCGGCCACGAACGCCGTGGAGCAGCTCGAGGCCGAGATCGCCTCGGACACCCGCGTCGGCGGCATCTCGGCCATTTACAGCATCGACGACACCGTGATCAAGGGTGTCGTACCGAGCTTCCTCATCGCCGGCCAGCGCGCCCAGTTCGCCGCGTTCAACATGCAGAACATGCTGCGCGGCCGCAACATGGCCGTGCTCGGCGGCCAGTTCTCGATCTTCTCCACCAAGGCGCTGCGCGAGGTGATGGTGGACAGCCACCAGGCCACCCCGTGGGTGAAGGACAGCGAGGTGGAAGACTCCCTGCTCTCCCTGCAGATCAAGAGCGCCGGCTATCTCACCAAGATCAGCGCCCAGGCCCGCGCCAACGTGGGCGGCATGACCACCCTGCGCGGCCTGGATGCCCAGCAGGTCAAGTGGAACTTCGGCGCCATCGAACTCATGTGGCCCGGTCAGCGCGGCGACACGAAGGGCCAGCCCTTCCACCCCAACCTCCGCCTGCGCTGGATCGAGAACTTCTCGATGGTGGTCAACGTGCTCACCCGGGTGATGTTCTTCATCTTGCTGTTCGCCTCGCTGTCGATCGGCGCGTTCGTGTTCAGCCCGATCTGGTTGATCCCGCCGGCCGTGGCGCTGCTGCTGAACCTTCGTACGGCGATGTCGATGAAGAATCGCAACGGCAAGGACATTTTCTTCGCCATCGCCTTCTTGCCCGCAGAGATCTACATGTGGGTGCGCATCGGCCACTTCGTGCGCGCCTGGACCAAGTTCGCCAGCAACAAGCAGGTCGACAACTGGGCGGAGCAGGCCAAGGCCGAGCGCGGCTCCGGTAACGCCTACCTCGTGCCGCTGCTCGTCGGCGTCGCCGCTGCCGCCGCGATGGTGTTCATCTGGCTGCAGCTGCCCGTCGTCATCCAGTCGACCATCCTCTGGATCGGCTGGCCGATCCTCGGTGTCACCACCGTGCTGCAGACCCTCACGATGTTCTTCACCCTGATCAAGCGCCACCACGGCTACAAGGCGTGAGTGCCCACATCGAAGCCACGGCGTTACGGACCCTGCTCACCCAGATGGGCGGGGACCGGGAAATGCAGCGCCGTTTCGTGCACGACTTCGTACACCTGTGGCGCAGTCGCTCGCAGCGCCTTGCCACGGCGCTGGCATTTCCGGATGCCGAGGAAGCTCACGTCGTGTTGCTCAGCATCCGCTCGAGCAGCACCATGGTGGGCGCAGTGACGGTCGAGGCCACCGCCGCGATGATGCACGACGCACTCCGCGACGGTGACATCGCCGGCTCGGTCCGGCACATCGACCGGCTCAACGAGGTGGGCGAACAGGCCTGCCACGACCTCGCCACGATGTTCGCCCTGCAGCGCTAGCAACACTACGTCGGTCACCCACCCCGTCGGTCGAGCCTGTCGAGACCCCGCGACCCGTCGCGGGAACCCGCGCTAGTACGACTCGCGCCCGGCCTCGTCCGACGCGGCGAGCCGGTAGCCCACCCCGCGCACGGTCTCCAGCCAGCGCGGCGCGGTGAGGCTGTCACCGAGCTTGCGGCGCAGGTTGCTCAGGTGCGCCTCGACGGCCCGCTTGTCGGCCTCGTTGACGTAGTACGAGGTGACGTAGCTCTCGCCGCGTAGCAGTAGCGCCAGGTCGGCCTTGCTGCGCACCCGGCGCTTGGACTCGAGCAGCGCGGCGAGCAGGTCGAACTCGGTGCGGGTGAGGTCCAGCTCGGTCGAGCCGAGCATCGCCAGGCGCATGTCGTTGCTCAAGCGCAGACCGTTGTGCTCGATCCAGTCGTCGGCACGCTCGTCGGACACGGCGCTGTCGCTCGGCGTGGTGATCGTGGGTGCCGCGGCCGGCACCTGCTCCACCGATACCGGCACCGGGGCCAGCGTCGGGATGGTCTGGGCCGGGGGAGTGGCCGCCGGTGCCGGCGGCACGTAGGCAGGCGTGTAGGGCATCTCGGTTGGCGCGGCCTGCTGGGCGGCGACCGGAGCGACGGGCGCGGCCGGGGCATCCGTCGGGTCGCCAGCTGTGGCCGGTGCGGCGGCCAGCCGGGGGCGGCGCAGCATGGCGTCGATGCGGGCGCGTAGCTCGCGGGGACGGAATGGCTTGGTGAGGTAATCGTCGGCGCCGGCCTCGAGGCCCTGCAGCGTGTCGATCTCTTCGTCGCGCGCGGTGAGCATCACCAGATAGGTCGAGCTGAACGCCCGGATGCGCTTGGCGGTTTCGAATCCGTCCATGCCGGGCATGCTCACATCGAGCGTCGTGACAATGGGGTCGTAGGCGCGAACGGCACGCACGCCGTCGAGGCCGTTGCTCGTTGCGATGGCGTCGAATCCGGCCTGGGTGAGGACCGCTTCGAGCAGATGGCGGATATCCGCGTCATCCTCGATGATCACCGCTACCCTGCGTGTTTCTCCAGACGATGACATACCTGAGGATCTTACTCGCCCTGAGCGCCCCTCAGCACCTAACTGGGGGTCACCAGCCTGCGGCGTTGGCCAGCTCCAGGGCCCGCTCCGGCCACCACTCGCCGGCGGCTGGGCCGTTGTTGCAGGTGCCGTCGCTCTCCCCGGGTTCCTTCACCCAGAGGTTGGCGTCGCGCAGGCCGTCGTCCGACGTGGCTTCGGGGGTCGCGCCGAGCGCCCGGCCGGTGGGGTTGCACCACTCGCCGTTGCTGCCCACACCGTTGCGGGACGTGTCGACAATGAAGTGGGCGCCGTTGGTGAGCGCCGAAACGGCCTCGCCGAAGGCCTGCTCGGCGGCGGAGTCGTTGTAGTTCGACACGTTGGTGGCGAAGCCGCGCACGTTCTGCACGCCGGCCTGGTTGAGCAGATTGGCCGCGGTGGCCGCGTCGAGCCAGTCGGAGTGACCCGCGTCGAGGTATACCGTGGCGAGGGTGCCCTGCAGGGCGGCAACGCCCTGCTGGATCTGCGCCACCCGCTGGGGCACGTTGCCGCACTGCTGGGCGAGGGCGAGCGCATCCGGTTCGAGGATGACGACGGCCGCACGGGTGTCGAGGGCCGTGGCGATCGACTCGACCCAGATCGGGTAGTCGCTCTCGGACAGCCCACCAGTTGAGAAGTTGCCGCAGTCGCGGTCGGGGATGCCGTAGATCACGAACACGGGCAGCTGACCGGCGGCCGCGGCGGCATCCGCGATCGCGGCGACGTCGGCACGCACGGTGTCCATGGGGTACTTCTCCGGCAACAGCCAGGTCGCGGCCGGCTGATCGGCCAGGCGGGTCAGAGTGGCGGCATCTGCGGACCCCGGGTCGGCCTCGGCGGCCGCGGCGGCGGCCTTCCGGGCTGTCGAATCCGGGTTGGTATAGAAGGTCGCGCCGGCCAGAGGATTGCTGCGCGCCGCCTCGACGGCGGTGATCGCGAAGCTGCCGATGAACAGGCCCAACGCGACGATCGGAGCGGCGAGGGCGATGATGCCCAAGGAGAGGCCGAGACGGCTTCCGGTGGATTCCATTTGGCAACCCTATACGCCGACATGAGCCCCGGCGTACGCATGGACCGGCCGGGGGAGCCCGAGCCTGCCGCGCGCTCCGGCTGACCCGCCCAACCAGCGGGTTAGAGTTAGAGCGTGAATTCAGAAAAGGTCGATGTCGCCCTGATTGGCGGGGGCATCATGAGTGCCACCCTGGCCACCCTGCTCGCCGAGCTACAGCCCGACTGGAACATCCAGGTCTATGAGCGCCTTGGCGAGCTTGCCCAGGAGAGCTCCAACCCCTGGAACAACGCCGGCACCGGGCACGCCGCGCTCTGCGAGCTCAACTACATGCCGCAGGCCGCCGACGGCACTGTCACCGCCGAGAAGGCCGTGGCGATCAACGAGCAGTTCCAGATCAGCCGCCAGCTCTGGTCGCACCTTGTGGAGACGGGCGTGCTGCCCGAGCCCGAGAAGTTCATCAACTCCACCCCGCACATGACCTTCGTGCACGGCTCCTCCAGCGTGGACTACCTGCGGAAGCGTCGCGACGCGCTCGCCGACCAGCCCCTTTTCGCCGGCCTGGAGTACAGCGAGGACCCCGCCGTCATCGGCCAGTGGACGCCGCTGCTCACCAAGAAGCGTGACGCCGCCCAGAAGATCGCCGCGACCCGCATCGACTCCGGCACCGACGTGGACTTCGGCGCGGTCACCCGGTACCTCTTCGACTCGCTCAAGAAGCGCGGTGTGAAGGTGCACCTCAACCAGCAGGTCACCACCCTCAAGCAGCAGGATGACGGTTCCTGGAAGCTCAACCTGCTCAGCCTCGTGGGCCGGTACACCAACACGGTCGACGCCAAGTTCGTCTTCGTCGGCGCCGGCGGGGGAGCGCTCGCGCTGCTGCAGAAGAGCGGCATCCCCGAGATCAAGGGCTTCGGCGGATTCCCCATCAGCGGCCAGTTCCTGCGCACCAGCAACCCTGCCATCGTGGCGCAACACCAGGCCAAGGTGTACGGCAAGGCCGCCGTGGGCGCCCCGCCGATGTCGGTGCCGCACCTCGACACCCGGGTAGTGGATGGCGAGACCTCCTTGCTCTTCGGCCCGTTCGCCGGGTTCAGCCCCAAGTTCCTCAAGCGCAGCACCTGGTTCGACCTCCCCTTCTCCGTGCGACCGCACAACCTCGTGCCCATGCTGGCCGTGGCCAAGAACAACTTCGGCCTGATGAAGTACCTGATCGGTGAGGTTTTCGCCTCGCGTAAGGCCAAGCTCGAGGCGCTGCGGGAGTTCATGCCCACGGCCCAGGCCAAGGACTGGGAACTCATCACCGCCGGGCAGCGCGTGCAGGTGATGAAGAAGGACGCCAAGCTCGGCGGCGTGTTGCAGTTCGGCACCGAGGTCATCACCTCCGCCGACGGCAGCATCGCGGGCCTGCTCGGGGCGTCGCCCGGCGCATCCACGGCCGCGCCCATCATGGTGGACCTGCTCAAGCGCTGCTTCCCCAGCGACTACTCCCGTTGGGAGCCGCAGCTGCGCGAGATGATCCCGAGCCTGGGCACCAAGCTCTCCGACGACCCCGCCGCCGCGGCAGCCTCGCTGGCCGCCACCGCCAAGACCCTGCATCTCACCGCGTAGCCCGCGCCGGTCGGCGCGACCCAGCCGTTGGTCGAGCTCGTCGAGACCTGGCGACCCGATCTCGACAGGCTCGATCAGCGTGTGGTCGAGTCCGCCACACCGGCGAGCGTCCGCGACCGATGCGTTGGTCGAGCTTGTCGAGGCCTCGCGACCCGATTTCGACAGGCTCGATCTGCGTGTGGCCGCGACCGCCACCCGGGCGAGCTTGTCGAGGCCTCGCGACCCGATTTCGACGCGCTCGATCTGCGAGTGGCCGGAATACTTCGCCCAGCTCGACGCTTGGGTCCATGGTGACCACTAGAAACGACACCCGGGCCCTGTTCAACGGATGAGTGTAGATAGACGAGACGTCGGCTTCCGGTCCGAACGCGGGCCCATCCTCATCGCCCTGATGCTGACGACCGGGCTCGTCGCCATCGAATCGACCATCCTCGCCACCGCGGTGCCCTCCATCGTCAAAGACATCGGCGGCTTCTCGCAGTTCCCGTGGCTGTTCTCCATCTACCTGCTCAGCCAAGCCGTGTCGGTGCCGGTCTACGCGAAGCTCTCCGACGTCATCGGTCGGAAGCCCATCCTGCTCTTCGGCATCGGCATCTTCCTGCTCGGCTCGATCCTCTGCGGATTCGCCTGGAGCATGCCCGCCCTGATCGCGTTCCGGGCCGTCCAGGGCCTGGGCGCCGGCGCGATCCTGCCGATGTCGGTCACCATCGCCGGCGACATTTACACCGTGGCCGAGCGCGCCAAGACCCAGGGCTACCTCGCCAGTGTGTGGGCCATCTCCTCCGTCGTCGGGCCCACCCTCGGCGGGGTATTCGCCGAGTTCTCGTCGTGGCGCTGGATCTTCTTCATCAACATTCCCCTGTGCCTTCTGGCCGCCGGGATGCTCATGCGCACCTTCCACGAGACCGTCCAGCACCGCAAGCACAAGGTGGACTACCTCGGCGCCACCCTGCTGATGCTCGCACTGAGCGCCCTGCTCCTGGCGGTGCTCGAGGGCGGGCAGGCGTGGGCGTGGGGCTCGTTGCAGAGCATCGGCATTTTCGCCGCCGGCGCGCTGCTGCTGATCGCCTTCGTGTTCGCCGAACGCCGGGCGGCCGAACCGGTGCTGCCCATGTGGGTGTTCTCGCGGCGGGTGGTGCTGACCAGTTCGCTGATCGGGCTGGGTGTCGGCGCCATCATGCTGGGGCTCACCTCGTTCGTGCCGACCTACCTGGAGGGCTCGCTCGGCGTCACTCCCATCCTCGGCGGCCTGGCCGTCGCGGCCCTGACCATCGGCTGGCCGATCTCGGCCTCCCAGTCCGGGCGGCTCTACCTCCGGATCGGCTTCCGCCCCACGGTGCTGATCGGCCTGGCCATCACCGTGCTCGGCACGGTGACCCTGGCCCTCACGGCCGCCACCCCTGCCGTCGCCACCGTGGCCATCTCCTGCTTCGTGATCGGCCTCGGGTTGGGACTCGTGGCCACCCCGTCGATGATCGCCGCCCAGTCCAGCGTCGAGTGGGACGAACGCGGCGTCGTCACCGGAACGAACATGTTCTCCCGCTCGATCGGCAGCGCCGTCGGCGTGGCGATCTTCGGCGCCCTTGCCAACGCGATCTACGCCCTGCCCGGCAACACCGACCACGGCCCCGCGGCCATCACGGCCGCGTCATCCGCTGTGTTCGTGGCCCTCGCGATCACGGCGGTAGCCACCGTGGCGGCGGCTTTCTACATGCCCCGCACCAAGCCGCTCGGCTTCGACCCCGAGCCGGCCACCCCCTAGCCGCGAGCCCGACGGGGCGAGCTGGCCCAGCGCAAACACTGTGCATAACTCCTGCAGCTTTCTTGAAATGGCCCGAAACTGGCCGTGTGAGCTGGTTTTCGCGACGATTGCAGGAGTTATGCCATGACCGCGCCCCTTACGGCGTGGGCGGATGAACGGTCCGCCTGCGCTTGCATCCGAATCGAACGTGTGTTCGACTAG